>NZ_PQTC01000004.1:0-279068 GCF_003850715.1 Enterobacter sp. 301B
TAAACTTCGTAATGAATTACGTATGTTCACTCAGAGACTTGGTATTCATTTTTCGTCCGAGGACGTTAAGAATCCATGTCACTTTGAGTGCCCACACAGATTGTCTGATAAATTGTTAAAGAGCAGTTGCGACGCGCTTCAGCGCTCTGTCGCGAGGTGGCGTATATTACGCTTTCCTCTTTCAGAGTCAACCCGTTATTTCAGGATTTTTTCTCTTCAACCGACCGGGTAGTCTGTGAAGTGATTCACATCCGCCGTGTCGATGGAGGCGCATTATAGGGAGCCGCCGAGGAATGACAAGCGGAAAAATGCATTTTTATTTCAACCGCTCACCTTTTCACCAAAACGTCTATTTTTGGTGCTTTTTAATCTCTTTTGGCAGATCTGCCAGACTAGTTATCACCCAGTCAGCTGCATTTTCTGCTTCTGGGGTGACTGGTTTACCGGTCCGCACTAATACTTTGGTTCCCACACCTGCCGCCGCCGCTGCCTGCATATCCTCCAGTTTATCGCCCACCATAAAAGACGCGGCCATATCAATGTGCAGGAATTCCTGTGCAGAGATAAACATGCCCGGGTGTGGCTTACGGCAATCACATGTCTGACGATACGCTTCTACTGTTCCCTGTGGATGATGCGGACAATAATAGATGCCATCAAGATCGACGCCACGATCGGCCAGAGACCAGTCCATCCATTCCGTCAGCGTCTCGAACTGCGCTTCGGTGAATTTACCCCGGGCGATACCGGACTGATTAGTTACCACCACCAGCGCATAGCCCATCTCTTTCAGCTGGCGCATGGCATCTATTACGCCCTCAATAAATTCGAACTCATCAATCTCATGGACGTAACCGTGATCCACATTAATTGTGCCGTCACGATCGAGAAAAATTGCGGGTACAGATTTTGCCACCGGTTTGCTCCTGAAAAAGGCTTGTTCAGCTAGTATCTCATGAATCGCAGCGCAATAAAGTGCTCATCGCACAGAGGTGGATTGATTTAGACGTCTGGATGCCTTAACATCCATTTTGTTTACGGTCATTCCCCGTATCTGGCAGAAGAAAATGCCACGGCTAACTTACATACGATAAAAATAATCTAATGATTAAACTTTCCAATATCACCAAAGTGTTCCAGCAGGGGAACCGAACCATTCAGGCGCTGAACAACGTCAGCCTGCATGTGCCTGCTGGTCAGATTTATGGCGTCATTGGCGCATCGGGTGCGGGTAAAAGTACGCTGATCCGGTGTGTTAACCTGCTTGAGCGCCCGACCCAGGGCAGCGTAGAAGTTGGCGGCCAGGAGCTTACCGCTCTCTCAGAGAAAGAACTCACCAAAGCGCGTCGCCAGATTGGCATGATTTTCCAGCACTTTAACCTGCTGGCCTCACGCACGGTTTTTGGAAACGTGGCGTTGCCGCTGGAGCTGGATAACACACCAAAAGAAGAGGTTACCCGACGCGTCACCGAACTGCTGGATCTGGTTGGGCTGGGTGATAAGCATGACAGCTACCCGGCCAACCTCTCAGGCGGGCAAAAGCAGCGTGTAGCAATCGCTCGCGCGCTGGCAAGCAACCCAAAAGTGCTGCTGTGTGATGAAGCCACCAGCGCGTTAGATCCGGCCACCACGCGTTCTATCCTGGAACTGCTGAAAGACATTAACCGTCGTCTGGGCCTGACTATCCTCCTTATTACGCACGAAATGGACGTGGTGAAGCGTATCTGTGACTGCGTCGCCGTCATCAGCAACGGTGAGCTGATTGAGCAGGACACGGTCAGCGAAGTCTTCTCGCACCCGAAAACGCCTCTGGCTCAGCAGTTCATTCAGTCCACACTGCATCTGGATATTCCGGAAGATTATCTGGAACGTTTAAAAGCAGACGCAACGCCTGACAGCGTCCCGATGCTGCGCATGGAGTTCACGGGCCAGTCCGTTGACGCACCGCTGCTGTCCGAAACCGCGCGTCGCTTTAACGTGAATAACAACATTATTAGCGCGCAGATGGACTACGCCGGTGGCGTGAAGTTCGGCATTATGCTGACGGAAATGCACGGCACACAGGAAGAAACCCAGGCGGCAATTGCCTGGCTGCAAGAACATCACGTAAAAGTAGAGGTGCTGGGTTATGTCTGAGCCGATGATGTGGCTACTGGTTCGCGGCGTTTGGGAAACGCTGGCAATGACCTTCGTATCGGGCTTTTTTGGTTTTGTGATTGGGCTGCCGGTCGGCGTACTGCTGTACGTCACGCGCCCGGGTCAAATTATTGAAAACGCGAAGCTGTATCGCACGCTCTCTGCGCTGGTGAACATTTTCCGGTCTATTCCGTTCATTATTCTGCTGGTGTGGATGATTCCGTTTACGCGCGTTATTGTCGGGACGTCGATTGGTTTGCAGGCAGCTATTGTCCCGCTAACCGTAGGCGCCGCACCGTTTATCGCCCGTATGGTGGAAAACGCCCTGCTGGAAATCCCAACAGGCCTGATTGAAGCTTCCCGCGCTATGGGTGCGACGCCAATGCAGATCGTTCGCAAAGTTCTGCTGCCTGAGGCGCTGCCTGGGCTGGTGAATGCAGCAACCATCACACTTATCACCCTGGTCGGTTATTCCGCGATGGGCGGCGCCGTGGGTGCTGGCGGTTTAGGCCAGATTGGATATCAGTACGGCTATATTGGCTATAACGCTACCGTAATGAATACCGTTCTGGTATTGCTGGTTGTGCTGGTTTACTTAATCCAATTCTCTGGCGATCGTATCGTCCGGGCTGTTACGCATAAATAACGTTACAAACAACACAAACTCGACGAGTTAAGGATATAACATGGCGTTTAAATTTAAGACCTTTGCAGCAGTAGGCGCACTGATTGGTTCGCTGGCACTGGTGGGTTGCGGTCAGGACGAAAAAGATCCGAACCACATCAAAGTAGGCGTTATCGTCGGTGCAGAGCAGCAGGTTGCTGAGGCCGCGCAGAAAATCGCGAAAGAAAAATATGGCCTGGACGTTGAGCTGGTGACCTTCAACGATTACGTTCTGCCGAACGAAGCGCTGAGCAAAGGCGACATTGACGCTAACGCCTTCCAGCATAAACCGTACCTGGATCAACAGATCAAAGATCGCGGCTACAAGCTGGTTGCTGTCGGTAACACCTTCGTTTACCCGATTGCCGGTTATTCCAAGAAAATTAAATCTCTGGATGAACTCCAGCCGGGTTCACAGGTTGCCGTCCCTAACGACCCAACCAACCTTGGCCGTTCGCTGCTTCTGCTCCAGAAAGTGGGCCTGATTAAACTGAAAGAAGGTGTTGGCCTGTTGCCGACCGTTCTGGACGTGACCGAAAACCCGAAAAATCTGAAAATTGTTGAGCTGGAAGCCCCTCAGCTGCCACGTTCTCTGGACGATGCACAGATCGCGCTGGCCGTTATCAACACCACTTACGCCAGCCAGATCGGTTTGACCCCTGCGAAAGATGGCATCTTTGTTGAAGACAAAGATTCCCCGTACGTCAACCTGATCGTGACTCGCGAAGACAACAAGGACGCGGAAAACGTGAAGAAATTCCTGCAGGCATATCAGTCTGAAGAAGTTTACCAGGAAGCCAATAAGGTGTTTAACGGCGGCGCGGTTAAAGGCTGGTAATCTCACCTCAGTGTAATATCATCAAGACGGGCATTTGCCCGTCTTGTCATTTGTGCGGTCAACTGCTTCAATATCTGACGTTTTGATTATCCACTGAGGAACTATTATGCGTGCTTTACCGATCTGTCTTTTAGCACTGATGCTGAGCGGCTGTTCTATGCTAAGCAGATCTCCTGTTGAACCCGTTCAAAGCACTGCAACCCCGCCAAAAGCGGAGCCAGCAAAACCGAAAGCGCCTCGCGCTGCGCCGGTACGTATTATTACTAAAGCCGACGAGCTGGTCGGTAAGCCATTCCGTGAACTGGGCGAAGTGAGCGGCGAATCCTGCCAGGCAACGAATCAGGACTCCCCTCCAAATATCCCAACAGCCCGCAAGCGTATGCAAATCAACGCGTCGAAAATGAAAGCCAACGCGGTGCTGCTGCACAGTTGCGAGGTCACCAGTGGTACGCCGGGCTGCTACCGTCAGGCGGTATGTATCGGTTCTGCGCTTAACATCACGGCGAAATGAGTTCATTTCAGTTCGAGCCGATAGGCGTTATCCGCTCCCCTTATAAAGAAAAGTTCGCCGTGCCGCGTCAGCCGGGACTGGTCCTTAACGGCGGCGGCGAGCTGCATCTTGTCGCGCCGTATAATCAGGCCGATGCAGTGCGCGGGCTTGAGGCATTCAGCCATTTATGGGTGGTGTTTGTGTTTCACCAGACCATGGAAGGCGGCTGGCGTCCTACCGTGCGTCCTCCTCGTCTGGGCGGAAATGCCAGAATGGGAGTTTTTGCCACCCGCTCAACGTTCCGACCGAATCCAGTCGGGATGTCGCTGGTCGAACTGAAAGGGATACGCTGTCAGAAAGATCGGGTGATCCTGGAGTTAGGTAGCCTTGACCTGGTTGATGGCACGCCGGTCATCGATATTAAACCTTACCTGCCCTTCGCCGAAGCGCTGCCGGATGCCCGTGCAAGCTATGCTCAGGACGCCCCACAGGCAGAGATGCCGGTTTACTTCACATCTGAAATAACGACGCAAATCAGCCAGCTGGAAAAGCGCTATCCTCGTCTGCGTGACTTTATCGTCGAAGTCCTGGCGCAGGACCCTCGTCCCGCCTACCGCAAAGAGGAAGACGCAGGAAAAACGTACGCCGTCTGGCTGCTGGACTTTAACGTGCGCTGGCGCGTAACTGATGCAGGTTTTGAAGTGTTTGCCCTGGAACCCAGGTAATTTTGTTCTCCTCTCTTTTGGCATCTTTGCCACACTGGTAAACTAAACCACTTTTTTTGTGTCAGGCTGGTGTTTCAGCCTGTTCCAATCGTCGAAATGGAACCGTAACAACATGCGTACTAGCCAATATCTGCTCTCCACTCTGAAGGAGACACCTGCCGACGCCGAGGTGATCAGCCACCAGCTGATGCTGCGCGCCGGGATGATCCGCAAGCTGGCCTCCGGGTTATACACCTGGCTGCCGACCGGCGTGCGCGTCCTGAAAAAAGTCGAAAACATCGTGCGTGAAGAGATGAACAACGCCGGTGCTATCGAGGTGTTAATGCCGGTCGTTCAGCCTTCTGAACTGTGGCAGGAGAGCGGTCGCTGGGAGCAGTACGGTCCTGAACTGCTGCGTATTGCCGATCGTGGCGATCGTCCATTCGTCCTCGGCCCAACGCATGAAGAAGTGATCACCGATCTGATCCGTAACGAGCTGAGCTCTTACAAACAGCTGCCGCTGAACTTCTTCCAGATCCAAACCAAGTTCCGTGACGAAGTGCGCCCACGCTTTGGCGTTATGCGCTCTCGCGAATTCCTGATGAAAGATGCCTACTCTTTCCATACTTCTCAGGAATCACTGCAAGAGACCTACGACAAAATGTACGTGGCCTACAGCAAAATCTTCTCCCGCATGGGGCTGGATTTCCGTGCTGTACAGGCTGATACCGGTTCAATCGGCGGTAGCGCCTCTCATGAATTCCAGGTTCTGGCGCAGAGCGGCGAAGACGATGTAATTTTCTCTGACTCCTCTGATTACGCCGCCAACATTGAGTTCGCAGAAGCGCTGGCACCAAAAGAACCACGCGGCGCGGCAACGCAAGAGATGACGCTGGTTGATACGCCAAACGCGAAAACCATCGCTGAGCTGGTTGAACAGTTTAATCTGCCGATCGAAAAAACCGTGAAAACCCTGCTGGTGAAATCGGCTGAAGGCAGCGCTTACCCGCTGGTAGCCCTGCTGGTCCGTGGCGATCACGAGCTGAACGAAGTGAAAGCCGAGAAGCTGCCGCAGGTTGCCAGCCCGCTGACCTTCGCGACGGAAGCCGAAATCCGCGCCGTGGTGAACGCAGGCCCAGGTTCTCTGGGTCCGGTGAACATGCCTGTTCCTGTGGTGATTGACCGCACCGTTGCGGCAATGAGCGACTTCGCTGCAGGGGCAAACATCGACGGTAAACACTACTTCGGCATCAACTGGGATCGTGACGTGGCGACGCCGGAAGTGGCTGACATCCGTAACGTGGTCGCAGGCGATCCAAGCCCGGACGGCAAGGGTACCCTGATGATTAAACGCGGTATCGAAGTAGGCCACATCTTCCAGCTGGGCGATAAGTACTCGCGCGCAATGAACGCTGCCGTTCAGGGCGAAGATGGTCGTAACCAGGTTCTGACCATGGGCTGCTACGGCATTGGGGTAACGCGCGTTGTTGCGGCCGCTATCGAGCAGAACTATGACGAACGCGGAATCGTCTGGCCGGATAACATCGCGCCGTTCCAGGTGGCGATCCTGCCAATGAACATGCACAAGTCTTACCGCGTGCAGGAGCTGGCAGAGAAACTCTACGCTGAGCTGAGCGCGAAAGGTATCGACGTGCTGATGGATGACCGTAAAGAGCGTCCTGGCGTGATGTTTGCTGATATGGAACTGATCGGTATTCCACACACCATCGTCATCGGCGACCGTAACCTCGACAGCGACGAGATTGAATACAAGTACCGTCGCAACGGCGAAAAACAGATGCTCAAGACGGGCGACATTCTTGATTACCTGGTGAAAGCCATCAAAGGCTAAGAAACAAAAAAACCCCGCCAGTGCGGGGTTTTTTAATGGCTATAACTTATTTGCTTTCGCAGTCTTTACCCGCAGCAAACTTCGCGTCTTTATCTGCCACCAGCGTTTTCACCAGCTCACCGCTATCGGGGTTTGGCTCCAGCGTAAAATGCCCTTCAACCGTCAGCAACACTGGTTTGCTGTCGTTACCGCGCGCGACGGCATAGTCACGCTCCAGCTGGGCATTGTTCGCCACGCTGACTTTCTTCCCGGTTGCACAGTCAGTGAAGATTGCCGCATCCGCCATGTAGAAATACATCCCTCGCATCGCCATTGGGGTTGCAGGCAGGGTCGCTTTTACCGGGGCCAGCGTGTAGTTGAACTGAGATTCAATCGGATTGCCTTCGCGATCGAGCATCTCCATCCCCTCGCCTTTGGCGCGGAAATACGTTTTATCGCCCGTGGTATCAGTCAATACCAGCTTTTCAGCCGTACGCGCCCATGTTCCGTATGTTGCAAAAGAAGACGGCTCTTTCGCCCCCTGATAGCGCTGGTTCATCACCCAGGTGCCATCTTTTTGCAGGAACAGAGAGGTTTCGATGCCTTCACAATCTGCACATGGCAATACGCCGCGCCAGCTCTGCTGCATCGGCTTCAATTCTTCGTTTTGCGTTGGCTGTAGTACCTGTGTTTCTGAACGGTTGTTACAGCCAAAAAGCGCGAACAGGCTTGTCACGGCCAGCGCTGATAATAATGCTTTTTTCACAATACATTCCTTATGAAAAAGTGTGTCCCTTTCGTCACATTACGGATGACGGACTTTGCCACGCAGTGACTTTACGGTGGATTTCTGCGCCTTCGATGACAACCGACGTTCTTTCGATGCCCGCGTTGGACGTGTTGCCCGGCGACTTTTTTGTACAGCCGTCAGCTCTTTTATGACCGCCGCCAGTCTGGAAAGTGCCGCTTCCCGGTTCATTTCCTGGCTGCGATATTCCTGCGCTTTAATCACAATCACACCTTCACTGGTGATCAGATGATGGCTGGCGGCGAGCAGGCTTTCTTTATAATACTCTGGCAGGCTGGAGGCCCGGATGTCAAAGCGCAAATGGATAGCCGTTGAGGCCTTGTTAACGTGCTGCCCCCCTGCGCCCTGAGCACGGATGGCGGTGATCTCCAGCTCGTGATCAGGGATGCTGACGTTTCGGGACAACTCAATCATGATACGGGCTGCCAGGCCGTGAGATAAATTTCCAGATTATTCTGAGAATCGGAAAGCCAGATGGCGCCGTCCTGAATCGTTGCCTGAAGCGCCATTGTCCGGCTGGCGAATGCGCTCAGCTGTGCCAGTTGTTCATCATCCAGATACCAGACGGTAAGATTTTTGAACTGCGCACATTTATTTTTGTTTTGCTGCCACCAGATCTCCGCCGCGCGCTGGTTATAGGCAAACAACGCCACTTCAGCTGACTGGGTGCACGCCTTTTTGATCCGGCGTTCATCCGGCAGGCCAAGCTCAATCCATAAATCGATACCCAGATGATCGTTGCGCAGCCAGGCTTCCGGTTCATCTTCCGCGCTTAAACCACGGGTAAATTGCAGACGCTCGTCGGCATACTTAATCCACGCCAGCAGGCGCAGCATCATGCGCTCCTGGGTTTCAGAAGGGTGACGCGCCAGGGTCAATGACGCATCCAGAAACTGGTTACGGTCAAGATCCGCCACATTGACCACAGCTTTATAAATTGTCGCTTTCAGCGCCATGAGAGAACTCCTTTCGAATCAGGCGTACATTGTAGCGAAAACCGCAGCAAAAGGCTGTTACGAGGTGGTGGCACCCCGTTATCAAGGCGCTGATATTGCTTAAATGAGTATGGTATAGTCACCTTGCTAAACCGAGTTTAACTTCGTAGGCTTAATGATATCTCACAGTAAGTCAGTACGCTGGCAGGAGGTGATGTGAATAATTATTGTGAGTTGATTCGCAGACGGTATGCGGAAATTGCCAGCGGAGATCTGGGGTACATCCCGGATGCGTTGGGCTGTGTATTGAACGTGCTGAATGAAGTGGCCTCTGATGAGAGCCTTTCTGAATCGGTCAGGGAAAAAGCAGCGTATGCTGCGGCGAATTTACTGGTGAGCGATTATGTCGATGAATGATACCTATCAACCCATCAATTGTGATGACTATGACAACCTCGAACTCGCCTGCCAGCATCATTTAATACTGACGCTGGAGCTAAAAGATGGCGAAGTGCTAAAGGCAAAGGCCAGCGATCTGGTTTCCCGTAAAAATGTGGAATACCTGGTTGTGGAAGATGCAGGTGCAACGCGTGAGTTACGCCTCGACAAAATTGCCAGTTTCAGCCATCCGGAAATCGGCACCGTCGTGGTGAGCGAATCCTGATAACCAACGGGCAGCAAGGCTGCCCGTTACGCTTTCCATTCAAAATTGACACCCGCTTCAGCCCACCCTTCCTGGGTAATAAACACACCTGCCGCCGCGATGAGCGTGTCGCCGTAAAACAGAAGCGGCGTGGTATCACGTCGCCAGGGCGGAACGTTCTGTTCCTGCCAGATTTTCTTCAGTTTACGCCCGCCGTTACGCCCAACGATATGCAGCATGCCGCTGGCCCTGAAGCGTATGGTGACGTTCTCGTCCGGCTCAGGTAGACGCACATTGCCCGAATGGCTTAACGCAACGACACCGGCATTCAACGGTAGCGTTAATGCTTTTTCCGGCGACGGCCAGTCAAGCACAACGTCAGCCAGCGACGGCACAGATTTCACCCACCAGAGTTGCTCTTTATAGCGCCTGACGTCATAACCATTCAGGTGTATACACGGTGCGGCATCTTCCCGCGCCTGTGCAACTTCTTCCCAGATACGGTTGAGCATCGCCCGGGACGGCATAACCGCACGGTGGGAAGCCAGCCAGCGACGAATCAGAGCAGCCCGACGCACGGGGCTCATCACTTTCAACGGCGCAATGTTAAGGGCACCGTCAGCGGTAGTCAGCGTATTCAGCTCCCCGCTCAGCAACTCATCCAGCAAGCTTTCCTGTTCAGCACAAAGCATGGCACTTCTGGCCACCGCTTCGGAAAAATGGGCCCAGCGCTCACTCAGCAGCGGTAAGACGCGCAGGCGCAGGAAGTTACGGTCGTAACTGTCGTCCTGATTGCTTTCGTCTTCAATCCAGCGCAGATGATGTTGCTGCGCCCAGGCTTCCATTGATGCGCGCGTCTCACCCAGTAGCGGGCGGATGAGCTCTGTTTCAGCAAAACCAGCACGCTCAGGCATGGCGGATAAACCCGCAGGCCCGCTGCCCCGCTTGAGCGCCAGTAAAAACGTCTCGCACTGGTCGTCCAGATGCTGCGCGGTGACCAACGCTTCTCCAGGCTGTAACGCGCCGGAAAAAGCGGCGTAGCGGGCTTTGCGCGCCTGCGCCTCAATACCCAGCCCTTCATCCTCAAGCGTGACGCGTTCAACGATTAGCGGGATCGCCCACCCTGAGCACACCGCTTCGCAGTGCGCCACCCAGTCGTCGGCATGGGGGCTTAAGCCGTGATGGATATGCATCGCCCGCAGCTGGACGTCAGGCTCACGGTCGCGCCAGAGCTTAAGACGGTGCAGCAAAACGGTGGAATCCAGGCCACCGCTGAACCCCACCAGCAGCTGGCGGTAGGATGAAACGGCGTGCGCGATAGCGGGTAAGGTCATAGGAAATTACACATAAAAAATGCCCGAACTGAACGGGCATTATCACACATGACGGCGATTACTGCTGATAAAGCTCCAGCGGCAGACCGTCCGGATCGTTGAAAAAAGTGAAACGTTTATCGGTGAAGGGATCGATGCGAATTGCTTCACAGGCCACGCCGTGGGCTTCCAGATGCTTTACCGCGCTGTCCAGGTTATCGACGCTGAAGGCCAGGTGGCGCAGGCCGCAGGCTTCCGGGCGCGAAGGACGCGCTGGCGGGAAAGGAAAAGAGAACAGTTCAATCACATATTGTCCGTTTAACGCCAGATCGCCTTTCCAGGAATCGCGCTCCTCGCGGTAGGCCTCGCTCAACAGCGTAAAGCCGAGAATGTCGCAGTAAAAAGCCTTACTTTTCGCGTAATCGGTGGCAATGATCGCAATATGATGAACAGCTTTTAAACCCAGCATAGTTTCTCCTTTTTATGGTGCCCTGAACGTTACAACCGACAACCCGCCCCTGGCAAGCGGCCCCTTTTATTTTAGGACTCTCACCCAGTACACGCCGTTATCATCGCGTTTCGCACCGTGAATATCCGTCTCAAAGCCCGGATAGTGGCGCCCTATCGAACAGAGCATCAGCAGGAAATCGAGCACCGCCCGGCTCTCCTCGGTGATCATCTCGCCCGGCATCAGCAGCGGTACGCCCGGCGGATAAGGCAGGATCATGTTGGCTGATACCCGCCCGACCAGGTTCTCCAGCTCAATGGTTTCAACCTCCCCTTTCACCTGGCGCTGCCACGCCCTGTGCGGCGTCAGCTTCATTTCAGGCAGAACATCAAATGCCTGCAGCATCAGGCGCGGCAGATCGTGCTGGCGGATCAGCCTGTGGATCCCCTGGGCCAGATCCTGAATACGCATATTGCGGTAGAAGTCAGGATCTTCCGCGTAGAGATCCGGCAGCATATTCTTCACCCGCAGGTTAAGATCGTATGCGCGCTTAAACTCCATCAGTCCGCGCAGCAGCCCCATCGCGCGGGTTTTATCGATCCCGATACTGAACAGGAACAGCAAATTATAGGGGCCGGTTTTCTCCACCACCACGCCGCGTTCATCAAGGAACTTCGCCACCAGCGCAGCCGGGATCCCTTCCTCACCCATCACACCCTGCTCATCCATACCCGGCGTCAGGATCGTCACCTTAACCGGATCGAGGAACATGTGGTCTGCATCAGCATCCCGAAAACCGTGCCAGCTCTCCCCCGGCGCGACGGGCCAGCATTCTGCTTCATCAATCTCTTCCGGCTGCCAGATATCAAAGAACCAGCCGTCCGCTTCATCTTTAAGTCGCTGAACCTCTTTTCGGAAATGCAGCGCCCGCTCCACCGAACGATTAATAAGGCGTTTCCCGGGATTGCCGCGCAACATCGCCGCCGCCGTTTCGATGGACGCCACCAGCGGGTAGCTCGGCGACGTGGTCGTGTGCATCATAAAGGCTTCGTTGAAGGTGTCCTCGTCGTATTCGCCCTTGATGTGAATGAGAGACGCCTGGGAAAACGCGGCCAGCATTTTGTGCGTCGACTGCGTCTCGAAGAACACCTTGCCCGGCACCCGCTCGCCGCTCATCCCACTTTTACCCGAGTAAATCGGGTGGAAATTGGTGTAAGGCACCCACGCGGAGTCAAAGTGAATCGACGGCACGTCCAGCGTCTGCTTGATCCAGTTCGTGTTGTAAAGCAGCCCGTCATAGGTGGAGTTGGTGATCACCGCATGCACAGGCCAGCTTGCCTCGGGGATCTCCGCGATCTTATTTTCAATGGCTTCATGCGCGAACTCACGGCGAGGAATGCCGCCGAGGATCCCCAGCGCATTACGCGTGGGAGACAGCCAGAGCGGCACGACGTCACTCATCATCAGCAAATGCGCCAGTGATTTATGGCAGTTCCGGTCAATCAGCAGGGTGCTACCGGCAGGCGCGGCATACATGCCGACGATCTTGTTCGATGTCGAGGTTCCGTTGGTCACCATGTAGCTCTGCTCGGCACCAAAGGTCCGGGCGATGTACTCTTCGGCTTCCAGATGCGGGCCGGTATGATCCAGCAGCGAGCCCAGCTCGGTCACTGAAATCGACACGTCCGCCTTCAGCGTATTGCCGCCAAAGAAATCGTAGAACAGGCACCCTACCGGGCTTTTTTGATAGGCCGTTCCCGCCATGTGGCCTGGCGTACAGAAGGTGTACTTCCCTTCATTCACATAGGTGAACAGCGCACGCGTAAACGGCGGGGTGATGTTATCAAGGTATTCGCCGGTGTACTGCTGAATGCGGGTCGCAATGTCCTCGGCAACGCCGAGTGAGTATTCGAAGAACCACAGCGCCATACGCATATCGTGGGCGCTGACGTCCATGGTCGAGTGAGTGTTGATAAAGGCGTACAGCGGAAGATATTCGTTGAGCTTATTGATCTCGCTGCACAACTCCATGTCGTATTCGTCCCAGTCGAATATCACGCCACATATGCGCGGATTGTGTTCGATGAATTTCAGCAGGTCGGCGCTGTTTTGCGGCCAGATTAGCTGATATCCGCGTGCTTTAAGGGCTTGCTCCAGCTCCTTGATGGGTTCGTCTTTATAAAAGACGCCGTGTGGCCCCATGATGGCAATGATGTTCATGGTTTACCTCCTTGAAAAACATCAGATAAGCATAGTTAAGGTAAACGGCAGGTATAAAAAAAGCCGCAACAATGTGCGGCTTTTAGGATAATTGTGAGGCTTACGCGTAACCGTAGGTCATCAGACGCTGATAACGACGGTTGAGCAGATCTTCTGTGCTCAGCACGTCCAGATCAGCCAGGTCTGCCAGCAGCTGCGCTTTCAGGGAAGCAGCCATCACTTCCGGCTTACGGTGCGCGCCACCCAGCGGTTCAGGGATAACGGTGTCGATCAGCTTCAGCTCTTTCAGACGTGGGGCAATGATGCCCATCGCTTCCGCAGCCAGCGGCGCTTTATCGGCACTTTTCCACAGAATGGAGGCACAGCCTTCCGGAGAGATAACGGAATAGGTGCTGTACTGCAGCATATTCACTTTATCGCCCACGCCAATTGCCAGCGCACCGCCGGAACCACCTTCACCGATAACGGTACAGATGACCGGCACTTTCAGGCGAGACATCTCACGCAGGTTGCGTGCGATGGCTTCAGACTGACCGCGCTCTTCTGCGCCAACACCCGGGTAAGCACCCGGTGTGTCGATGAAGGTGATGATTGGCATATTGAAACGCTCAGCCATCTCCATCAGACGCAGGGCCTTACGGTAGCCTTCTGGTGCTGGCATACCGAAGTTACGACGGATCTTCTCTTTGGTTTCACGGCCTTTCTGGTGACCAATGATCATCACCGGACGTCCATCAAGACGCGCGATACCGCCGACGATAGCTTTATCGTCAGCGTATGCGCGGTCGCCTGCCAGTTCGTCAAATTCGTCAAACGCCAGGCGGACATAATCCAGGGTGTACGGACGCTGTGGATGACGCGCCAGCTGGGCGATCTGCCATGCGCCGAGATCGGCAAAGATTTTGCGCGTCAGTTCTACGCTTTTTTCACGCAGACGATGCACTTCTTCGTCGATGTTAATATCCAGTTTTTCATCCTGACGGCTTACGGCTGTCAGAGAATCGATTTTCGCTTCCAGCTCTGCAATCGGCTGTTCGAAATCAAGGAAATTCAGACTCATAGTATTCCTGTATTAGTCAAACTCCAGTTCCACCTGCTCCGAACCAATGAGGCCACGGAGATCGTTCAGTAAACGATCGCTCGGAGAGACACGCCACGTTGCACCAAAGCGCAACCGCGCACGTGCATCCGCCCTCTGATAGTAGAGATGTACTGGAATGGTCCCCGAGCGGTGGGGTTCCAGAGACTGACGGAGTCGGTTTAAAAGCTGGTCATCAATTTGCCTGTCCGTCAGCGAGATAGCAAGCCCGCGAGCATATTTTTCCCGGGCTTCGTCAATGTCCATCACTTCGCGGGCGGTCATTTTAAGCCCCCCGCTGAAGTCATCAAAGCTGACCTGTCCGCTGACGATAAGTATGCGGTCTTTTTCCAGCAATTGCTGGTATTTATCCAGCGCGTCGGTGAACAACATCACCTCCAGACGCCCGGAACGGTCATCCAGGGTACAGATGCCGATACGATTGCCGCGCTTGGTGACCATTACCCTTGCAGCAATCACGAGCCCCGCAGCCGTGGTGATTTTACCACGTTCTGTCGGATGCATGTCTTTAAGCCTGTGGCCGCCGACATAGCGCTCAATTTCTTTCAGATACTGGTTGATCGGGTGTCCCGTCAGGTACAGGCCTAACGTCTCACGCTCCCCATCCAGCACCACCTGTTCTGGCCAGGGCTGGCAGTTGGAATAGGACTGCTCGATCTGATCTGGCTCTTCCGCCAGCACGCCGAACATATCCGCCTGGCCAATGGCTTCCGCTTTAGCATGCTGATCGGCCGCTTTCAGCGCATCGCCGAGCGAGTTCATCAGCGCGGCGCGGTGTGGCCCCAGCCGGTCAAACGCACCGGACATGATCAGTTTTTCCAGCACGCGGCGGTTCAGTTTTTTGGTATCGGTGCGGGCGCACAGGTCGAACAGCTCGCGGAAATAGCCACCGTTGTTACGCGCTTCGATGATCGCCTCGATCGGCCCCTCACCCACGCCCTTGATCGCGCCGATCCCATAGACGATTTCCCCGTCATCGTTGACGTGGAAATGGTACAGGCCAGAGTTAATATCCGGCGGCAGGATCTTCAGCCCCATGCGCCAGCACTCGTCCACCAGGCCAACCACCTTTTCGGTGTTGTCCATATCGGCGGTCATTACCGCCGCCATAAACTCAGCGGGATAGTGGGCCTTGAGCCACAGCGTTTGATACGACACCAAAGCATAAGCGGCGGAGTGGGATTTGTTAAATCCGTACCCGGCGAATTTTTCCACAAGGTCGAAGATTTTCATCGCCAGTTCGCCATCGACGCCGTTTTTCTTCGCCCCATCTTCAAAGATAGAACGCTGCTTGGCCATCTCTTCCGGCTTTTTCTTACCCATCGCACGACGCAACATATCTGCGCCGCCAAGGGTGTAACCAGAAAGCACCTGGGCGATCTGCATGACCTGTTCCTGATACAGGATGATGCCGTAGGTTGGCTCCAGTACCGGTTTCAGGCTTTC
This sequence comes from Enterobacter sp. 301B, assembly GCF_003850715.1. Taxonomy (NCBI): domain Bacteria; kingdom Pseudomonadati; phylum Pseudomonadota; class Gammaproteobacteria; order Enterobacterales; family Enterobacteriaceae; genus Enterobacter; species Enterobacter sp. 301B. The sequence continues at coordinate 15,576 of NZ_PQTC01000004.1, forward strand.
ATGCTGCCACTGCACATCCGGATAGGAAATCTCTTCGCGCCCGTGCTTACGGTCGATAAAGTTATCTACCATCCCCGACTGCAACGGGCCCGGACGGAACAGAGCCACCAGCGCGATCATATCTTCGAAGCAGTCTGGTTGCAGACGCTTAATCAAATCTTTCATGCCGCGGGATTCAAGCTGGAAGACGGCTGTCGTCTCGGAGCGTTGCAGCATGTCGAAACTTTTCTTGTCATCAAGCGGGATAGCCGCGATATCCAGCGGCGGCTCGCCGTTCTTCTCACGGCGGGCGTTGATCATCTCCAGCGCCCAGTTGATGATGGTCAGCGTACGCAAACCAAGGAAGTCGAACTTCACCAGCCCGGCGTATTCAACGTCGTTCTTGTCGAACTGGGTGACCGGATGCTGGCCCGCTTCATCGCAGTACAGCGGCGCGAAGTCGGTGATTTTGGTCGGGGCGATAACCACGCCCCCCGCATGCTTACCGGCGTTACGCGTGACGCCCTCCAGCTTGCGCGCCATGTCGATCAGCGCTTTCACCTCTTCGTCGGCTTCGTAGATTTCCGGCAGCTGAGGTTCAGCTTCAAAGGCTTTCGCCAGGGTCATGCCCGGATCGGGCGGCACCAGCTTAGAGATTCGATCGACAAAACCGTAGGGGTGGCCCAGAACGCGGCCCACGTCGCGGATAACCGCTTTCGCCGCCATCGTACCGAAGGTAATGATCTGTGAAACCGCATCACGACCGTACATATCGGCCACGTGCTCAATCACCTGGTCGCGTTTTTCCATGCAGAAGTCGACGTCGAAGTCGGGCATGGAGACACGTTCCGGGTTAAGGAAACGTTCGAACAGCAGGTCGAATTCCAGCGGATCGAGGTCGGTGATTTTCAGCGCATACGCCACCAGCGAGCCGGCACCTGAACCACGGCCCGGGCCAACCGGTACGCCGTTATCCTTCGACCACTGGATGAACTCCATTACGATCAGGAAGTAGCCAGGGAACCCCATCTGGTTGATCACCTGGAGTTCAATATCCAGACGCTCGTCATATTCAGGACGCTTCTCTTTACGGACCGCTTCATCCGGGAAGAGGAATTCCAGACGCTCTTCAAGGCCCTCTTTCGATTTCATGACCAGGAAATCTTCCGTGGTCATGTCGCCCGTCGGGAACTGCGGCAGGAAATATTCGCCGAGACGCACGGTGACGTTGCAGCGCTTGGCAATCTCTACGCTGTTTTCCAGCGCTTCCGGGATGTCGGAGAAGAGCTCACACATTTCCTCTTCGCTGCGCATGTACTGCTGCGATGAGTAGTTGCGAGGACGTTTCGGATCGTCGAGGGTGAAGCCGTCGTGGATAGCGACGCGAATTTCATGCGCGTCAAAATCGCCCGGCTCAAGAAAGCGCACATCGTTGGTGGCTACCACAGGCAGGCCACGCGCTTCCGCCAGGGCGACGGCCGCATGCAGATAGCTCTCTTCATCCGCACGCCCGGTACGGATTAGCTCCAGGTAATAGCGATCCGGGAAATGCTCTTCGTAGAACGAGACGCACTGATCCACCAGCACGTTGTTCCCGCGCAGCAGACATTTGCCGACATCACCCATACGGCCACCGGAGATCAGCAGCAGACCTTCGTTCAGCTCCGCCAGCCAGTCGCGGTCAATCCATGGACCCAGCGCGCCGTAGCCGCGCTGGTAGGCTTTTGAGATCAGCAGAGTGAGGTTCTGATAGCCCGTGTTATTCATGGCTAACACGGAAATTTGCGTCATCTCATCGCCGAGCAGGTCGCTCTGCACGTGGAAATCCGCGCCGACGATGGGCTTTAATCCTGCGCCATGCGCCGTTCCGTAGAACTTCACCAGGCCACACAGGTTGGTAAAATCGGTGATCGCCAGCGCAGGCATGCCAAGCGAGGCCGCCTTCTTTACCAGCGGCCCGGTCTTTGCCAGCCCATCGATCATGGAGTAGTCGCTATGCACCCGCAGGTGTACGAAACGTGGTTCAGCCATCTTCAGATCCCGCGTTACTTAATTGCTTGCGTCTTGATTCAGGACACCAGTCCCAGCGCGCGTTTCACCGGGCCAAAGCTGCGCCGATGATGTTCAGTTGCGCCATGTTCAGCCAGCTTTTCCAGATGGAAAGCCGTTGGATATCCCTTGTGCTGGGCGAAACCATACGCGGGATAAGTGAGGTCCAGCGCGGCCATTTCGGCATCGCGCGTCACTTTGGCAATGATTGACGCCGCACTGATTTCCGCGACGCGGCTATCGCCTTTAACAACAGCCATGGAAGGCATTGGCAGCGCCGGGCAACGGTTACCGTCGATCAGCACATACTCAGGCACAATCTTCAGGCCAGCAACGGCACGCTGCATCGCCAGCATGGTGGCGTGCAGAATGTTCAGATCGTCGATCTCATCCGGCTCTGCGCGCCCGAGACTCCAGGCCAGCGCCTTCTCTTTAATTTCATCGAACAGCGCCAGGCGGCGCTTTTCGCTCAGTTTTTTCGAGTCGTTCAGGCCAGGGATCGGGCGGGCTGGATCGAGGATCACCGCTGCGGTCACAACGGCACCCACTAACGGACCACGACCGACTTCATCCACACCGGCAACGAGGTGGGTATGGGGATAAATAAATTCCATCATTGTGCTAACTCCAGCACCGCATCGGCCGCCTGCTCATCAGCATTACAGCGGATCAGTTGATGCAGTTCACGGAAAGTATCATGCATCTGGTGGCTGGTTTTACCGTTGGCCAGCAGCGGCAGTAATGCATCAGCCAGTGCCTGCGGCTGGCATTCATCCTGCAAGAGTTCTTTCACCAGCTCGCGACCTGCAAGCAGGTTTGGCAGGGATACGTAGTCTGTTTTTACCAGACGTTTTGCCAGCCAGAAGGTAAACGGTTTCATGCGATAACCGACCACCATTGGGCATTTTGCCAGCATACACTCCAGCGCAGCCGTGCCGGAAGCCAGCAGTGCGGCATCGCTCGCAAACATGGCTTGCCGCCCTTTCCCGTCCAGCAGGCGGACGTGAAGATCCGGGGCAACCTCGGCTTTGATACGCTCAAACTGCTCGCGGCGTTTGGCATTCACCAGCGGCACGACCACTTCAAGGTCTGGGTACGTCTTGCGGAGAATTTGCGCCGTTTTCAGGAAATCGGCACTGAGCATTTCAACTTCCGCACCCCGGCTCCCTGGCAGCAGCGCCAGACAGTGCACATCATGCGGGATGCCCAGTTCGTCACGCGCCGCATTTTTATCAGGGTCCAGCGGCATGGCATCCGCCATGGTATGACCGATAAAACGGCACGGGACATTAAACCTGTCGTAAAACGCTTTTTCGAAAGGCAGAAAAGCCAGCACCAGATTGGTGGACCGTCCGATTTTGAAAACGCGTTTCTGTCGCCACGCCCACACGGACGGGCTGACGTAATGGATAGTTTTGATCCCCTGCTTTTTCAGGTTCCCTTCAAGGGTAATATTGAAATCAGGTGCATCAATGCCGACAAAGACATCGGGCTTGAGGTCGGTAAAGCGGCGGGTAAGATCGGCGCGAATATGCAGCAGGCGACGCAGGCGGCCCAGCACCTCGACGATGCCCATCACAGCCAGCTCTTCCATTTCATACCAGGCTTCACAGCCTTCGGCCTGCATCAGCGGCCCAGCCACGCCCACAAAGCGGGCATTGGGTACACGGGCTTTAAGCGCGCGGATAAGACCTGCACCAAGAATATCGCCGGAGGTTTCTCCGGCGACCAGGGCGATAGTAAGCGGACGACTGTCGACCATTAACGAATCAGACCACGGGTTGAACGTTCAAAGAATTCCATGAACGTTTTCACTTCAGGGTGCTTATTCGCCAGCTCGGCAATTTCCGGCTTCGCCTCTTCCAGCGTTTTACCGCTACGGTACAGCAATTTGTACGCGTTGCGGATCGCGGTAATCGCTTCGCGGCTAAAGCCACGACGCTTAAGGCCTTCAATGTTCACGCCAAACGGCGTGGCATGGTTGCCCTGCGCAATCACAAACGGTGGGACGTCCTGCGCCACACCGGAGCACCCGCCGACCATCACGTGTGCACCGATGATGCAGAACTGATGGACTGCGGTCATGCCGCCAATAATTGCGAAATCATCGACCGATACGTGCCCCGCCAGCGTTGCGTTGTTGGCGAGAATACAGCGGCTACCCACGGTACAGTCGTGCGCAATATGCGCATTAACCATAAACAGGTTGTCGCTGCCCACCTTCGTCAATCCACCGCCTTGCGTTGTACCACGATGAATGGTGACGCTTTCGCGAATGCGGTTACGATCGCCGATTTCCACGCGGGTCGGTTCGCCAGCATACTTAAGATCCTGGTTAACTTCGCCGATGGAGGCGAACTGATAGATCTCATTGTTGCAGCCAATGGTGGTATGACCATTCACGACAACGTGAGATTTCAGTACTGTACCCTCACCAATTTCGACATGGGGTCCAACAATACAAAACGGGCCAATGTGGACGTTTGCGCCAATGATGGCACCCGTTTCCACAATGGCGGTAGGATGAATAAAGGCGGATTTATCAATCACGTATCAGGCCTCCCGGCTACGCGCACACATCATTGTCGCTTCGCAAACAACTTTGCCGTCAACCATAGCTACGCCTTTGAAGCGAGTCAGGCCGCGACGCGTTTTTTCAAAAGTGACTTCCATGATCATTTGATCACCAGGCACGACCGGACGCTTGAAGCGCGCTTCATCGATACCCGCGAAGTAATAGAGTTCACCCGGCTCCAGTTTACCTACGCTTTTAAACGCCAGAATACCGGTAGCCTGTGCCATCGCTTCCAGGATCAACACACCCGGGAAGATAGGTTTACCAGGGAAGTGCCCCTGGAAGAATGGCTCGTTAACGGAGACATTTTTCACTGCGCGCAGAAAACGACCTTCTTCAAAATCCAGCACACGGTCTACCAGTAAAAACGGGTAGCGGTGCGGCAGAAGTTCTAAAATCTCTTCAATATGCAGAGTATGAGTGTCAGTAGTCAAAATACTCTTCCTGTCAAATGTACTAAGTAGCAATAATAACACGGCCTGCCGGTTTATAAACAAAGCCGACAGGCCGGGAAATTTAGCGTTAAACGGATGAACGCTTAGTCTTGTTGATCGATTTTGCGCTCAATCGCTTTGAGTCGCTTGCTCATATCATCAATATTCATCACCAGTGCAGCTGTTTTACGCCATACCTTGTTCGGTTGCAGCGGGATACCGGAGGAATAAACGCCGGGCTCAGTGATGGGACGCATCACCATACCCATCCCCGTCACCGTGACTTTGTCGCATATTTCCATATGGCCATTGATCACGCTGGCACCGCCTATCATGCAGTAACGGCCTATTTTCAGGCTGCCTGCCATGATAACACCACCCGCAACTGCGGTATTGTCGCCAATCACAACGTTATGTGCAATCTGGCACTGGTTGTCTATGATAACACCGTTACCAATAATGGTGTCGTCAAGTGCACCACGGTCAATGGTTGTGCAAGCGCCGATCTCAACGCGATCGCCGATAATCACGCGACCCAGCTGCGGGATCTTAACCCAGTTACCCCGATCGTTGGCGTAACCGAATCCGTCAGAACCAATCACCGTGCTGGACTGTACGAGGCAATTCTCGCCAATCTCAACCTCATGGTAGACAGAAACATTGGCCCACAGACGAGTCCCTGCGCCAATTTTCGTATTTTTTCCAACAAAGCAGCCTGGCCCAATCACCACGTTATCACCCAGCACAACGCCGGATTCGATAACGGCGTTTGCGCCGACTGCCACGTTGTTACCCAGCTGAGCCGTTGGATCAATCGCAGCGCTGGCTGCAATGTTCTGCGCTGGCTGCGGCGTGGTATCAAGAATTTGGGCCATGCGTGCATAGGTCAGGTAGGGATTTTTCACTACCAGTGCAGCGTTAGTGGCAAACGGAAGATCGTCCTGCGTCAGAACAACGGCAGACGCCTGGCACTGAGCCAGGTGTTCACGGTACTTAGGGCTTACCATGAAGGTAATAGTGCCTGCTTTAGCAGATTGCATGGACGCAACAGCGGTGATGACGATATCGCCATCACCGTGTAATTCTGCATCCAACTGCTGAGCTAAATCAGCCAGTCGAATTGAAGGCATTACTTATTTAACCTGTTTCAGAACATCAGCGGTGATGTCTTTAACATCGCTGCTGTTGAATGCAACGGCGTTCGCATCAACAACCAGATCGATGCTCTGATCGGCTGCTACTGCTTTAACGGCAGACTGAATACGCGTCACCAGCTTGCCACGCTCTTCGTTAGAACGACGCTGACGATCCTGCTCGAAAGCCTGCGCTTTCTGAGAGAAGGTCTGGCGCTGAGACATGACATCTTTTTCCAGTTTGCTGCGCTCGCTCGCTTTCATGGTAGAACCATCACGCTGTAAACGCTGCATCTTGGACTGAAGATCACCTTCCATACGTTGCAGTTCGCTCGCACGGCCTTTGAATTCGTTTTCCAGCGTTGCAGAAACGCCCGTTTTCTGTGCAACCTGCTGGAACAAATTACCCATGTTGACGATTGCAATTTTGTCCGCTGCCTGAGCAGAAGTTGCCATCGCTAAACCGAGACCTGCAGCTAATAACCACTTTTTCACAATTAACTCCTTACCATCCCATTGGCACCCGAGGGGTGCCGTTCTTTGCGTGGCAAGGCGACCGTTTTACCGATCGCCGGTTGTCAGCGCTACACTGCCAACGCATTCCATTGCAGCGGATTATTACCAGGTTTTACCAATGTTAAACTGGAACTGCTCCGCTTTGTCTCCATCGTATTTCTTGAACGGCTGGGCGTAGGAGAAGACCAACGGCCCCAGCGGTGACATCCATTGTAATGCGATACCTGCGGACATGCGAATGTTGCCCGGATCGCTGTAGTCCGGAACGCCCGCTGCACGCATCTGGGCGGTATTCTCCCAGTTGGTATCCCACACCGTACCTGCATCCATAAAGAAGGAGGTACGGACAGAGTTCGCGTACTTATCACTGATAAACGGCGTCGGCGTGATGAACTCGAGGCTCGCCACGGCCATGGCGTTACCGCCTACCGCATCATCAGAGCTACAGACTTGTTTTGAATCGCGGCTTGCGCAGTTATCTTCGTCATTACCGCCGTAGTAAACCGCTTTCGGACCAATGTTATTGGACTGGAAGCCACGAACGGTGCTTGAACCACCGGCGTAGAAGTTCTCATAGAACGGCAGCTCTTTGCTTCCGATACCGTCACCATAGCCCCAGCGGGTACGACCCAGTACGACCCACTTGTGGTCGTCATCAATTGGGAAGTAGGACGCCGTATCCAGAGTGACCTTGTAGAACTCGTTATCCGAGCCCGGGATCGTCACCTTACCGTTCAGGTTAACGCGTGAACCTTCCGTCGGGAAGTAGCCACGGTCAAGACGGTTGTAGGTCCAACCGTAGTTGAAGGTGAAGTCATCCGCGGCGAAACCGTTGTCATCGCTGGACGTACTTGCAGACTGACCGATGGAGTCCAGGTAACGCCACATCGCCACCTGCGGTTGCATGTTAGACAGGTCGTTATGCACGTACCCTAAACCTGCACGCAGGGTGTTGTATTCGTTAACCGGGAAGCCGAGCGTACCATCCAGACCGTAACTCTTGTTGGTATACGAGGAGAGGTCCGCGTCGTCCGCTTTAAAGTCGTTATAGAAGATACGACCACCCAGGCTTACACCGTCCACGGTGAAGTATGGGTTGGTAACGGAGAACTCAGAGTAGGTCTGGTAGTCGTTTTTCGTCCCGTTGATACCGACAGAGTAACCCGTACCCAGCCAGTTATCCTGCTGAACGCCGACCTGGAAGCTCACGCCACTTTCAGTACCGTAACCAATACCGAAGTTGAAACTACCGGTATTACGTTCTTTAACTTTATAAACAACATCCACCTGATCCGGACGACCTGGTACACGCTGAGTATCGGTATCGACCGTTTCGAAGTAGCCCAGACGGTTCAGACGCTCTTTACCCTGGTCGACCAGATCGCTTCCCAGCCATGCCCCTTCCATCTGGCGCATTTCACGGCGCAGAACGGAGTCTTTAGAGGTATCGTTACCTTCGAAGCGGATTTTACGCACGTAGAAACGGTTGCCCGCATCAACGTTAACGTGAAGCTTAACAGTCTTATCCGCGTCGTTAATTTCCGGCTGCGTTTGCACACGCGGATACGCATAACCATAGCGGCCGAGCAGCTTCTTAATGCTGTCTTCCATTTTGGTGACTTTAGATCCGCTATACAGATCGCCCGGCTGAATTTTGGTCAGCGATTCAATTTCAGCAGAATGTCCTGCCAGGTTGCCGCTGACTTCAACACCTGAAAGCGTGTATTTATCGCCTTCTGTGATGTTAACGGTAATGTAGATACCTTTCTTGTCCGGAGTCAGACTCACCTGAGTTGAATCGATGTTGAAACGGGCGTAACCGCGATCCAGATAGTAGCTGCGCAGGGTTTCAAGGTCACCCGCCAGTTTCTGTTTCTGGTATTTACGATCGCCTACCACGTTCCACCACGGCACTTCGTCACGCAGTTGGAAGTTGGAGATCAATTCGTCGGTGCTGAACGCGTGGTTACCCACGATGTTGATCTGCTGGATCTTCGCAGAAACACCTTCCTGGAAGACCAGTTTCAGGTCAACACGGTTACGTGGCAGCGGTGTAACAACCGCTTTAACGCTCGCGCTGTATTTACCGACGCTGTAATAGAAATCTTCCAGACCTTTTTCAATGTCTGCAAGGGTTGTGCGGTCCAGAGATTCCCCCACACGAACACCCGATGCCTCAAGGTTCTGCTTAAGCATGTCATCTTTCACCGACTTGTTGCCGGAGAAAGTGATGCTGGCAATCGTTGGACGTTCTTTTACCTGAACCACCAGCGTATCACCATCGCGCAGGACGCGGACGTCCTCAAAGTTGCCAGTGGCAAACAGAGCACGGATGGTGTTACTGATATCTTCATCATTAACCGTATCGCCGGGGCGCACAGGCATACTGAGGAGGGCCGCACCAACGGCGACACGCTGAAGGCCTTCGAAATGAATATCTTTCACTACGAACCCGTCAGCACCGTATACGGTCGCGCTGCTAAACAGCAGCGACGCTATGAGCAACTTTTTCATCGCCATCGTTATTATGCGTTCTTCCTAACTAACTCTCTTACAACCGAGAGAAATCATTGAAAAGTGCAAGCCCCATTAACAGCACCAGCAAAATCGAGCCAATGCGATAACTAAAGTCTTGAACTCGCTCGGATACCGGTCCGCCTTTTAGCTTTTCAATCGCTAAAAACAGCAGATGGCCCCCATCTAATACGGGAAGCGGGAACAGGTTGATTATCCCCAGGTTCACGCTAATCAGCGCAAGGAACATGAGATAGTAAATCACCCCGAACTCCGCTGACATCCCAGCCCCCTGAGCAATCGAAATTGGCCCACTGAGGTTGTTCAGTTTCACATCACCGGTTATCAATTTCCCCAACATGTTGACCGTAAGCTTCATCAGCTGCCATGTTTTATCCGTGGCCTCAACGATGGCGCTAAACGGCCCATACTGGCGTATTGTCTTGTACTCATCTGGCAGTGGGATCACTTTCGGCACAACGCCGGCAAACCCTTCCGCCTTACCGCCGCCCGATTTAGTATCCGGGGTGAGGGTCAGTGAGAGCGAACTCCCCTGCCTTTCCACTTCCAGCGCGAGCGGCTTGCCTGGATTATCGCGCACCAGAGTAACAAAGGTCATCCATTGTGTTAATGGCTGACCATCGACTTTAACGATCCTGTCACCCGCTTGTAAACCTGCTTTACTCGCTGCCGAATTAGACTGTACTTCGGCTAACACCGGCTCGATCTGCGCGCTGCGCGGGCGAATCCCCAATGTAGCGACTGGATCCTCTTTGTCTGGCTCAAAGCGCCAGTGGCGTAAATCCAGCACTTTTTCCTGCCGCTGGTCGGAACCAAAAGGCGATACGCTGACGGTTGTCTGCTCATCACCGATTTTCGCAACCAGTTGTAACCTCACGGCATCCCAATCAGGGGTTTCGATACCATCAATCGCTTTAAGTTCCATTCCCGGTGTAATTTGCGCCGGTGCCGCAATGGAACCCGTGGTGATTTCACCCACAACCGGGCGTACGCCAGGCACGCCGATAATAAACACCAGCCAGTAGGCGAAGATAGCGAAGATGAAATTGGCTACCGGTCCGGCAGCGATGATGGCAGCACGTTGGCCAACAGTTTTATTGTTGAACGCGCTATGTCGAAGTTCCGGGGCGACAGGCTCAACGCGTTCGTCGAGCATTTTGACATAGCCGCCCAGGGGGATCAGAGCAATGACAAACTCGGTGCCATGCTTATCGGTGCGCTTCCAGAGCGATTTGCCAAAGCCAATCGAGAATCGCTCTACCCGCACACCACAGCGCCGGGCAACCCAGAAATGGCCAAATTCATGCACGGTAATCAGTACACCCAATGCAACAATGAACGCCGCCAGATTCCAGAGAATGCTCAGCATAAAACCTTCCGTTATATCGTCCCAAACACCAGTAAAAGCAGGCAAGCAAATACGGGAACAGCCGCGGTAAGGCTGTCAATGCGATCCAGTATTCCGCCATGTCCTGGAATCAGGTGACCACTGTCCTTAATCCCTGCTTCACGCTTAAACATGCTCTCGGTTAAATCACCCAGTACCGATGCCAGCGCCGCGAAAATCGAACATACCAGCAGCGTGGAGGGGGCAACCTCAAGATTCGCCCAGACGCCATAGCCCCAGGAGATAATCGCTGCCGTAAACAGGCCGCCGATGAAACCTTGCCAGGTTTTGCCCGGAGAAACCTTTGGCGCCAGTTTATGTTTGCCAAACAGTTTACCAAACATATAGGCTCCGGAGTCAGCCCCCCAGACGAGAATCATCACATAAAGCAGCCATATTGCGCCGCTGTAGTGGTTTTCGTCATAGTGCCAGGCGCGCAGCGCAACCATACCCCAGAAGAACGGAACAATCGTGAGCAGACCAAAAATAAGGCGCAACACTTTAGAGTTACGCCAGATCGCCGCAGAGCCCGGGTAGAAAAGCACTAAAACAAGCGCAGCAATCCACCAGGCCAGCGATATCCATAAGGATCCGGCAACCAGCGGCTGGTGAACATCGTGATGATATTCAGGCAAGGTATACAGCATCAGGGCCAGTAAAAAACCACAGAGTACCGCCAGCCATACCCGCTGAGTGCGCGAGGTAAAGCCGCTAAGCTGCCCCCATTCCCACGCGGCGAGCATACACACCACCAACGTAACAATAGCGAATCCCACCGGAGGCAGTAAAAACAGCGCTGCGATAACGACGGGTATTAATACAAAAGCGGAAATCAGGCGATACTTCAGCAAAAGCTACCCCCATCAGGCGTTATCGCCACCAGGCTCGGTGCCGCCGAAACGACGCTCTCGATTGGCAAAGGCATGCAGCGCACCTTCAAAGTCTTGTTCATCAAAATCTGGCCAAAGAACATCCGTAAAGTAAAGTTCAGCGTAGGCAATTTGCCACAGCAAAAAGTTACTTATGCGATGCTCCCCCCCTGTCCTTATAACCAAATCCACGGGAGCCAGTTCATTCATGCAGATTTGCTGACTCAGCGCCTCTTCATCAATCTGGTCGGGTCTTAACAGCCCTTCCTGAACCTGCTCAGCCAAATGCCGAACCCCCTGGATAATATCCCAGCGTCCGCCGTAATTCGCCGCGATATTGAGCGTCAGGCCGGTATTATTTTCCGTCAGCGCTTCAGCTTTGCGAATCCGTTCCTGCAAACGTGAGTTAAAACGACTGGTTTCGCCAATAATACGCAAGCGGACGTTGTGGCGGTGCAGGCTTTTTACTTCACTATCGAGCGCCCACACGAACAGTTCCATCAACGCAGTCACTTCTTGCGCAGGTCGATTCCAGTTTTCACTGCTAAAAGCATAGAGCGTTAACGCATCAATGCCGTTATTGGCGGCAAAAGAAACGGCGCGGCGAACAGATTTCGCCCCGGCTTTATGCCCAAAGGCTCGTATCTTCCCTTGTCTTTTCGCCCAGCGGCCATTGCCATCCATGATGATTGCAACATGGCGACAGCCATGTGCTGGCAAGTTTTCGCTTATTGGTTGATTCGCAGACAACATAACGCGTTTTTAGTCCCTGAAAGGATTTAACGGTACACAGGAATACTGAAGCCTATACATAAAAAAGCCGTGTCATACCACGGCTTACCTGACCACTTAAAGCCAAATACCTGCGATCAGGTGGCGCAGACTATATCACTGAAGCCCAACGCTAACAAATAGCACGACGACTAGTGCTTGCTTTATCACCAGCTTGCGAGACGTGTCACCTGTTTACGCGCAACAATACGTGCCTGTTCATCCACGGCCAGCACCTCTTCCACACTCTGCGGCTCACGCAAATCCATCATCTCCAGTACGGATAAATTCAACGCGGCGATATCAGTAAAGCGGATCTGCTGATTCAGGAATGCTTCGACGGTCACTTCATTGGCTGCATTAAGCGCCGTTGTCGCCGCCTGCCCCTGATCGAAGGCCGTCATCGCCAGTTTCAGGCAGGGATAACGGTCGTAATCAGGCTCGCTAAACGTCAGTGAACTCAGCTTGCAAAAATCGAGAGGCTTAACGCCCGATTTTACGCGGTTTGGCCACGCCATCGTATGAGCAATAGGCGTACGCATATCCGGCTCGCCCAACTGGGCCAGCACGCTGCCGTCCTGATAGCGCACCATCGAGTGAATCACCGACTGCGGGTGGATCAGCACTTCCATCTGTTTCGCCGACGCATTGAACAGCCAGCGAGCTTCAATGTATTCCAGACCTTTGTTCATCATGGTGGCCGAATCGACGGAGATCTTACGCCCCATTGACCAATTCGGATGACGACACGCCTGATCCGGCGTCATTGCGCTCAATTCAGACAGTGGCGTTTCACGGAACGGGCCACCAGACCCGGTAAGCAGAATCGACACAACGCCATTCTGCTCCAGGTCAGCGTACCCCAGGTTTTGTTGAAAAGGTTGGGGTAAACTCTGAAAAATCGCGTTGTGCTCGCTATCGACCGGCAAAAGACGCGCCCCACGCTGTTTTACCGCCTCCATAAAAAGGCGTCCGCAGGTGACCAGCGACTCTTTATTTGCAAGCAGAACATCTTTTCCCGCATCAATAGCGGCAAGCGTCGGCAGAAGACCCGCCGCCCCGACGATTGCCGCCATTACCTGATCAACTTCATCAAGCGAGGCCATATCGCAAGCCGCCTGTTGCCCGCTGAGCACTTCGGTACGACAGCCCTTCTCCTGCAACAGCGCTTTCACCTGGCGGGCGCTCTCTTCATCATCCATCACCGCAAAACGAGGGGTAAACTCCATGCACTGTTCGACCATTCGCTGCACGTTTTTTCCGGCCACAAGTGCGGTCACGGTGTAGCTGTCGGGATTATGACGTACGACGTCGAGAGTGCTGCAACCGATAGAGCCGGTCGAGCCGAGGAGAGTGAGATGCTTCATGAGATGCCCAAAAGTTAGACCAGATAAAAGCAAAACGCCGCCAGCAAGACTCAATGTCCTTCTGAACGGCGTTTATCAGTGTATAGCGAAAATCAGAACTGCATCAGTTCCGCTTCTTTTTCTGCCAGCGCCGCATCAATTTTCTTGATCGCCGCGTCGGTCATTTTCTGAATGTCGTCCTGAGAACGACGATCGTCATCTTCGCTGATCTCTTTTTCTTTCAGCAGGGCTTTCACTTTATCGTTCGCATCGCGACGCACGTTACGCACGGAAACGCGACCCTGCTCTGCTTCACCACGTACGACTTTGATCAGGTCTTTACGACGCTCTTCCGTCAGCGGAGGCAGTGGAACGCGAATATCCGCGCCCGCTGAGCTTGGGTTCAGACCCAGGTCAGATGCCATGATCGCTTTTTCAACGGCCGGGCTCATTGAGCGATCGAACACGTTGATTTTCAGGGTACGGGTATCTTCTACCGTCACGCTCGCCAGCTGACGCAGTGGCGTAGGCGTACCGTAGTATTCTACGATGATGCCATTCAGCAGGCTTGGGGAAGCACGGCCAGTACGGATTTTGCTGATTTGGTTTTTGAACGCTTCTACGCATTTGTCCATGCGTACTTCAGCATCTTTTCTGATGTCGTTAATCACGATACGAATCCTTGAAAACTTGTCTCAGGCAGACTATCCGCCAGCACAGCGCTACAGGTGTGCTAAGTATAGTCGCGTTTAATTCATGACAGCGCCAAAGGCGCGTCCAGGTAAGATACCACTACAAAGTAAAGCGGAATCTTACCTGTATTTATCGCCGACGGAAATTATTCCGTGATCAAAGTGCCTTCTTTTTCGCCCATCACGACGCGACGCAGCGCGCCAGGTTTGTTCATGTTGAAAACACGGATCGGCAGTTTATGGTCGCGAGCCAGCGTGAAGGCGGCAAGATCCATCACTTTCAGCTCTTTATCCAGCACTTCGCTGTAGCTCAGCTGATCGTACATGGTCGCGGAAGGATCTTTTGCCGGGTCGGCAGTAAACACGCCATCTACTTTGGTCGCTTTCAGCACCACATCGGCTTCGATTTCGATACCGCGCAGGCAGGCTGCGGAATCGGTGGTAAAGAACGGGTTACCCGTACCGGCGGAGAGGATCACCACGCGGTTGTTGCGCAGCAGGCTGATAGCCTCTGCCCAGCTGTAGTTATCGCATACGCCATTCAAAGGAATAGCGGACATCAGGCGAGCGTTCACATAGGCGCGATGAAGCGCATCACGCATCGCCAGGCCATTCATCACGGTTGCCAGCATCCCCATGTGGTCGCCCACTACGCGGTTCATCCCCGCTTTCGCCAGACCAGCACCACGGAAAAGGTTGCCACCGCCAATGACCACGCCAACCTGAATACCCAGTTCGACCAGTTCTTTGATTTCCTGTGCCATGCGATCAAGGATGCTTGCGTCAATACCGAAGCCTTCCGATCCTTGCAGCGCTTCGCCACTCAGCTTAAGCAGAATGCGTTTGTACACGGGTTTTGCATTGGTAGCCATGTTTCTTTCCTGAGACTGTCAACGATTAAGATGGGGTTAATTCTGGCGACATGATATGTCGCATATCAGCACAGCGATACTGGAGCCTGTCTGATTTCGTGAGACGGGTGACAAAAAGAAGCCGCCCTCAGGCGGCTCCTTTTCAATCATTAAGACTGCTTGGACATGGCAGCAACTTCTGCTGCGAAGTCAGTCTCAACTTTCTCGATGCCTTCGCCCACTTCGAAGCGGATGAAGCCAGTCACGTCAGCGTTGTGCTCTTTCAGCAGCTGAGCAACAGACTTGCTTGGATCCATTACGAAAGGCTGGCCAGTCAGAGAAACTTCGCCGGTGAATTTCTTCATGCGGCCTTCAACCATTTTCTCTGCGATTTCTTTTGGCTTACCAGACTGCATCGCGATGTCCAGCTGAACCTGGTACTCTTTCTCTACCACTTCAGCAGACACGTCTTCTGGCTTAACGAATTCTGGTTTGCTTGCAGCGATGTGCATTGCCAGCTGTTTAACCAGCTCTTCGTCAGCGCCTTTAGCCGCAACCAGAACACCGATACGCGCGCCGTGCTGGTAAGAGCCCAGAACATCGCCTTCCAGGGAAGAAACGCGACGGATGTTGATGTTCTCACCGATTTTAGCAACCAGCGCAACACGCTCTTCTTCGAACTGTGCTTTCAGCACTTCAACGTCAGTGATTTTGCCTGCAACCGCTGCGTCCAGAACTTTGTTAGCAAATGCCTGGAAACCAGCATCTTTAGCAACGAAGTCAGTCTGGCAGTTAACTTCCAGAATGATGCCGTAGTTGCCGTCGATTTTGGTGATGATCACGCCGTCAGCAGCAACGTTGCCTGCTTTCTTAGCTGCTTTGATCGCACCGGATTTACGCATGTTTTCGATTGCCAGCTCGATGTCGCCGTTCGCTTCGGTCAGCGCTTTTTTGCAATCCATCATGCCTGCGCCAGTACGCTCACGCAGCTCTTTTACCAGGGATGCGGTAATTTCAGCCATTCTTAAATCCTCGGGAGATGTGAACTGCCCGGCCGGGAGCCAAACAGTATAAATTGAAAAAAGGGGCCGATAATGGGCCCCTATTCATACACGGTACTAATAAGGGGTAAAACCTTATTATTCAGCTTCTACGAAGCTTTCTTCCGCCTGAGAAGCCAGATCCTGGGAACGGCCTTCACGAACGGTAGCAGCTACAGCGCTCAGGTACAGGCTAACAGCACGGATTGCGTCGTCGTTACCCGGGATAACGAAGTCAACACCGTCCGGATCGGAGTTGGTATCAACGATAGCGAATACCGGGATACCCAGGTTGTTAGCTTCTTTGATTGCGATGTGCTCATGGTCTGCATCGATTACGAACAGCGCGTCTGGCAGGCCGCCCATATCTTTGATACCGCCCAGGCTGTTTTCCAGCTTGTCCAGTTCACGAGTGCGCATCAGCGCTTCTTTTTTAGTCAGCTTATCGAAAGTACCGTCCTGAGACTGGGTTTCCAGATCTTTCAGGCGCTTGATGGACTGACGAACAGTTTTCCAGTTGGTCAGCATGCCGCCCAACCAGCGATGGTTCACGAAGAACTGGTCGCAGCTGTTAGCAGCATCTTTCACAGCTTCGCTTGCAGCGCGCTTAGTACCAACGAACAGAATCTTACCTTTACGGGAAGAGATCTTGCTCAGCTCAGCCAGGGCTTCGTTGAACATTGGTACAGTCTTCTCAAGGTTGATGATGTGAACTTTGTTACGTGCGCCGAAGATGAAAGGCTTCATTTTCGGGTTCCAGTAACGGGTCTGGTGACCGAAGTGAACACCAGCCTTGAGCATGTCGCGCATGGAAACAGTTGCCATGTTTAAAACCTCTATATTGAAAGTTGGGGTTATGCCTCCACGTATCCCATATTACCGACCCCGAAGGGCACCCCGGAATATGTGCCGATACGTGTGTGTTGTTACACAAAGTGAGATTTGTCGCTCCCGTCCAGCCTGTGTATCTGAGATGGATCGGAAGTCCGGCGCGCTTTATATCACAAAACACGGCCAGAAACCAATAATTGTTGGCGGAGTGTGCTGTTAATGATTCTCAATTTGGCACGGGGTGCGCCTGACTGATACCATTGACAACACTTACACTAGTATTGTCGAAAAAATCGACACCGATGGACAGATTACATGGCTATCTCTATTAAGACACCTGAAGAAATTGAAAAGATGCGCGTCGCCGGTCGTCTGGCCGCTGACGTGCTTGAAATGATCGAACCGTTTGTGAAACCGGGCGTCAGCACCGGCGAACTGGATCGCATCTGTAACGACTATATCGTCAACGAGCAGCACGCGGTCTCCGCCTGCCTTGGCTATCACGGTTTTCCAAAATCCGTCTGCATCTCTATTAATGAAGTGGTTTGCCACGGCATTCCGGATGACGAGAAGCTGCTGAAAGATGGCGATATCGTCAATATCGACGTGACCGTCATTAAAGATGACTACCACGGTGACACCTCTAAGATGTTCATCGTTGGCAAGCCAACGATTCTGGGCGAGCGCCTGTGTAAAGTCACTCAGGACAGCCTCTACCTGGCGCTGAAAATGGTGAAGCCAGGCATCCGCCTGCGCACCATCGGCGCCGCAATCCAGAAGTTTGTGGAAGCGGAAGGTTTCTCCGTGGTGCGTGAATATTGCGGTCACGGTATTGGTCGTGTGTTCCATGAAGAACCGCAAGTTCTGCACTATGATGCAGACGACGGTGGCGTAGTGCTGCAAAAGGGCATGACCTTCACTATTGAGCCAATGGTCAACGCGGGCGATTACCGCATCCGTACCATGAAAGATGGCTGGACGGTAAAAACCAAAGACAGAAGCTTGTCTGCCCAGTACGAGCATACTATTGTGGTTACAGACAACGGCTGCGAAATTATGACGTTGCGCAAGGATGACACCATCCCGGCGATACTGACGAACATTGAGTGATAAGAAGCCGGCGAATGCCGGCTTTTTTAATGGCGATAGCTTTTTCTTATGGGTGGCGCACGATGAGTAATCTCTTACCCGAACAGTATGCTAACACAGCACTTCCCACCCTCCCCGACCAGCCTGATAACCCGGGCGTCTGGCCACCGCATGAGCTGACCTGCGCACATATCAAATCCCATATGGCGGTTTTCCATCGCTGGCTGGGTAGCGCATTTGATGCAGGCGTCTCAGCCGAACAGCTCATTGAAGCGCGCACCGAATTTATCGACCAGCTCCTGCAACGTCTGTGGATCGACTACGGTTTCGGGCAGGTGAGCGACGTCGCGCTGGTTGCTGTCGGCGGATATGGCCGGGGTGAACTGCATCCGCTCTCTGATATCGACCTGCTAATCTTAAGCCGTAAAAAACTGCCGGACGATCGGGCGCAGAAAATCGGTGAGCTGTTGACCCTGCTCTGGGACGTGAAGCTGGAAGTGGGTCACAGCGTGCGCACGCTGGAAGAGTGTCTGCTGGAAGGGTTATCTGACCTGACCGTCGCCACCAATTTAATTGAAACCCGCCTGCTGATTGGCGACGTGGCGCTGTTCCTCGAACTGCAAAAGCACATCTTTAGCGACGGCTTCTGGCCTTCAGAAAAATTCTTCGCCGCGAAAGTCGAAGAACAAAACCAGCGCCACCAGCGCTATCACGGCACCAGCTATAATCTCGAACCGGATATTAAAAGCAGCCCCGGTGGCCTGCGCGATATCCACACGCTGCAATGGGTCGCCCGTCGCCATTTTGGGGCCACCTCGCTGGACGAAATGGTCGGTTTTGGTTTTCTGACCGAAGCCGAACGTAACGAACTCAACGAGTGCCTGCATCTGCTGTGGCGCATCCGTTTTGCGCTGCACCTGGAGGTCACCCGCTACGATAACCGCCTGCTGTTTGACCGGCAGCTTAGCGTGGCGCAGCGCCTGAATTACCAGGGCGAGGGCAACGAGCCGGTCGAGCAAATGATGAAGGATTTCTTCCGCGTCACTCGCCGCGTCTCTGAGCTGAACCAGATGCTGTTACAGCTGTTCGATGAGGCGATCCTCGCGCTGACGGCAGACGAAAAACCGCGTCCGATTGATGACGAATTTCAGCTGCGCGGCACGCTGATCGATCTTCGCGACGAAACGCTGTTCATCCGCGAGCCGGAAGCGATCCTGCGAATGTTCTATACCATGGTGCGCAACAGCACGATCACCGGGATCTACTCCACTACCCTTCGCCATTTACGCCATGCGCGGCGTCATCTGAAGCAGCCGCTGTGTTACATCCCGGAGGCGCGCTCGCTATTCCTGAGCATGCTTCGTCATCCGGGCGCCGTCAGCCGCGGTCTGCTGCCGATGCACCGACACAGTGTATTGTGGGCCTATATGCCACAGTGGTCGCATATTGTCGGGCAGATGCAGTTCGACCTGTTTCACGCCTATACGGTGGATGAGCACACGATCCGCGTCATGCTCAAGCTGGAAAGTTTTGCCAGAGAAGAGACGCGATCCCGCCATCCGCTGTGCGTTGATTTGTGGCCGCGCCTCTCTCACCCCGAACTGATCCTGATCGCCGCCCTGTTCCATGATATCGCCAAAGGTCGCGGCGGCGACCACTCCGTACTCGGTGCCCAGGACGTGCTGAAATTTGCCGAGCTGCACGGCCTGAACTCACGTGAGACGCAGCTTATTGCCTGGCTGGTTCGCCATCATCTGCTGATGTCGGTTACCGCTCAGCGTCGTGATATTCAGGATCCGGAAGTGATCAAGCAGTTCGCCGAGGAAGTGCAAACGGAGAACCGCCTGCGCTACCTGGTCTGCCTGACGGTAGCCGATATCTGCGCTACCAACGAAACCCTGTGGAACAGCTGGAAGCAGAGCCTGCTGCGCGAACTGTACTTCGCCACCGAAAAACAGCTGCGTCGCGGGATGCAGAACACCCCGGATATGCGCGAGCGCGTGCGCCACCACCAGTTGCAGGCGCTTGCCCTGTTGCGCATGGATAACATTAACGAAGAGGCACTACATCAGATTTGGGCGCGCTGTCGCGCCAACTACTTTGTGCGCCACAGCCCAAACCAGCTTGCCTGGCACGCCCGGCATCTGCTGAAGCACGACCTGACGAAACCAATGATTCTGCTCAGCCCGCAGGCCACGCGTGGCGGAACGGAGATCTTTATCTGGAGCCCGGACCGGCCTTATTTGTTTGCGGCGGTCTGCGCCGAACTGGACAGGCGTAACCTGAGCGTTCACGACGCGCAGATTTTTACCACCCGCGACGGCATGGCGATGGACACCTTTATTGTACTGGAGCCGGACGGCAGCCCGCTGTCGTCGGACAGGCATGAGGGGATACGCTTTGGCCTCGAGCAGGCGATTACGCAGCGCAGCTGGCAACCTCCGCAGCCGCGACGTCAGCCAGCAAAACTGCGCCACTTTACCGTCGATACCGAGGTCAATTTCCTGCCGACCCATACCGACCGTAAATCGTTCCTTGAGCTGATTGCGCTCGACCAGCCAGGGCTGCTCGCCCGCGTCGGCCAGGTTTTTGCCGATCTGGGAATTTCGCTTCACGGCGCCCGAATTACAACCATTGGCGAACGAGTAGAAGATTTATTTATAATCGCGACGGCCGACCGGCGTGCCCTTAATAATGACCTGCAACTTGAAGTGCAACAACGGTTGACAGCAGCCCTCAATCCAAACGATAAAGGGTGACGTGTTTTTTAGTGAAATGGAAAGAGTAAACAATGCAGCAGTTACAGAACGTTATTGAGTCCGCTTTTGAGCGTCGCGCCGACATCACTCCGGCAAATGTGGATACCGTGACCCGTGAAGCGGTAAACCAGGTTATTTCCCTGCTGGATTCCGGCGCGCTGCGCGTGGCAGAAAAAATCGACGGTCAGTGGGTTACTCATCAATGGCTGAAGAAAGCTGTGCTGCTCTCTTTCCGTATCAACGATAACCAGGTTATCGACGGAGCAGAAAGCCGCTACTTCGATAAAGTGCCAATGAAATTTGCGGATTACGACGAAGCGCGCTTCCAGAAAGAGGGCTTCCGCGTAGTACCACCGGCAGCCGTTCGTCAGGGGGCATTCATCGCACGCAACACCGTGCTGATGCCATCCTACGTGAACATCGGCGCCTACGTTGACGAAGGCACCATGGTGGACACCTGGGCTACCGTCGGCTCCTGCGCGCAGATCGGTAAAAATGTTCACCTGTCCGGCGGCGTCGGCATTGGTGGCGTTCTGGAGCCACTTCAGGCTAACCCAACCATCATCGAAGACAACTGCTTCATCGGCGCACGTTCCGAAGTGGTTGAAGGCGTGATCGTCGAAGAAGGTTCTGTGATCTCCATGGGCGTGTACATTGGCCAGAGCACCCGTATTTACGATCGCGAAACCGGTGAAATTCACTACGGCCGCGTTCCAGCCGGTTCCGTTGTGGTTTCCGGCAATCTGCCGTCTAAAGATGGCAAATACAGCCTGTACTGCGCGGTCATCGTGAAAAAAGTGGATGCGAAAACGCGCGGTAAAGTGGGCATCAATGAACTGCTGCGCACCATCGATTAATCGGGTATAACAAAAAGCGGGGGCAACCCCGCTTTTTTTATATCCGAAGGTGGCGAAAATAGATTTTTTCGTTAATTATTCATAGGTTATGTTGAGATCAAGGGTACCGCTATGTACGATAATCTGAAAAGTCTGGGCATTACCAATCCTGATGAAATTGATCGTTATAGTCTCCGCCAGGAAGCCAATAACGATATTTTGAAAATCTATTTTCACAAGGACAAAGGAGAGTTCTTCGCCAAAAGCGTGAAATTTAAATACCCACGCCAGCGTAAGACCGTTGTCGCTGACGGTATCGGTCAGGGATATAAAGAAGTACAGGAAATCAGCCCTAACCTGCGCTACGTTATCGACGAACTCGATCAAATCTGCCAGCGCGATCGCAGCGAAGTCGATCTGAAACGTAAGATCCTTGACGACCTGCGTCACCTGGAAAGTGTTGTTACCCATAAGATCAGCGAAATTGAAGCTGATCTTGAGAAATTGACGCGTAACAAATGAGCCGTTTTATTGCCCGGTGGCGCTTCGCTTACCGGGCCTACGAACGCATGCAGGCCGGGTAAGGCGAAGCCGCCAGCCGGCAAAAAGCATCATCTTTGTTCATCCAGCTGCAACGCCACATACAGCAGTAGCCGGTCGTCAAAATTCCCTAAATCCAGCCCCGTCAGTTCCGAGATCCGGTTTAGCCTATACTCCAGCGTATTACGGTGAATAAACAGCGCTTTTGACGTTGCCAGCGGCTGCACGTTATGCCGGAACCACGCCTGCAACGTACGGCGCAGCAGCCCGTTGTTGTCCATCGCTTTCAGACGCACCAGCGGGCGCGCCAGCTCGTTGGCCTGCCAGCCACCGCGCAGGCTGTCGAGCAGGACCGGCAGCATCAGATCCTGATAGAAATAACTGCGGCTCTCCGGCATGCGCTGTTTACCCACCATCATGGTAGTGCGCGCCGTTCGCCATGAACGGGCGATACTTCCCGGCCCGGTAAAGTAATTTCCCAGCGCGACGCGAAAACGGAGCTGTCCGTTCTCCTTCATGCGCTCGATGAGCAGCTCAACGCGGCGACGATGATCTTCCGCGTCCCAGCGACCAAACTGATTAAGCGCAGGCTTGAGCACCACCATTTCCGTTAAAGAGACGATTGCCACCAGGTTGTTACGCTCCGGCGTCGCCAGCATATTTTGCAGCTGCTGTAGCTCCACCATGGCGCTGTCCACGCCAAGCTGGCCGCTATCCACCTCAATCACGGCGACCACGCGCGGCTGATTCAGGTCGATACCCAGACGCTGCGCCCACTCACTCAGGGCAGGCGTGTGCTCCTCCGCCTGGATCAAATTCATCACCAGCTCTTCACGCAGGCGGCTGTCCTGGGCGAGCAGGTGCATCAGACGCGACTGCTCCAGCATCATCTCCGCCGTCATGCAGACCAACTCGCCGTATTTACGCAGCGATTCAGGATCGCCGGTCAGACCGATAACGCCAACAATCTCTCCTTCCAGACGCAGCGGCAGGTTGATCCCCTGACGGACCCCGTGCAGATGTTTCGCCACGGCGTCATCAATGTCGACCACGCGCCCCTGAGAGAGCACCAGCAACGCCCCTTCGTGCAATTCACCAATACGCTCACGATCGCCGCTGCCGATAATGCGCCCTCGGGCGTCCATTACGTTGATATTGGTATCGATGATTCGCATGGTGCGCGCCACGATATCCTGCGCCATTTTGGTATCAAGATGCCAGCCAGCCATATAACCCTCCCGTGAGCAGAGCTCAAGCATAGGGAAGTTCAGCTAAGGCTGCATTGTGCAGATGCCCAAAGGCAGAGAGAGATGTATGGAGTTGTGGGAAAGGTCACAGAAAAGAGAAAGCCCCTGCGAACAGGGGCTTAAGAAGATTACTGCATCAGGAGATAAATAGAGGTATCACCACGCTGAATATTCAGTGCCAGCACGGACGGCTTGCTGTCGAGAATTTTGCGCAGTTCAGCGATGTTTTTCACCGGCTGCTGGTTAGCGCCCATGATCACATCACCTTTTTTCAGGCCGATACGGGCAGCAGGTGAGTTCGCTTTCACGTTGTTCACCACCACGCCTTTATCTGCCCCTTTGTTGCTCATCTCAGCACCTTCAATACCGCTGAAGATGGTGCTGGAATCCACCTGATTCTGACTGCTCTGTTGCAGTTCCAGGCTCACGTTAACTGGCTTACCTTCACGCAGCAGGCCGAGGGTCACTTTACTGCCGATTGGCATAGAACCCACTTCCGCACGCAGGGCGGCAAAGCTGCTGATCGGTTTACCGTTCAGAGAGGTGATCACGTTACCCGCTTTAATGCCGGCTTTCGCCGCTGAAGAGTTCGGCATGACCTGGCTCACGAATGCGCCGCGCTGAGCGTCCACTTTCATCGCTTTCGCCAGCTCGGAGTTCAGCTCGGTCCCCATGATACCCAGCTCACCGCGTTTCACCTGTCCATATTGCACCATCTGCGCAGTCAGGTTTTTCACCATGTTGCTCGGGATAGCAAAGCCGATACCTATGTTGCCACCGTCCGGTGCCAGGATAGCGGTGTTGATACCGATCAGTTCACCGTTCAGGTTAACCAGTGCACCGCCGGAGTTACCGCGGTTAATGGCCGCATCCGTCTGGATGAAGTTTTCATAGTTTTCCGCATTCAGGCCGCTACGTCCCAGCGCGGAGACGATACCCGAGGTCACGGTTTCGCCCAGACCAAACGGGTTACCGATGGCGACAGTGTAGTCACCCACGCGCAGCGCGTCAGAGTCGGCAAGCTTAATCGCCGTCAGGTTCTTCGGATCCTGAATTTGAATCAGTGCGATATCGGAGCGCGGGTCTTTACCGACCACTTTGGCATCGAATTTACGGCCATCGCTCATCTGAACCTTAATGGTGTTAGCATTATCTACCACGTGGTTATTGGTCACCACGTAGCCTTTCGCTGCATCAATAATAACGCCCGAGCCGAGTGCCATGAATTTCTGCTGCTGGCCGCCGCCCTGACCGTCATCCCCTGCGCCGCCCTGACAGAACGGGGAGCTCTGGAATGGCGAACCGTCCTGGCAGAATGGCGAATTGTCACCGAAGAACTGCTGGAAATTACGCGGCATACGCGGCGTATTGACGGTTGTGCTGCCCTCAACGTTAATACTCACCACCGATGGCATCACTTTTTCGAGCATCGGGGCCAGGCTTGGCATCTGCTGCGCAGTCGCTGCCGAGGAAGCTGTCTCGGCCGCCGTCGCCAGAGGGGACAACGCTAAACCTAAACTCAGAGCCAGTGCACTCATTGCTAATGTGGTTTTTTTCATGTTTCTCAATCTCGATTTACCAGATAACGCAAAATTGCTGTGTAACTCAGATTCGTTTTATACCGCTTAGTTCCGGGATTAAGTTTATGGAAAAAGTAAAAATTTATTGGTCGTCTTTACAAAACTCATGGCTTATTCAACGGCCATAAGCTTGCGGTATTCATCCCAGGCATACAAATCTGTCATCCCGCTGATATAGTCCTGGATAAGACGACAGCGATAATAATATTCCATGACTGGCCATTGGGAAGAATGACGATCTATTTTACTGACGGCCTCAATGTATGCCAGCCGGTGACGGGTTGAAAGCTTCTGATAGAGACGAGATTCAATCGGCAGGCGGCGAACACGTTCATTTTCGACCAGCTCGCAAAACTCATCGACCGTCAGCTGGAGCAGCGGGCCATAAATTTCCAGCAACCCGCTGATAACCCGGTATCCTTGCAGTTCCAGCTGTTCGACATCCGGGTGGCTGAAAACATGGCGAACAGCCACGTTTTTATATAATTCAAGCAGCTGACTAAAACTGCTCTCATCTTCCAGCAGGGCGTGATTAAATTCCCCGCTAAATATCATCGGCAAATTATCAATGAAACGGGCGGCCGCATACGGCACCAGTTTATTCAGCGTATTGACCCGCAAATACATAAAGAACTGATCTTCGGTACTGCGGCTCAGCGAATTTGAACGCGATTTATCCCAGGCATTCTCGACGACCTGTGCAAACAGAGAACCTTTTTCATGCTCTCCCCAGGCATCGTGAAGATGCTGATACAGCTCCTCGACGCTGAATATTCTTTTTTCCACTGCGTCTTCCAGATCGGCCACGCAATAAGAAATGTCATCAGCCGCTTCCATAATCCACGTCAATGGAAAACGGCCATTCGGCGTTAGCGAAAGTTCTTTACGCAACCGTTCAATGTACGCTTCTTCCGACAGGTAATAGCCCGGTTTTTTCATCAGGTAGCTATGGGTGGCAGGCGTTTCCCCCATCCACCACGCGGGACGCGTGTATTTGAGAATACAGCCCACCTGCGCCCAGGTCAGATTCATGCGCATCAGGGAGTGCACCAGACGGATCCCCTGCGCGTTACCTTCGAAATGACACAGATCCTGACGCACCTTGCGGCGCAGATCGTTCAGGCTATCTTCGCCCTCACGCAGGCGTAAATCGCGTACCACACAGCGGTCATCGCTGAGCGGCTGGCTTATGGCGTCAGAGGGAAAAAGCCGCTGTTTAAACCAGTCATTGATGGCGGCCTCGCCGAAATGACCAAAGGGAGGATTGCCGATATCGTGCATCAGGCAGGCCATCTCAACGATGCTTTCGAACGGCCCGGTCAGTTCATCCAGCCCGTAGGTTTCCAGCAGACGTTGCTCTTTAAGACGGCTGAGGATCTCTTTTGCAATGTAGCGCCCCACCTGCTGCACTTCCATGGAGTGCGTTAACCGCGTACGCACCGCGGCGTTACGCTCCAGCGGGAACACCTGGGTTTTTTGCTGTAACCGGCGGATGGCGGGCGAATTGATGATGCGTCCGCGATCGCTTTCAAAAATGCGCAGGATCTCATGTTCGCTCTTATCGCCCTGTGGCGAACGGAAACGTCGGTGCCAGTTAATTTTGGTGCGAAAATCGATTGGTGCCATGTGCTCCCCCGCGTGAGAATGCGTTTCCCCTTAACCGCATGATAGACTATGCATCTTAACAAGGCACATCGCGAGTAAATCTATGAAAATCGGCATTATTGGTGCAATGGAAGAAGAAGTTACGCTGCTGCGTGACAAAATTGAGAACCGTCAGACCCTCTCCCTCGGTGGCTGTGAGATCTACACCGGCCAGCTGAACGGCGTTGACGTGGCTCTGCTGAAATCAGGCATCGGTAAAGTTGCAGCGGCACTGGGCGCGACCCTGCTGCTTGAGCGCTGCAAGCCTGACGTTATCATTAATACAGGTTCTGCGGGCGGTCTGGCGCCGACGCTGAAAGTGGGCGATATCGTGGTTTCCGACGAAGCGCGTTACCACGATGCAGACGTCACCGCATTCGGCTACGAATATGGTCAGCTTCCGGGCTGCCCGGCCGGGTTTAAAGCGGATGATAAGCTGATTGCCGCCGCTGAAAGCTGCATTAACGAGCTGAACCTCAATGCGGTGCGTGGCCTGATCGTCAGCGGCGATGCCTTTATCAACGGCTCTGTTGGTCTGGCGAAAATCCGTCATAACTTCCCGCAGGCTGTGGCCGTTGAGATGGAAGCCACGGCCATTGCGCACGTTTGCCATAACTTCAGCGTGCCGTTCGTGGTCGTTCGCGCGATCTCTGACGTGGCGGACCAGCAGTCCCACATCAGCTTCGACGAGTTCCTGGCCGTTGCGGCCAAACAGTCCACCGTGATGGTGGAAACCCTGGTGCAGAAACTGGCGCGTGGGTAAGGTGTCATTCAGGGCGCTGGTCGCCCTGCTTCTGCTCGCCCCGGCCTGGCTCATCGCCGCGCCGCGGGTGATCACACTCTCCCCTGCCAATACGGAACTGGCGTTTACCGCCGGGATTACGCCCGTTGCGGTGAGCAGCTTTTCCGATTATCCACCGCAGGCCGCCCAAATCGAACAGGTTGCCACCTGGCAGGGAATGAACCTGGAACGCATCGTGGCGCTGAAGCCCGATCTGGTTCTTGCCTGGCGCGGTGGTAATGCCGAACGACAGGTGAACCAGCTCTCTTCGCTGGGAATAACGGTAAAATGGGTAGATGCGGTGAGCATCGAACAGGTGGCGCAAACCCTCCGTGACCTCGCGCCCTTCAGCCCTACCCCCCAACGCGCCGAGCACGCTGCACAGCAGATGCTCAACGACTATGCTGCGCTAAAAACCCGATACGGCACGCAACCGAAACAACGCGTTTTTCTGCAATTTGGCAGCCAGCCGCTGTTCACTACCGGGAAAGGTTCGATCCAGAACCAGGTGCTTGAGATCTGTGGAGGTGAAAATATCTTTGCCGAAAGCCGGGTCCCCTGGCCGCAGGTCAGTCGTGAGCAGGTTCTGGCGCGACAACCGCAGGCCATTGTGGTGGTCGGAAATGCGAGCGAGATTCCTAAAATAGAACAATTCTGGCATCGGCAGCTTAAAATTCCGGTCATCGCACTCAACAGCGACTGGTTTGAACGCGCCAGCCCGCGTATTATCCTCGCCGCAAAACAACTCTGCGCCGAACTGGCAAAGAGTCACTCAAACAGATAAATACCCTATTCGAGGATTTAACGATGCTCGTGTATTGGCTGGATATTCTTGGCACAGCCGTTTTTGCTATCTCCGGCGTTTTGCTTGCCGGAAAACTACGCATGGATCCTTTTGGCGTACTGGTGCTCGGCGTCGTTACGGCGGTAGGCGGCGGAACGATTCGCGATATGGCGCTGGCAAACGGCCCGGTATTCTGGGTAAAAGATCCAACGGATCTGGTGGTGGCGATGGTCACCTGCCTGTTAACCATCGTGCTGGTTCGTCAGCCTCGCAGACTACCAAAATGGATATTGCCGGTGCTGGATGCCGTCGGTCTGGCGGTCTTTGTGGGAATAGGCGTGAATAAAGCCTTTATTGCCGGGACTGGCCCGCTGGTGGCGATCTGTATGGGCGTGTTGACCGGCGTGGGCGGAGGGATTATTCGCGACATTCTGGCGCGAGAAGTCCCGATGATCCTGCGAACGGAAATCTACGCGACGGCCTGTATCATCGGGGGGATTGTTCACGCCACGGCGTATTACACCTTTGCTGTCCCGCTGGAAAACGCGGCGATGCTGGGGATGGTGGTAACGCTGGTGATCCGTTTAGCGGCGATACGCTGGCACCTGAAGCTGCCGACGTTTGCACTGGATGAAAATTCAAGATAGGTATCGTTTATAAGCCCGGTGGCGCTTCGCTTACCGGGCCTACAATTTGCATTCAGGTTAAATACTGAATGAAGAACCACACCCGCAGGTGCTGGTCGCATTCGGGTTAGTCACCACAAAGCGCGAACCTTCCAGACCTTCAGTGTAGTCCACTGAACCGCCCACCAGATATTGCAGGCTCATCGGATCAACCACCAGCGCGACGCCCTGTTTCTCGATAGTCATATCACCATCGTTAACCTGGTCGTCAAAGGTAAAACCATACTGGAAGCCACTACAGCCGCCGCCGGTAATATAAACACGCAGTTTCAGATCCGGATTGTCCTCGTCGGCAATCAGGGTTTTCACTTTTTTCGCTGCTGCTTCGGTAAATTCCAGCGGCAACGCTACGTCATCACTCATCTTATGCTCCCATGAATACTGCGACTGCTATTGGGTAAAAATCACCCAATTCTTTTTGTCATTATCTAATACCCTGGTAATTCATTCAAGTATTCTGCTTCAGGGCCTGTTCAGCTTCCTGTTTCGCCAGGGTACGGGCAAGAATGGTCGAGTATAGCGGTTTTCCACCCAGGAATTGGGCTAATAGTGTCGCGCCGAGGCAGGTAATGATCATTGGCAAAATGAGCTGGTAATTGTCGGTCATTTCCAGCACCAGCACGATCCCGGTCAGCGGCGCACGCAGGGAGGCCGCCAGCAGCGCCCCCATTCCCGCAACCGCAAACGTTCCCGCATCCAGATGGTAGGCCGGGAAGCCTGCCGCCGCCGCCATCCCGAACGCCGTACCCAGCAGCGTTCCCAGCGCCAGCATCGGGGCGAAAATGCCGCCCGGGGCACCAGAGGAGAAGCACAATACCGTGGTGATGACGCGTGAAATAAACATAAACAGCAGCAGGCCTACGCTGAAATTCCCCGCCGCGGCAATGGGAATCAGACCGAAACCGCCGCCCGCCGCATTCGGTTCGATAAAACCGAGGATCCCGCACACGCCACCAAGCAGGCCCCCCACCAGCACCCATTTCGTGGTATTTCCGCCATGGATGCGCTGAAACATATCCTGAGCCCGTAAAATCAGGGTGTTAAAAAGCGGGCCAACGACGCCAAAAATCATCCCAAGAATCAGATACAGCCACAAAGTATTGACCGGCGCATTGGTTAGCTTGCCAACTTCAATCACCGCCCCTTCGCCGTTAAAGACGCGAAAGACAATGCTCGACATAATCACGCCGGTAAACACCGCTTTAATGGAGGTCAGGTTGTAGCGGAACTGGGCGCGCATCTCTTCAATGATAAACAGGATACCTGCCAGCGGCGCGTTAAACGCGGCAGACAGCCCGGCCGCCGCCCCCGTCGCCAGCAGCGTATGGCGCGCTTCGGCGCTGCGCATACGGAACAGATCGCCGACCATGCGCCCGACGTTACCGCCCAGCTGTACCGTTGGTCCTTCCCGACCGAGCACCATGCCCGCTCCGAGCGTTCCCATCCCGCCGATAAATTTCACAGGAAGCACGCGCCACCAGCGAACCGGGCGTAGCTCTTCCAGCGCCCCCTCAATTTCAGGGATCCCCGAGCCACCTGCTTCAGGTGCGAATTTACGCACCAGAAAATAGCCCACCATGGCAAACAGGGCCGAAAGGCCAAAAGCCCACACCCAGACCAGCCATTCACGATCCGCAAAGCTGGCGACGGTACCTATGCGCCAGTTGAGCACCGCATTGACGGCTTTCTCAAACGCGACGCCTACCAGCCCGGCCAGCGTGCCCACAACGGCGGCTGCCACCAGAATGGCTAACGGGGTTTTGTCACGATTGAGTAGCCGCCGGATACTGACCCGGTGCTTCGCGCGCGTAAACTGTTGTTGTTCAAAAGAAGGCGTGTTCTCGTTCATTACCTGTTCTGTTTCGTCATACAAAAGGCCGCAGGGATTCTACCAGAGACAATCCCCTCGTCCCCTGAAAAATACTTAACAATTGTTAAGCCTTCTATGGGGCAAAAATTTTATAACCTCTTCCGAATCACTTAGAATAGTTGCCTTAACTCATTTCTACGAACCAGGAACGACGCCATGAGCAAGTCTGAAAACCTCTACAGCGCAGCCCGCGAGCTAATCCCAGGCGGCGTAAACTCACCCGTGCGCGCCTTTACCGGCGTGGGTGGCACCCCGCTGTTTATCGAACGTGCGGATGGCGCATATCTGTATGATGTGGATGGTAAAGCCTATGTCGATTACGTCGGCTCCTGGGGCCCGATGGTACTGGGCCACAACCACCCGGCGATCCGCAATGCGGTGATTGAAGCCGCTCAGCGCGGCCTGAGCTTCGGCGCGCCAACCGAGATGGAAGTCAAAATGGCGGAGCTGGTCACCGAACTGGTGCCAACGATGGACATGGTGCGTATGGTGAACTCCGGTACCGAAGCGACCATGAGCGCTATCCGTCTGGCGCGCGGTTTTACCGGCCGTGACAAGATCATCAAGTTCGAAGGTTGTTATCACGGCCATGCCGACTGTCTGCTGGTGAAAGCCGGTTCCGGCGCGCTGACCCTCGGCCAGCCGAACTCCCCGGGGGTGCCGGCTGATTTCGCGAAACACACGTTGACCTGCACCTATAACGATCTGAACACCGTTCGCGCCGCGTTCGAGCAGTATCCGCAGGAGATCGCCTGCATCATCGTTGAGCCAGTTGCGGGCAACATGAACTGTATCCCACCGCAGCCTGACTTCCTGCCGGGCCTGCGCGCCCTGTGTGATGAGTTCGGCGCGCTGCTGATCATCGACGAAGTGATGACCGGCTTCCGCGTGGCGCTGGCGGGTGCCCAGTCTTATTATGGCGTGGAGCCGGATCTGACCTGCCTCGGCAAAATCATTGGCGGCGGCATGCCTGTCGGCGCGTTTGGCGGCCGTAAGGACGTCATGGACGCGCTGGCGCCAACCGGTCCGGTTTACCAGGCGGGTACGCTCTCCGGTAACCCGATTGCGATGGCGGCGGGCTTTGCCTGTCTGACCGAAGTGGCGCAGCCGGGTATCCACGAAACCTTGACGGACCGGACGACGCAACTGGCAAACGGTTTGCTGGAAGCCGCAGAAGATGCGGGTATTCCACTGGTGGTGAACCACGTGGGCGGGATGTTCGGGATTTTCTTCACCGATGCGAAAACCGTGACCTGCTATCAGGACGTGGTGAAATGCGACGTGGAACGCTTCAAACGCTTCTTCCACCTGATGCTGGAAGAAGGCGTGTATCTTGCCCCGTCAGCGTTTGAAGCGGGCTTTATGTCCGTGGCGCACAGCGAAGAAGATATCAATAACACCATCGACGCAGCGCGTAAGGTATTTGCGAAGCTGTAAAATGTGCGGCTTGATGCCCTCACCCCAACCCTCAGCCCACAGGGAGAGGGAGCAAACACTAAAACGGCAATCTAAGGATTGCCGTTTACTTTTATTACCGACTCTGCTTTCTCAACAGATAAATAAAGTAAGGCGCGCCGATAAAGGTCGACAGGAGGCCCGCCGGGATCTGATACGGGAACAGCACCATCCTTCCGCACCAGTCAGCAAAGACCAGGATCGCCCCGCCCGTCAGCGCAGAGATCACGATATGCGGCAAAGTCCTGCGGAAACCCATCATACGGGCGATATGCGGCGCCATTAATCCGACAAAACTGAGCGGGCCGATAGTCATGGTGGCCGTCGCCGTCAGGCACGCGGCCAGCAGCAACAGCGCAATGCGCGTTGGCGTCAGCGCCACCCCGACCGCGCGGGCGGTATCCCCACCCAGCGGCAGAATGGTCATCCAGCGGCGGCACAGCGGCACAATCGCCAGCAGCACGATCATCACAATCCCGGTATGCACCACCTGACTGCCGGTGGCGTTGTATGTTGAACCGGAAATCCATGTCAGGATCTGCGCCATGCGCGGATCGCCGCTCGCCTGCAACATCATCAGCAGCATAGTAAACGCGGTGCTGAGCGCCATCCCGGCCAGCAGCATGCGGTGAGGTGAGAAACCACCTCGCCCGGAGGCGATCAGGATAATCATCAGCGTGACTGCCGCACCGATACTCCCGGCAGGCATCAGCCAGCCGAACGCATTTCCCGGTACGAGGAACAACATCAACACTACGCCAAACGCGGCCCCGGAGCTGATCCCTAATACTTCCGGGCTTGCCATCGGGTTGCCGGTGAGACGCTGGATAATACAGCCCGCCACCGCCAGCATGACGCCCGCAATCAGCGCGGAGAAAATCCGCGGCCAGCGCCACTGCATGAGTTCATGCAGCAAATCCCCCGTTGCCCAGTGCCAGCCCGTGGCGTCGCGTCCCAGCGAGAGTGCGGCAAACGAGGCGATAACCAGCACTGCCAGCCCGGCAAGGCTGAACCACACCACCGACTGACGCTCGGCATGCACTTTATCGCCGGCATCCATCGCCGGAGCGCTAATGCTGCGCAGGCGCGGCAGCAGCCACAGCAGCAGCGGCGCGCCGATCAGGGCCGTCACCGAGCCCGTGGAAACTTCCATCCAGACGCGCGCCAGCCAGAGAATGAGCTGATCGGAAAGCCAGAGGATCAGCGCACCAATCAGCGGCGCCAGCATCAGACGCGCCAGCAGACGGCGCGCGCCGAGCATTTTTGCCAGCAATGGCGCAAACAGGCCGATAAAACCGATGATGCCGACGGCGTTAACCAGTAACGCGCTCAGCACAATCGCCAGGGTCAGGGCCGCCAGACGGACCAGCGACAGCGCCAGCCCGAGATTGCGCGCCACGCCGTCATCGAGGCCCATCAGCGTGAGCGGACGCAGCAGCAGCAGCGTCAGCACCACGCCGCCAAACAGCTGCGGCCACAGGCGCTGGACGATACTCCAGTCGGTCTGGGTGAGCGTGCCGGTACTCCACATAAACATGCTTTGCAGCTGGTCGTGGTGAAACAGCACCAGCAGCTGGTTGATCGCCCCACAGTAGAGGCTGACGACCAGCCCCGCGAGGATCAGCGTGACCGGTGAGAGACGTTTTCCCCAGGCTACGCCAAAGACCAGCGCACCGACCACGCATGCGCCTGCCAGCGCGGCAAACTGCGAGGTTAACGCTCCCGGCAGGGTCCAGAGCGTGGTGATGGTGATCCCCAGCTGAGCCCCCGTCGCCACGCCCAGCGTGGTTGGCTCCGCCAGCGGGTTACGTAGCACCTGCTGAAACAGTCCGCCCACCAGTCCCAGTCCCGCCCCGACCAGCAGGGAGATAGCCAGACGCGGCAGCAGGCTGTAGTGGAACAGCATTTGCTGAATATTGTCGATATCCGGTGCGGCAAACGCGGCTGCCCACTGATCGCGCGGTAACGCCGTGGTCAGGTTAAAGCCGGTTAATGCCAGGGCAGCCAGAAAAATGAGCGCTAACAGTAACATCGGGAAACGGGCCATACGCGTGCTCATGCCTTGCCTCCCAGTGCATTGTCCAGCACGCGGGCAAAATGCATGGCCGACAGCGTCGCGCCGTAGAACCATACCGCTGGCGCGCGCAGGAAGCGCTGCTCGCGGACGAACGGCATTGCCTGCCAGAGCGGAGTCGCCATCAGGGTTTGCATTTCGCGCTCATTGCCGTGGTCAAAGCACAGCACGTCCACATCACGAAACGCCGCCAGACGGTCAATCCCCACGGCGGTACTGCCCCAGAACGTCATCTCGCCTTCCCAGGCATTGCGAATGCCAAAGCTGTCGAGCACTTCCTGGAACAGACAGTTATTTCCAAAGACCAGCATATGGCGGGCATCCAGCAGGGTCACCATCAGCAAAGGCCGATCGCCACGGTGGGCAAAGCGCGGCTTAAGGGAATCAATCAGCGCATCAAATTCATTGAGATGTTTTTTCGCCTCAGCCTCACGGTTGAGGAACTGCGCCATCTCGTGGATGGAATTTTTTGCCATGGTCAGCGGCTTTTTACCGTCGCTAAAGGAAAAGCCCCGTCCGGGCGCAATCTTCGCCATGGTCTCTTCCGACGGGCCATACCCCGCAGACCAGAATAAATAAGACGGTTTCATCTGGGTGAGAAGCTCGAGGTTCGGCTCCGTACGCAGACCGATGTCGATGACGGAGTCCGGCAGTTTTGGCTCATTCACCCACAGGGTGTAGTTGGGAATATCGGCCACGCCGTAAGGCGTCACGCCCAGCGCCATCATCAGTTCGACGGGCAACCACTCCAGCGCCACGATGCGGTGCGGATCGACTGCGGCAGCGCGGGCCGGGCCCATCTTTAACAGCAGCGGTGAGAGTGCCATGGCCGTCAGCAGGCGACGGCGGCTAATTAATGTTGGATCCAGCATCAGTAGACAAAGCTCACGGGTGCAGCCCCGGCCGGGTGAGGCAGAATGCCCATAGGAATACCGTAGATATGTTCCAGCGTTTCGCTGCGCATCAGTTCGGCAGGCGTACCCTGAGCGATCATTTCACCGCCGCGCAGCGCTACCAGATAGTCGCAGTAGCGTGCCGCCATGTTGATATCATGCAGAACGGCAATCACAGTCAGGCCGCGCTGCTGGCTTAAGCGATGCACCAGCGCCAGGACGTCAACCTGATGAGCAATATCCAGCGCTGAAGTGGGTTCGTCGAGCAGCAGGCAGCGGCTGTCCTGCGCTACCAGCATCGCGATCCATGCGCGCTGACGCTCGCCACCGGACAGGCTATCCACCAGACGGTGCGCCAGCGGTTTTAACCCAACCAGCGCGATCGCCTCTTCCACTTTTTCTCTGTCAGCGACGCCAAAACGCCCGAGCGCACCGTGCCACGGATAACGTCCAATCGCCACCAGCTCGCGCACCGTCATCCCCTCCGCCTGCGGCAACTGCTGCGGCAGATAGGCCACCTTGCGGGCAAAGGCCTTACTGCTCCAGCTCGCCAGCGGCTGGTCATCCAGCAGAATGTCGCCCTCGGACGGCGGCTGATGACGGCCCAGCATCTTCAGCAGCGTCGATTTACCGGAACCATTGTGCCCGATTAAACCGGTCACTTTACCTGCGGGAAACGTCAAAGAGAGCGGATGCAGCAAGGTGCGCCCGGGTACGCGAAAGGAGAGATTGTTGAGCGTGAAGGTGGAGTCGGATTGCGTTTTAGTATCCTGCATGTCAGCCAACTTAAATAAAAAGGGCACGGCGAACCGTGCCCATAAAGAGGTTAGAAGCGGAAGGTCGCCGTGGCAACAACCTGGCGTCCTGCTCCCCAGTAGCATGCATACTCGCTGTAGCAGCTGGAGACGTATTCACGATCAAAGATGTTGTTCACGTTGACGCCGACGGAAGAGCCCGGCAGACCGAAGCGCGCCAGATCGTATTTCACGGTCGCATCCGCCAGGGCATAACCCGCGACGTTAAAGGACTCATAGGCTTTAGGCGACGCTGAGGAGTAGTACGTCACCGTGTTACCGATGTAGCGAGCACCCGCACCAACGGTCAGGCCACTTAGCGCCGTCTCGTGGAAGGTGTAATCCGCCCACAGTGATGCCATGTTGCGCGGTACTTCTGCCGGACGACGACCTTCATACCAGGTGTCGTGGGTGTATTGTGCATCAGTGTAGCTGTAGGCCGCCGTCACGTTCACGTTAGCCGACACCGCCGCTTTCGCTTCCAGCTCAAAGCCTCGGGAGCGAATTTCACCGCCCTGCACGCTAAAGCCGCTGGTCGGGTTCGCCGGATCCGCGGTCAGGTTATTGTTCTTGGTCAGCTGGTATACCGCTGCCGTCACCACAACAGGCAGATCTTTTGGAACATACTTCACGCCCGCTTCATACTGCTTGCCGCGTGCCGGATCGAACGGTTTACCACCCTGAGTAGTGCCAGAGAGCGGTTCAAAGGATTCACTGTAGCTGAAGTATGGTGTAATCCCGTTGTCGAACAGGTAGTTAATCCCCCCGCGCCAGGTAAATGCCTGATCGTTAATTTCCGCGGTGGTTCCGTTATTACGGTTAAAGGCAGACGTTTTCGCAAAGTCATAGCGGCCACCCAAGGTGAGTACCCACTTATCCCATTCAGCCTGATCCTGCGCATAGAGCCCGGTCTGCTCCTGACGATTGAGCATGGCATACGGGAAGTTCACATTGACGTTCGCATTGCCGTGCTGAGGATTGTTCATGCTGATCGGATCGGCGGTGCCGTAGTCAGCATCAATGTCATTTCGCATACGAAGGTAATCCACACCCGTCAGCAGGGTATGGTCAACGGCGCCGGTCGCGAATTTCGACTGGAGCTGTGTATCAACCGTGAACGAGTTGAGGTCTTCATCTGAGCGCACGTAGGCACGGCTGATCTGGGCCGGGGCGATATAGCCGTTACCGTAAACTGAACGGTACAGCGTGTTGATTTTGGTATAACGCAGGTTCTGACGCACGGTGAAGGTGTCGTTGAATTCATGCGCGAAGCTGTAACCCACCATTTTCTGACGACGGGAGATCTTATTGTCTTCATCACCTTCGTTGAAGTCGGTCGGCAGTTTGTGCGCTTTTCCGTTAGCATCATAGTAAGGCACAACGGTACCTTCACGTGGCAGCCAGCCGTAGTAACCCGCATCCGGATCGCTCTGGAAGTTGCTCAGGAAGGTGAAATCGGTTTTATCATCAGGACGCCAGCTGAAAGACGGCGCAATCGCGTAACGAGTAGATTTCACCATTTCCTGCTGCGCGTTCTCACTACGTCCCAGACCGGTCAGACGGTAGGACCACACGCCGTCATCGTCAATCGCGTCGCTGAAATCAAACCCCGTCTGCCAGAGGTTATCCGTCCCCATTTTGAACTGAATTTCTTTCAACGGTTCCGTGGTTGGACGCTTACTGACCATACTCACTACGCCGCCCGGATGGCTTTTGCCATACAGTACAGACGTCGGGCCACGCAGCAGCTCTACGCGCTCAAGGAAGTACGGGTCCATGGACGCTTCAGAGTAGTTGTCTCCCTGCAACTTCATACCATCCAGATACTGGTTGGTATTCACGGTGCTGGAGGTCGTGAAACCACGAATCGAAACCACATCGTAAGTTGTTGAGGCGCCGCGCGTTGCGAAAACGCTTGGGGTGTAGGCCAGGGCCTGTTTAACCGTCCCCGGCTGTTTCATGTCCATCTCTTCACGAGTCACAACAGAAATAGACTGCGGGGTTTTCTCAATGGGTGTATCGGTTTTCGTCGCCGTTGCAGTGCGTTTTGCCGCAATCGTCGGTGCAGGACCCCAGGCACTTTCCTGTGCAGCCGGTGCGGCAGTCACGGTGATGGTTTCTTCTTTCTTGGGGGTTTCAGCGGCCTGTGCATAAGCAGACATGCCGGCAACCGCTGTGGCTACGACGGCTGCGATTTTACGCAGCGACGTGTTAATTGGCTGAGCAGTATTGGAAAGCGCCATGATGGATCTCTGATGAAAAAGGTGAATGATAACGTAAACGAGAATTATTATTATGACCGCAGAATAATATGCGAAACGCTGACGGCATAGCAAGCGATATGCGGCCCTACAAGAATTGAGGGTTTAAGAAATAATCAACGGAAAACGGGTCGTTAATAAGGATTGAAAACAGGGTTAAGGAAATGAGTTGCTGAGGTGAAAAAATACCCCCTTCCAGGGAAGGGGGTGTCATAAGGGCTAGTTGCCGCCGAACATATCCTTGATCCAGCCGGCGACGCCGTCGCTGTCTTTCTTCTCGTTCTGCTGCTGCGGCTGTTGCTGCTGCGGCTGCTGAGGCTGAGAAGACTGATCGAACGGGTTACCTGTCGGTTCTTCTGGCTGGCTTTGCTGGCACAGCGCATCCGGGTTGGTCGTCCAGACCGGCAGCGAACGCACGCCGCCGCCACAGATGAAGTTACCCGAGCTGTCCACGCCCATATCGACGATATCTTCCGGGGCAACGAGGTTCAGCGGCACCGGAGACTGATTGGCCAGATAGCGCTGGTAAATCGACATCGCGCCGCTCGCACCATACAGTTTGGTCGGCTGGTTGTTATCGCGGCCCACCCAGGTGATCACCACTTCACGGCCATCAATACCGGCGAACCAGGTATCGACGTTGTTGTTGGTAGTCCCGGTTTTACCCGCCAGATGCAGACCAGGATACTTCGCCCCCAGCTGACGCCCGGTACCGCGCTGGACCACCTGCTGCATGGTCCACAGCGTCATATAGGCCGCCTGCGCCGGAACAGCGCGCTCCGCCTGCGGGAAGCTCTGATACAGCACGGAGCCATCTTCGGCAATCACCGAACGCAGGGCGGAAAGCGGCGCTCGGTTACCGCCGCTGGCGATGGTCTGGAACGCCTGGGCCACTTCGATTGGCGTCAGGTTAAGCGCCCCCAGGATCATCGCTGGCACAGGGTGCAGCTGATCTTTCGGTACGCCCAGCTTCTGCCAGGTGTCGGTGATGGCGGGGAGGCCCAGCGCCATGCCGAGGTTAACAGTCGGCACGTTCATCGAGCGGGTTAACGCATCCACCAGCATCACCTGGCCGCTGAACTGCTTATCATCGTTCTGCGGAGACCACACCTGGCCGTTAGGCTGGCGCAGGGAGATTGGCGCATCGGCAATCCAGGTGTTCAGTCGATAGAGATTCGGCTGGCTCAGCGCGGTCAGGTAGGTTGCCGGTTTTGCCAGAGAACCAATCGAACGACGCGCCTGCATCGCGCGGTTATAGCCCGCATACTGCGGCTCGGCGCCGCCCACCATGGCGCGAACTTCGCCGGTGTTGCGATCAACTACCACCATCGCGGTTTCCAGATCGCTCAGCTTACGCTGCTTCTTCAAAACCGGAATACCTTCAACCGCCGCTTTTTCTGCCGCATCCTGCGCCACGGAGTCAAAGGTGGTGAAGATCTTCACCCCGGAGAGATCTTTCACTTTATCTCCGAGCTTAGACTGCAACTCCTGACGTACCATCTGCATAAAGGCAGGCTGCGGAGAGATCACCCCACCGCGCGGCTGAACGCCCAGCGGACGCGCGCTCAGCATGTCGTACAGCTCCTGGTCAATCACCTGCTGTTGTTGCAGCAGACGCAGCACCAGGTTACGACGCTCCAGCGCCAGTTTCGGGTTACGCCACGGGTTGTAGATCGACGCGCCTTTTACCATGCCCACCAGCAGCGCCTGCTGATCAAGGCTCAGCTCTTCTACCGGACGGCCAAAGTAGTACAGGCTCGCCAGCGGGAAGCCGCGGATCTCGTTATCGCCGCTCTGACCGAGGTACACCTCGTTCATGTACAGCTCAAGAATACGATCCTTGCTGTAGCGCGCATCCATCAGCACGGCCATGTACGCTTCGTTGGCTTTACGCCAGTAAGAGCGCTCGCTGGAGAGGAACAGGTTTTTCACCAGCTGCTGGGTCAGGGTACTCGCCCCCTGCACCGTACGCCCCGCGGTCAGGTTCGCCAGTACCGCACGACCAATGGAGTAGAGGCTAATCCCGTCGTGCTCGTAGAAGTGGCGGTCTTCGGTTGCCAGCAGGGTATCCACCAGCAGATCCGGGAAGCCGTTACGCGCCACGAACAGGCGCTGTTCGCCGTTTGCGGACGACAGCATGGTGATGAGACGCGGATCGAGACGGAAGAAACCGAACTGGCGATCGTTATCCATGTTCTCAATGGTTTCCAGGCGATCGCCGTCAAAGGTCAGACGCGCGCGCACCTGCCCCTCTTTACTGTCCGGGAAGTCGAACGGACGGCGGATCATCTCAATGCTTTTCGCCTGGACGGTAAATTCACCCGGACGGGTCATTTTCGTGACCTGACGATACTGCGTGGCTTGCAGCAGCTTCACCATCTCATTCTTGCTGATGGACATGTCCGGCTCAAGGTTCACCATACGGCCGTACACTGCCGCAGGCAATTGCCAGACTTTCCCGTCGATACGGCTGCGGATCTTCTGATCCAGATAAACGCCGTAAATCGCGATCAGGACAACAAAAACAATAAACAGCTTCAGCAGCAGCCAGAACCAGCCGCGCTTACCACGAGGCTTACGCCCTTTGCCTTTCCCTTTACGCGGCATCGGTTCTTCATCCTCATAATCGTCTTCATAGTCATCGTCATACTCCTCATCTCTGAGGCGACGACGGCTTACCTTTTCTTTCGCCGGACGCGTCGGCTTTCCCTTACGTCCTATTGGCTCGCGGTCATTCCCCGCCATGCTTTTTCTCCGCAACATTCAGGCGCAAAGGCCAGATTTTCTTATCTTGCACAGGTCAGTGAAAGAAGAAATCTCTCAAAATAAACAGCAAGACTTTCCTGACAGGAAAGTCTTCAGTGTTTCCTCCCTCTCCCTGTGGGAGAGGGCCGGGGTGAGGGCATCAGGCCGCACTTTACCTTTCAGGCCGCACTCCCCCATTACGAATATTTCTTCGTGCGCCGTGTCGGCGCGGTATTCGCCGGATCGTCCGGCCAGACGTGTTTGGGATATCGCCCCTTCATCTCTTTCTGCACTTCACGATAGCTCCCCGCCCAGAACGCCCTCAGATCGCGGGTAATCTGCAAGGGACGATGCGCAGGCGAAAGCAGCTCAAGCACTAACGGCACGCGCCCTTCAGCGATGGACGGCGTGGTGGCCTCACCAAACATCTCCTGCATCCGAACCGCCAGCGCTGGCGGATTATCCTCATGATAACGAATGGCAATCCGACTCCCGGTTGGCACAGTGTAATGCCCAGGCAGTTCACTATCCAGACGTTGACGTAACGACCAGTCCAGTAAATTCTGTAACGCTGCCTTAACATCAAGCGCCTTCAGGGCGCGCAGGGAGTGTACGCCGCTCATCTGCGGCAACAACCACTGTTCAAGCGTCGCGAGCAGCGTCTCATCATCCACCGCTGGCCACCCCTGTTCCGGCAGCCACTTCGCGGCGCAGTGCAGACGTATACGATATTGTTCAGCCTCAGGCGTCCAGTTCAATACGCTCAGCCCTTTTTCCCGAATGCCGTTCAGCATCGCCTGGTGTAACTCTTCCTCCGACGGCTTCGCCAGCGGTTTTGTCCCGAGCGTCAGTTTGCCAATCTGGCTACGACGGAACGCCTTCAGCGTGCCCTGGGCATCATCCCATTCGACAATGTCAGATTGCTGAAGCAGCTGCGGGCAGGCACGCGTCAGGGCGTCAATATCTACGGCAACCGCCTGCAAGATGCGCGCATCCGGGGAGTGACTGCCCTGGAGTAAGAGCGGCGCGATCAGCCATTCATGACGCGTCAGAGCATCATCGCTGTCCAGCATCGCGCCCATCCCATTTGCCAGTTGATAACGACCATCCAGCCCGCGACGGCGCGCGATTCTGTCCGGGAAGGCCTGGGCCAGAAGAGGGATAACTTTATCGCTGTCAGGCGATCCTCCCCGGCTCTTCAGGCGGTGACACAACTGCTGCGCGCGCTGTTGCCAGTTTCCCTGCTGGCGTGAAAAGGCCTGTCCCAGATCGCTGCTGCCACCGCGCGGCGGCTCCTCAAGAATAGCCGCCAGTTTTGCCGCCGTGGCAATTTCATCGTCGCCTTGTGCTGCCACCAGCATCGCTGCCAGACGCGGATCGTTGCCCAGCGCCGCCATTTTCTGGCCGCGCGCCGTCAGTCGCTCGCCTTCCAGCGCGCCAAGCTGGGTCAGCAGGCTGCGCGCGGCGGAAAGGTTCACAACAGGCGGAGGATTAAGCCAGGTGAGCTGGTCAGGGTCCGGGCAGCCCCACTGCATCAGATCCATTACCAGCCCGGAGAGATCGCTTTGTAAAATCTCAGGCGTACTCTGCAATGCCGCACGCTCCGCCTGCTCGGCGCTGGTTAAATGCAGGCAAATACCCGGCTCAAGACGCCCAGCTCGGCCTGCGCGCTGCACCATTGAGGCCTGGCTGATGCGCTGCGTCAGTAGCCTGGTCAGCCCGGTACGCGGATCAAAACTGGCCACCCTCTCCTGCGTACTGTCCACCACCAGGCGAATGCCTTCGATGGTCAAACTGGTTTCGGCGATATTGGTCGCCAGTACCACTTTGCGTTGCCCCGCCGGTGCGGGAAGGATCGCCTTGCGCTGGTCAGCCAAATGCAGCGCGCCGTAGAGCGGGCACAGCATAACGTCACTGCTCACCCTGGATGCCAGTTGCTCCTGTACGCGCTGGATTTCGCCTACGCCGGGTAAAAACAGCAGCAGCGAGCCGGGTTCCTGACGGAGCAATTCGGCGGTGGCGATGGCAACGGCTTCGTCAAAACGCTGATGGGCAGGCAGCGGCTGATAGCGGCGCTCGACCGGGAACGCACGCCCTTCAGAGGAGATCATCGGCGCGTCAGGGAGCGTCTGCCGGAGCCGCTCGTTATCCAGCGTCGCCGACATAATCAGCAGCCGAAGGTCGTCGCGCAGCCCCTGCTGAACGTCGAGCAGCAGCGCAAGGGCCAGATCGGCCTGGAGGCTGCGCTCGTGAAATTCATCAAGGATCACCAGCCCGACGCCGCTCAGCTCCGGATCGTTTTGCAGCATACGGGTAAGAATGCCTTCAGTGACCACCTCCAGCCGCGTAGACGGGCCGATGCAGGTTTCGGCGCGCATCCGGTACCCTACCGTCTCGCCCGGTTTTTCATTCAGCAGTTCCGCCAGGCGCTGCGCCACATTGCGCGCCGCCAGCCTGCGCGGTTCCAGCAGGATAATTTTCCCGCTGATGCTCCCCTCGCGCAGAATTTGCAGGGGCAGCCAGGTGGATTTACCCGCTCCGGTGGGCGCGCTGAGCAAAACCTGTGGCGCATGTTCTAAGGCTGCGAGAAGCTCAGGAAGGACGACGGCGACGGGCAAAGAGGACACTTACGGCTCCAGAGGGTTAACATTAATCGGCGTACATTGTAGCATCGGCGCATATCATTACCGAGTCTTGCGCATGTCTGAGTCAAAACGGCTATTCTTCGCCATTGAATTACCCACCACGCTTCAACGGCAAATTGTTCGCTGGCGCGCCAGCCACTTCCCCGCGGAAGCGGGCCGCCCTGTCGTCGCCGCCAATATGCACCTGACGTTAGCTTTTCTTGGCGAGGTGAGCGCAGAAAAGCAGCGCGCGTTAAGCGCAATGGCCGGACGCATTTCTCAGCCGGGTTTTACGCTGCATCTTGACGATGCCGGGCAATGGCTGCGCTCTCGGGTGGTCTGGCTGGGGACGCGGCAGCCCCCTCGCGGACTGCTCCAGCTCGCCAACATGCTGCGGGCACAGGCCGCGCGCAGCGGCTGTTATCAGAGCCCGC
This sequence comes from Enterobacter sp. 301B, assembly GCF_003850715.1. Taxonomy (NCBI): domain Bacteria; kingdom Pseudomonadati; phylum Pseudomonadota; class Gammaproteobacteria; order Enterobacterales; family Enterobacteriaceae; genus Enterobacter; species Enterobacter sp. 301B. Next base: position 59,680 of record NZ_PQTC01000004.1, read on the forward strand.
AGCCGTTTCATGCCCACATTACCCTGCTGCGCGATGCGGGTCAGGCTGTTGCCATCCCGCCACCGGGCTTCCACTGGTCCTTTCAGGTGAATGAATTTGCGCTGTACGAATCTGCCTTTGTACAAGGACGCACCCGCTATACTCCGCTCCAGCGCTGGACGCTGGGCGACACGTTAAGGAATCCTGATGAAGTTTAGCCCTGCACTCCAGCCCGCCACGCTGATCCAGCGTTACAAACGCTTTCTCGCTGACGTGATCACGCCTGAGGGCGAAACGCTCACGCTGCATTGTCCTAACACCGGCGCCATGACCGGTTGCGCCACGCCGGGTGACACGGTCTGGTATTCCACATCAGAAAATACTAAACGCAAATATCCTCATACCTGGGAAATGACCGAGACGCAAAGCGGGGCATTTATTTGCGTTAATACCCTGCGCGCAAATCAGCTGGTTAAGGAAGCCCTGACAAATGGAATCCTTCCTGAACTGGTGGGTTACGCCACGCAAAAAAGCGAAGTGAAATATGGCGATGAAAGCAGCAGAATTGATTTTATGTTACAGGCGGAAGACCGCCCTGAGTGCTATATTGAAGTGAAATCAGTGACGTTAGCGGAAGAGGAAAACGGCTTCTTTCCGGATGCGGTAACGCTACGTGGCCAGAAGCATCTGCGGGAGCTAATGAGTGTAGCGGCGGCGGGCAAGCGCGCCGTGTTGCTGTTTGCGGTTCTGCATTCAGCCATTGAACGGTTTTCCCCGGCCCGTCATATTGATCCTAAATACGCGCAATTGTTGAATGAGGCACAAAAGCAGGGGGTAGAGATTTTCGCTTATAAAGCGGAACTTTCTGCCGATAATATGACTCTGAGATCCTCTCTTCCCATTGTCCTATAAGGGATTAGACGATTGACTAATAAGTGTTCTGGCCGCGTGCGCAAATACGCTTTTCCTCACAGGGTTGTCAAGTGTTACGTTTAGATAATTGCCATACGGAAAAGCATCTGCTATTTATAGCGACCTGATTTTTCCCCCAACACGGGGATCGATAGTGCGTGTTAAGGAGAAGCAACATGCAAGAAGGGCAAAACCGTAAAACATCGTCCCTGAGTATTCTCGCCATCGCTGGGGTGGAGCCGTATCAAGAGAAGCCGGGCGAAGAGTATATGAACGAAGCCCAGCTGTCGCACTTCAAGCGTATTCTTGAAGCATGGCGTAATCAACTCAGGGATGAAGTCGATCGCACCGTTACACATATGCAGGATGAAGCTGCTAACTTCCCGGATCCGGTCGACCGTGCCGCTCAGGAAGAAGAGTTCAGCCTCGAACTGCGTAACCGTGACCGCGAGCGCAAACTGATCAAAAAGATCGAGAAAACGCTGAAAAAGGTCGAGGACGAAGATTTTGGCTACTGCGAATCCTGCGGTGTTGAAATCGGTATTCGTCGTCTGGAAGCGCGTCCAACAGCCGATCTGTGCATCGACTGTAAAACGCTGGCAGAAATCCGCGAAAAACAGATGGCTGGCTAACGCCTTCCCTCTCACTACTCTGCTAAGGCGGGAGTTTCTCCCGCCTTGTTACCGTTGATATGTCTGAATCTCACTATATCGGGCGCTTTGCGCCATCTCCCTCCGGTGAATTACACTTCGGCTCATTAATTGCCGCGCTCGGCAGCTACCTACAGGCTCGCGCCCGTCAGGGTAAATGGCTGGTTCGCATTGAAGATATCGATCCTCCGCGTGAAGTTCCCGGTGCGGCAGAAACTATTCTGCGTCAGCTGGAACATTACGGTCTTCACTGGGACGGCGACGTACTCTGGCAGTCTCAACGCCATGATGCCTACCGTGAACGTCTGGCGTGGCTTGCTGAACAGGGCCTTTCCTATAACTGCACCTGCACGCGTGCGCGAATTCAGAGCGTGGGTGGCGTTTACGACGGCCACTGCCGTACGCGGCACAACGGCCCTGAGAATGCCGCCGTACGGCTGATACAGCGCGCTCCGGTGACGCAGTTTACCGATGTCCTCTCAGGAACCATTCAGGCGGATGATCGTCTGGCGCGTGAAGATTTTATTATTCACCGTCGCGATGGCTTGTTTGCCTATAACCTGGCGGTGGTTGTCGATGACCATTTCCAGGGCGTCACGGAAATCGTGCGTGGGGCGGATTTGGTTGAGCCTACCGTGCGGCAAATATCGCTTTACCAGCAGTTTGGCTGGACGGTGCCGGATTACATCCATCTGCCGCTGGCGGTCAATGAACAGGGGAGTAAGCTGTCAAAACAGAATCATGCCCCGGCGCTGCCTGACGGCGATCCGCGCCCGGTATTGATCGACGCGCTGCGATTTCTCAACCAGAATGTAACGCAGGAATGGCAGGATCTGAGTCTGGATGAATTGCTGAAAACGGCCATTGCTGACTGGACGCTTATGGCCGTGCCAAAAATCCAGCATTCTCAAATGCGTTGCGCTGAGCTATGATTAGCCGCTTTTTTGATAACAAAACACACTACGAGGTGTACTATTTTTACCCGAGTCGCTAATTTTTGCCGTAAAGTGCTGAGCCGCGAAGAGAGCATGGCGAATGATGCTATTGCACAGCCACACATGTCGGTCATTCCGCGTGAGCAGCACAATATTTCCCGCAAAGATATCAGTGAAAATGCCCTCAAGGTGCTCTATCGTCTGAATAAAGCAGGCTACGAGGCCTATCTCGTCGGCGGCGGGGTGCGCGATTTACTGCTGGGCAAAAAACCAAAAGATTTCGACGTGACGACCAGCGCCACGCCTGAACAGGTGCGTAAATTATTCCGCAACTGCCGTCTGGTTGGTCGCCGTTTCCGTCTGGCGCACGTGATGTTTGGACCGGAAATTATTGAAGTGGCGACCTTCCGCGGTCACCACGAAGCGGGCGTCAACGATCGCACAACTTCCCAGCGCGGCCAAAACGGCATGCTGCTGCGCGACAACATCTTCGGCTCTATTGAAGAAGATGCTCAGCGTCGCGATTTCACCATCAACAGCCTTTACTACAGCGTGGCGGATTTTACCGTGCGCGATTACGTCGGCGGTATGCAGGATCTGAAAGACGGCTTGATTCGCCTGATCGGCACGCCGGAAACGCGCTATCGCGAAGATCCGGTCCGAATGCTGCGCGCCGTGCGTTTCGCCGCCAAGCTAAACATGCGTATCAGCCCGGAAACCGCAGAGCCGATCCCGCGCCTGGCGACGCTGATTAACGACGTCCCCCCTGCCCGTCTGTTTGAGGAGTCGTTAAAGCTGCTCCAGGCAGGCTACGGGTTTGAAACCTACAATTTGCTGCGTGAATACAACCTGTTCCAGCCGCTGTTCCCGACCATTACCCGCTACTTCACCGAAAACGGTGACAGCGCAATGGAGCGGATGATTGCACAGGTGCTGAAGAACACGGATACCCGTATTCATAACGATATGCGCGTGAATCCGGCGTTCCTGTTCGCGGCCATGTTCTGGTATCCGCTGCTGGAAACGGCGCAGCGCATTACCCAGGAGAGCGGCCTCGCCTATTATGATGCGTTCGCGCTGGCGGCAAACGACGTGCTGGACGAAGGCTGTCGCACGCTGGCGATCCCGAAACGTATTACCACGCTGGTGCGTGATATCTGGCAGCTTCAGCTGCGTATGTCCCGCCGTCAGGGTAAACGTGCCTGGAAACTGATGGAGCATCCTAAGTTCCGCGCCGCGTTCGATTTGCTCTCTCTGCGTGCTGAAGTCGAAAGAAACCAGGAGCTACAGCGTCTGGCGCAGTGGTGGGGAGAATTTCAGGTCTCTGCACCACCGGAGCAAAAAGATATGCTCACGGATCTGGATGACGAGCCGGCACCGCGCCGTCGTCACCGTCGCCCGCGCAAGCGCGCGCCGCGTCGTGAAGGCACAGCATGACCCTTGCGTATATTGCCATCGGCAGCAATCTGGCCTCTCCGCTTGATCAGGTTAACGCTGCCGTTCAGGCGCTGGGGGAGATCCCGCAAAGCCGTATCGCGGCGGTCTCCTCCTTTTACCGTACGCCCCCGCTCGGCCCGCAGGATCAGCCTGATTATCTGAACGCCGCCGTGGTGCTGGTAACAGCCCTTGACGCAGAAACGCTGCTGGATAATACCCAGCGTATTGAGCTACAGCAGGGTCGCGTACGTAAAGCCGAACGCTGGGGACCGCGCACGCTCGACCTCGATATTATGCTTTTCGGCCACAAGGTGATTAACACCGAGCGCCTCACCGTTCCGCACTATGACATGAAAAACCGTGCGTTTATGCTCTGGCCACTGTTTGAAGTCGCCCCCGATCTCACCTTCCCTGACGGCACCTCGCTGAACGCCGTTCTGCAAAGCCTCAACGCGGAAAAACCGGTCCGCTGGTAATCCCGTGTCACCCCCGATTAGCCATGTGTTAAATATGGTTAATCGATTGCCTAAAATCATTGTTCCCTCGAATGTTACTGTTAGAATGCGCAAAGATCCGCTTTTGGGCCATCAGGAAACAGTATGAAACCAACTACCATCTCCTTATTGCAGAAATGCAAACAGGAAAAGAAACGCTTCGCCACTATCACCGCGTATGACTACAGCTTCGCAAAACTGTTTGCCGAAGAAGGGATCAACGTCATGCTGGTCGGAGACTCGTTAGGGATGACGGTACAAGGACATGATTCTACTCTGCCGGTCACGGTCGAGGATATTGCTTACCATACCCGCGCCGTGCGCCGGGGTGCGCCCGCCTGCCTGCTACTTTCCGATCTGCCGTTTATGGCGTATGCCACCCCGGAACAGGCCTTTGAAAATGCGGCAACAGTGATGCGCGCCGGCGCCAATATGGTCAAAATCGAAGGCGGCGACTGGCTGGTCGATACGGTGAAAATGCTTACCGAACGGGCCGTGCCAGTTTGCGGGCACTTAGGGCTGACGCCGCAGTCCGTGAATATCTTTGGCGGTTATAAAGTTCAGGGGCGTGGCGATGCGGCGCAGACGCTGTTTGATGATGCCCTGGCGCTGGAAGCCGCTGGTGCACAGCTGCTGGTGCTGGAGTGTGTGCCGGTTGAGCTGGCTAAGCGTATCACTGAGGCGCTGTCGATTCCGGTGATCGGCATCGGCGCGGGCAACGTCACCGATGGCCAGATTCTGGTCATGCACGACGCCTTCGGGATCACCGGCGGTCACATTCCAAAATTTGCTAAAAATTTCCTGACAGAAGCAGGCGACATGCGTGCTGCTGTGCGGCAGTATATTGCCGAGGTTGAGTCCGGCGTTTATCCGGGCGAAGAACACAGTTTCCATTAAGGAGTCCAGGTGTGCTAATCATAGAAACTCTGCCGCTGCTGCGCCAGCATATCCGCCGTGCACGTCAGGAAGGTAAACGTATCGCCCTCGTCCCGACCATGGGCAATCTGCACGACGGCCATATGAAGCTGGTCGATGAAGCGAGAGCCCGTGCAGATATCGTGGTAGTCAGTATCTTCGTTAACCCGATGCAGTTCGATCGCGAAGACGATCTGGCGCGCTATCCACGTACCTTGCAGGAAGATTGCGAGAAGCTCAAAAAACGTCATGCGGATATCGTCTTCGCACCGGCCCCCGCAGATGTTTATCCTCAGGGTACCACTGAAGCGACCTACGTCGACGTACCGGGTATTTCGACCATGCTGGAGGGTGCCAGCCGTCCGGGCCATTTCCGCGGCGTTTCCACCATCGTCAGCAAGCTGTTTAACCTGGTGCAGCCGGACATCGCCTGCTTTGGCGAGAAAGATTTCCAGCAGCTGGCGCTGATCCGCAAAATGGTTGCCGATATGGGCTACGACATAGAGATTGTCGGCGTGCCGATTGTACGTGCGAAAGATGGCCTGGCGCTTAGCTCCCGTAACGGCTATCTGACTGCGGAACAGCGTAAAATTGCGCCAGGCTTAAGCAAAGTCATGAATACCATGGCAGAGCAACTGCTGGCAAAAGAATTAACCGCAGAAGAAATCATCGCTCTGGCTGAACAGGCGCTGAACGAGAAAGGTCTTCGTGCTGACGACGTTCAAATTCGGGATGCCGATACGCTTCTGGAACTCTCAGATACCAGCAAACGTGCGGTAATTCTGGTGGCGGCTCGGCTCGGCCAGGCCCGCCTTATCGACAACAAAGTGGTTGAACTGGCGTAGTTTTACTACCCGGAAGTGAAAGGTAAACGTAATGATTCGCAAAATGCTACAAGGTAAGCTTCACCGTGTGAAAGTCACCCAGGCCGACCTGCACTATGAAGGCTCCTGCGCGATCGACCAGGATTTTCTCGACGCGGCGGGTATTCTCGAAAACGAAGCTATTGATATCTGGAACGTTAATAACGGCAAACGCTTTTCAACGTACGCGATAGCCGCTGAACGCGGGTCTAAAATCATCTCCGTTAATGGGGCAGCGGCGCACTGCGCGGACGTGGGTGATATCGTCATTATTGCCAGCTTTGTGATGATGTCTGACGAAGAGGCACGTCGCTGGCAGCCAAAAGTGGCATACTTTGAAGGCGATAATGAAATGAAACGTATTGCGAAGGCAATTCCGGTTCAGGTTGCCTAAGCCAATAGTACTGTTATAAATTACCCGACAAATAGGTTGGGTAATTTATACATAATTAAAATGAATAGCATTCTTTTTATATATTTTTATTAATATATTAAAGTCAACCTGCCGAACACCTGCTCATCAAAATGATGAACAATTATTATCATTCACTATTAAATAATCATATTGACTTAAAGATCGTTTAAGTATTTCTAACGCCTAACGGCTTCTCACAACCATTACTCATCACTTAGAATCCTTTTCCCGAAGCATCTGTTCGGAACGAACATAAGCCTTGCTTATGTTCACTTTTCTAGCATTTAAATATGGATATAAAAAATGTCTTTTAATAAATTAGGTCTGGCAACTATAGTAGCAATGGTTCTGAGTGCGGGTTCTGCAATGGCAGCTGATATTCCTTCAGATACAGGCACTATTACTTTCCACGGTATGGTTTCTAATAACACCTGTAAAGTATCCCTGGATCAGAAGATTGACCAGGAGGGTAATGATTTTGACGTTAACCTGGATACCGTGTTTGTAAAAGACTTCGCTAATGCGCTGGGTACCACCAGCACCCTGGGAGAAAAGAAATTCTCCCTCACCCTGACAGGTTGTGATTCTGCTACCGTCAACCAGGCATCTGCTCAGTTTGATTCCTGGGCGGGTTCTTCTTCAACTTCCGGCGGTCTGCTGGTTCCACCATCAAATACTCAAGGCGCCGCTAAAAACGTCAATCTGGTACTGTCAAACGATGGCAACTCCGCTACCGATCAGATCAAACTGGATCAGACCAACAATACCCAGAAAGCAACGATTGATACCACAGGCGCAGGCGCACTTTACTACCGTGTAGCGTATACCCAGGGTCAGAACTGGGATGCGGCCAACAACCCAGTGTCAGCTGGTGTGGTTCAGGCACAAGCTGCATTCACCATGATCTACGAGTAATTTTAAGCGCATAAATAAAATGCTCATATTATCCCCTGACGTACGTCAGGGGACTATTGATATCATTCCAACAGGAAGTGGAAAAATGTTAAGCACATCATTTTATAAAGGATTTAAAGCTGCCTGCTTTACAGCTGCTGCTGTCGCGTCATTCCAGGCAAGCGCAGATATCGTTATTTCGGGAACACGTATTGTTTATCAGCAGTCGCAAAAAGATGTCATCGTTTCTTTAGACAACCGTGGCAAAAAGCCACTATTAGTTCAATCATGGCTCGATGACGGTCGCGATGACACCAACCCACAGGAATTAAAACTACCGTTTATTATTACTCCACCAGTATCCCGAATTGATCCGCAAAAAGGTCAATCCGTTCGGATCTCATACCTGGGTGGTTCATTGCCGCAAGATCGCGAATCCCTATTCTGGTTCAATGTGCTCGAGATTCCACCGAAGTCAAAAGTGAAAGACGGTGAAAATCCTAACCAGCTCCAGCTGGCATTCCGCACACGTATTAAACTCTTTTTCCGACCTGACGGCCTGAAAGGTACGCCAGGAGATGCAGCAGCCAAAGTAACGTGGTCACAACAAAAACAAGGTAATACGCTAAACCTGATCGCACACAATGATTCCCCTTACAACGTTTCTATTTCAAATGTAAAGCTGAAATCAGCAAATAAAGAGTACCAGGTTGAGCATAAATCTATTTTACCGTTTAGTACTCAAATTATGCAGGTAAAAGGTTTAGGTAGTACTGCCACCGGCACTGTTGCTTACGAAACCATTAATGACAATGGCGGCTCTGATACTTTTGAAAGCAAAGTAAATTAATAACCGCACCACCGCCACATTATAAATATAACACGTATGAATGATTCATAGCATTCATACGACGACTTGTCTGGATGAAGCATGCTATTTCAACGATCAATTTTATGTCTCGCAATCTGTGCAGCATTTCCTCTGCATGCGAGCGAGACTGAAAAAAAAGCTGTAGACACCTCATCCGAAACAGAATCGGCCATTGAATTTAATGACCAGTTCCTTATCGATAATGGTGGAGGTATCAATGTCGATCGTTATGCTTATGGCAACCCAGTTCTGCCAGGTACTTACCGTGTAAAAGTGAATTTGAATGGCAATTCAAAATCCACGGTCGAGATGACATTCATTGATAACAAAACGCCACGTGCCTCAGCATGTCTGACTAAACTCACGCTGACACAAGCAGGCGTTGATACCAGCATATTAGGCGATGATGTCAAAAACGACGAAACGTCTTGCGTAGATATCAAAAAATATTATCCCGGTGCTTCTGAAAATTTTGATAGTAGCAAGCAGGAAATGGATCTTAATTTTCCGCAAATCTACGTGCTTAAGCTTCCAGCAGGGTATGTCGATCCTTCATTATGGGATAATGGTGTTCCGGCCGGATTACTCTCATACGATCTTAATACCTGGCACAGCGAGTCAAACGGCACCAATTCAGATACCGCTTATGCGGGCTTGCATTATGGCCTGAACGTGGGGCCGTGGCGTTTACGTTCTCGCGGCAGTCTGAACTGGGACAGCGATAATGGCACACATTATTCCAGCCAGGATATCTACCTCCAGCGAGATATCACACCACTTAACGCACAGATGGTAATGGGTGATTCCTACACACGCGGTGATGTCTTTGACTCGGTGAGCCTGCGTGGTGCGCGTATGTATAACGATGACCGCATGCTCCCGGAAGGCACCTCTGGCTACGCGCCAGTAATTCGTGGTGTGGCAAACAGTAACGCCAAAGTTAGCGTAACGCAAAGCGGCAATAAAATTTATGAAACCACCGTTCCACCCGGTGCTTTCGAGATCAATGACCTCAGTACAACAGGCTATGGCAATGATTTGATTGTCACTGTAGAGGAAGCCGATGGAAGTAAACGGACGTTTACCGTTCCGTTCTCCTCAGTTACACAAATGCTCCGCCCAGGCTCCAGCCGCTGGGATGTGGGTTTAGGTGAGCTGAATGATGATTCATTGCACGATAAGCCAAACGTTGGCTACGCAACTTACGCGTATGGTCTGAATAATACCTTTACCGGTTACGTGGGTGCGCAATATACGGATATGGATTTCTACGCCGGCCTGCTTGGTCTGGCTATGAATACCCGTATTGGTGCATTCGCATTAGATGTTACCGGGTCCTATGCCGATATCGACGGGCTGGACACGCTTAAAGGGCAGAGTTATCGGCTGACCTACAGCAAAATGCTTGAAGCCACTAACACATCTCTTAACGTGGCAGCTTATCGCTTCTCTACAGAAGATTATCTCAGCCTTAACGATGCCGCCTCATTGCAGGACAGTATTCATCACGAGGAATATGGCAATCGATCTTATGACAGCAATGCCGAGCTTTATGCTGATTATCAGCGTACCAAAAACCAGATACAGGTCAGCCTGAATCAGCCATTGAATGTTAACGGTGATGAATACGGCTCACTCTATATTAGCGGCACCTGGCAGGATTACTGGAATGACTCTAGCTCCACCTCCGACTACAGCGTGGGTTACAACAATAGTTTTGCTTACGGTAGCTATAGCGTTTCTGTGCAACGCACGTACAACGAAACAGGGGAAAAGGATGACAGCGTTTATTTAAACGTCAGTATTCCATTCAGCATATTCAATAAAGATAGCGCGCAGTCAGGCGGATTTAATAACGTCAACATGAGCCTGCGCACTGATTTAAAAGGCGGTACCAGTTTTAACTCTACGGCAAGCGGCAACTCCAAAAACAGTGAAGTGAGCTATTCCGTTAGCGCCTCATCAAGCGGGGGCAACTACGGCAACCTGAACCAGGTCAGTGGCTATAGCTCATGGAACAGTCCTTACGGGCCGCTCGGTGTCTCAGCGTCCTTTGGCGATGACAATAGTAAACAGTATTCCGCGAGTTATAACGGCGGAATGGTTGTTCACTCGGGTGGCGTTGTATTTACATCCGGCAGTATCGGCGAAACGGATTCACTTGCGCTGGTAAAAGCAAGTGGCGCAACGGGTGCTCGGCTGGGTTACGGCCAAAGCCGCATTAACAGCTCCGGGTACGGGATTATGCCGTATATGTCAGCCTACAGAGAAAACCGAGTATCGCTCGATATCAGCACTCTCGAAGCAGACGTTGAAATCAAAAATACCAGCGCTGTTGCCGTACCTCGCAATGGCTCCGTTGTATTAGTGAATTTTGAAACGGATGAAGGTCGTTCGCTTGTTCTGGAATTACAACGTTCTGATAACGGCTTTATTCCGTTAGGTGCAGACGTTCTGAATGAGAAAAACGAATCTATCGGAACGGTAGGCCAGGCAGGACAAGCTTATGTACGCGGTGTGGAAGACAAAGGCGCTCTCCGGGTGGTATGGGGAAGCGATGGATCCAGCTCTTGCACGGTGCATTATCAGATTCCTGAAAATGCGAAGAAAGCAGGCTTAACCACGATTCTGAGTAATCAACAGTGCCAAATGTAATGATGTTAAAACAGGGAATCACACCCATGGGAAATAATATGAAGAAAAATCATTGCGGTTATTCATTAATCGCATTAGCAATGTTAGCGATGTCAGGTTCTGCTGCGGCAGCCGATCTCAATGTTAACTTCACTGCCAATATCCGCGAAACCACCTGCGATATGAAACTGGTCGGCGGTACGGGTTCAGATACGCAGCAAACGCTGACTATCGGTAATAACGGTCAGGTACGTTTAGATGATGTCAAAGCCGGAACGGCAAATGCCAATTTCAAAATTGTGCTCGTTGAATGCCCGGCGTCGCTGACCTCGTTAAAAACAACCGTAAAAGGAACCAAATCAGGTTATTTAGCTAGCGGCCTTGTTAACCAGATTGCAAAAACTAACGGTGGCGCTGATTACTCTGCGGCTGAAATCGCCAGAGCCGATGCACCAAATACTCCTTTTATCATTAACTCAACCCTGGATTCAGAGCGCCTGGTCTGGAGTCCGACAGAAATCCAGAATAAGGAAGTTGCTCTGGTGGCCACCTTACGTGAAACAAAAGAAAACAGCATGACCATTGGTGATTTTCAGGCCGTGGCGACCTTTGAATTTAGCTACGAGTGATTAGTGCAGGAAAACGGAGCAACATTATGAAATTCAATTCTACTTTTATCGCCCTGTCCGTTTCTGCTCTTCTGTTCTCGGGAATGGCAAGCGCAGCAATTACAGGCACCCCTAGTGTCGAATTAACGATTAAATCAAAAATTGTATCAGGCACATGTACCGCAAAAGTACTTAACGATGCAGGCACAGCCTCCACTGAAATTGCGTTCGGCGACGTATACAAATCCGATCTGGTGAACAAAACCCGTGTCGAGCCGCTCAAGATTAGTTTCACCAACTGTTCTGGAGTAACCAAGGCAACGGTGTCCGCTGCGAAAGGCGCTGGTGGTGAATGCAGTGGCGTCAACAAGACGGGTGATTCTTACTCTGGCGGCTTAGCAACGGGCTTTGAGATCTGGTCGGGTGTTGTCGATACTGGCGAGCTTATGAGCTGTAACACGCCTCCGGCTGCTAAGGATGTCACCATTACTGATGGTACCGGTGAATTCCCGATGAATTCCCGTATCGTTATCGGGCAAGGCCAAACCATTGCTGATGTAGGCGCGGGGGCGGTTACTGCGCCAGTCACGTTTACTATCGCTTATCCATAATACCAGGAACCAGTATGCAACAATCACCGTTTATTTTATACCAGCCCGGTCTTGTGTTGCTTATGGGCTTGGCTGGTGGCATCTTGCCTGGCGTAAGCCAGGCAAGCTCAGGATTAGACGTAAATATTACCGCTAACATTGTTAATAGCACCTGTAAGATGACCGTGGAAAATGACGGCGAAATTTATCTCCCCAATGCGATGCGCAGTTGGTTTTATAACCCGGATGGTAGCGATCGTTTTACTGCAACCGATGATGCAGGCGGTACGCCTTTTAAGATCCATGTAGATGATTGCTATGGAGACAGCGGTACGGCTAAAAAGCTGAGTTTTAGCTTTTCGCCGCAGTCGGGTTTCTGGCCAGGACAAAATCAGGTTTTCAAAAGTGATGATACCGCCGCAGGCGCGGCAAAAAATGTCGGCGTCGTCGTTTTCTCTGAAAAATATAAAAAGAATGTTTTAAACAACGACGGCACGTCAAAAATCACTTATGACGTAAGCGGTCAGGATACTGCATTTTTAACGGATTATCAGTTCTATGCCCGATATCAAAATATTGGCGTAGTGGCTGGTGGTGTCGTTACCAGTAAAGTATTGGTTGACATCACTTACGAATAATAATCAGAACAGGAAAAAGGATGAGAATGTTCAACTTTATAAGACAGGGTTTCAACGTGAAAGGCACAATGGCGTTTGCCATGGCGAGCGTGTTATTTACCCTCAGCCACTCCTGCTGGGCAGGGGAGTGCCGAATGAATAATGGAAAAGGCGGCACAACCACGCTGATCAATTCCGACTACTCAGGTGGCACCGTACGTCTTCCCCCTCCGGGTAATTATGCCAGTACTCTTTTTAACGTTAACCTGACACCGGGCATTCAGGCCGAATGTGGTGCAGGGGACGATGGTTTTAACCTCGTGTCACAAACAAACCCGACCTTGCTGATGGGGAGCAGTTATGGCAGGGCTATGTTTGAAACAAATATTCCTGGGATTTATTATTCCGTAAGGGTCCACACCGCAGAAAGCACTGGAGGCATGGGTGGCTATTTCGCTATGAATACGACTGACTGGACTACCGTTGCATCCTCCGGAAAATCTGACCCCTGGGATGACAAATGGATAAACACCTCAGTTCAAATTTATATTGATGAAGGTTACAGAGGCAACCCGAACAAAGAAACCTCAATCAGACCCAAACCCGGCACTCTGGGGAAAATGGCTATTGGTAATCCAAATGATTCTAACAACCAACCATGGACATTTGTGGTCAACGAGGACTCATTCCAGATCCCGATCGTTCTTCCAACCTGCGACATGGCCATGCTATCGGATGGCACTAATAATGTTAACCTGGGAGAATATTATGTTTCAGACATTAAAAACAATCGGGTTAAGGATATCCCTTTTTCAATTAGCCTAAGCAATTGTACCGGTGTGGCAAATATCACAACCAAACTCACCACCTCAAAGCTAACCGGAAAAAATAATGAACTTCTTGGTAATACGCTTTCGTCCGGAGCTGAGGGCGCAGGCGTGAGAATCATGTATAACGGAACCTCTCAACTCCTGCCGAATAATCCTGACTCATCCTATGTCATAACGGATTACCAAACCCCTGAATCCAAGCAAATTAATTATGTTGCTCAACTGGTAGCAAACGGAAACACAGTGAAACCGGGGTCGTTTAAAGCCACCGGCGTATTCACCCTTTCATACGACTAACCGCTATCCCTGCGGCTGATTACTGATCAGCCGCGACATCGTCTCCAGTGAATCCGTTCTTAAGATATACAAACGCTTCAACAGGAACGGATTATCCCCCGGCTTCACCTTCCCTTTCATCGTCGTCACTGCCAGATGAAAACCAGCGTCATTCGCTGCCTTTATCGCTTTATTGTCATAGCCGCCAAATGGATACGACACATACAATACGCGCGGGTTGAACTGAGCCAGTGCACGACGTGAGCGTTCAAAATCAAACAGGATCACGTGATAGCTACGGCTCAACAGGATGGGGTGTTTATAGCCATCCACGCGATGCAGGAAATGAGTGTGAGACTGAATGTCGAACACATCCTGGATGCCCTTGATTTCCTGAACGCTCATAAACTGTAGCGATTTTGGATCCCACTTCTGCGGATGGCCTTTGATTCGGGATGAAATTATAAACGCCGTCGCGTTGAAGCCATATTCTTTCAGCACCGGATACGCATAGCGGCTCACCGATTTGAGGCCATCATCAAAGGTGATCACCACCGCTTTCGCGGGCAGGTTCATCTTGTTACGCACGTACCCTTCAAGCTGGTACATCGTCAGCGTGGTGTAGCCCTGATCGCGTAACCATGCCATCTGATTATTAAACGCACGTACGCTGGTCGTCGTGGAGGTATGTCGAAAACGGGTGTTCTCTTCATCACGCAAAATATGATGGTAGGTCAGAACCGGTAGCCCGTTATCTTCCTGCGCATCCAGGCTGCTTACCCATGCCAGACGATTACCGATACGGATCTGGAACCAGGTCTGGTTCAGGCGGTCTTTCAGCTTATTCAGAATCGGATAGCGAAGATTAGCGCTTAAGGTGCCAAAGGGCGCGCTTCCGCTGCTGGGGGCGTTATACACCGGCGTGTCTTTCCAGGTAATGAGGTTTTGATTACTGAGCGGCTTGTTCAAGTCACCCAAACTATCCTCAACGCGTTGTTTGCCCTGAACTTTTTCAAGGTGGTCTTTATCAATAAACCCCGTACCGAATCCGAAACGAAATTCATAGTAATCCGCCGCGGCCGGAAAGACAGCGAGGATCTGCCCGGCGCGGACATTCCCCACATTCACAACGGCATTTCCCACCTGCGCCCAGATGGCCGCATCTTCGGTGGTTTGCATATATTGGGCAGGAAGGCCTTGCTGACTGGTCAGGCTGGCAGACGCACCACCGGAAACCACGAGCAGAAGGATAAAGATAACGCGTTTGAGCATGGAATATAAATCGACACAGAAAATCAGCCGCCATTGTAACAAAAGCGGCATCAATACCAATGTTTAATGCTTATACAGATCGTGAAGCAGAACAAAAGGCGGGTTCTTCTGCTGCTGGTGCCACAAGCTGCTCACGCCCGGCGAGCCCTGCGCCACAATGGCGTGACGAAACTCAGCGCTGCTCAACGTTGCGCGCAGCGGATACATCGCTTCGAGTAAAGGCAGGCTGATACCGGAGATTACTTCACAGTTATCGTGCTTATGGCTCATTAGGGCAGCCGCACGGTATGGCGCCGCGCCGGATCTGTCAGTGAGAAAAATCACGCCATCGCCGGTGTCGGTTTCATGCAGCGCGTCACACATCATCCGGCTGAGCATATTGGTGCTCAGCCCTCGCCAGTAATTTACCGCACGACATTGCGCCAGGGGGCCAAATCGGGCCTCCAGCTTAAGCAGCATTTCCTGTGCCTCTTCATCGTGGCAGGTGATCACCCATCCCAGCATAACGTCTCTCCTTAGCAGGCGAGTAGTTTATCCAGGTGAAGGTTAGTTTACGGTGATAACTGTCAAAGAAAGTGCCCGGCAAACAGAACGTCGCCGGGCAGAAGGTTAGCTACGCAGCCCGCGTCCGCGCTGGATCAGATACCAGCACAGCAGATAGAATGCCACGATAAACACCACCAGCACCACAACGGTGGTGAACAGCGGGACATCGGCAATGCCGAGGAAGCCAAAGCGGAAGCCGCTGATCATGTAGACAATCGGGTTCAGGTGCGACAGCGCCTGCCAGAACGGCGGCAACAGCGTCAGGGAGTAAAACACCCCGCCCAGATAGGTCAGCGGCGTCAGCACGAAGGTCGGGATCAGGCTGATGTCATCAAACGTTTTAGCAAACACCGCGTTCAGCAGCCCGGCGAGGGAGAACAGGATCGCCGTCAGCAATAATGTGAGCGCCACGAACAGCCACGAATGCACCTGGAACGGGACGAAGAACAACGAAATCGCCGTCACCAGAATCCCCACGCACAGCCCGCGCGCTACGCCGCCGCCCACGTAACCGGCGATGATCACATGCGTTGGCACCGGGGCCACCAGCAGCTCTTCAATGTTGCGCTGGAACTTGGCGCTAAAGAACGACGACGCCACGTTCGCGTAAGCGTTGGTGATCACCGCCATCATGATCAGGCCCGGCACGATAAACTGCATATAGGTAAAACCGTGCATCTCACCAATGCGGGAGCCAATCAGGTTACCGAAAATGATGAAGTAGAGCGTCATGGTGATC
The DNA here is from genome assembly GCF_003850715.1 of Enterobacter sp. 301B. Classification (NCBI taxonomy): domain Bacteria; kingdom Pseudomonadati; phylum Pseudomonadota; class Gammaproteobacteria; order Enterobacterales; family Enterobacteriaceae; genus Enterobacter; species Enterobacter sp. 301B. The sequence goes on from NZ_PQTC01000004.1 coordinate 76,157, forward strand.
ACCGGCGGCACCAGGGTTTGCACCCAGATACGCATAAAGCGGTTAATCTCTTTTGCCCAGATGCTTTTCAGCGCGACCCAGTAAAGATGCGTCATGCCTTGTCTCCTTGTTTGTCGTGCACCAGAGAGACAAACAGCTCTTCCAGTCGGTTTGCTTTGTTACGCATGCTTAATACCTGAATGCCCTGCGCACTCAACTGTGAGAACACGCTGTTGATACCCTGCTCGCGCAGCACTTCTACCTCCAGCGTCGAGGTATCGACCAGGCGATAGTTGTAGCCCTCCAGTTTCGGCAGCGCGCTTTTCGCCGCCAGATCGAGGATAAAGGTCTCTGATTTGAGCTTGGAGAGCAGATTCTTCATCGAGGTGTTTTCCACCAGCTCACCGTGCTGAATAATGCCGATATTGCGGCACAGCATTTCCGCCTCTTCCAGGTAGTGCGTGGTCAGAATGATGGTGGTGCCTTTATCGTTCAGATCTTTCAGGAAGCCCCACATGGAACGACGCAGTTCAATATCCACGCCAGCAGTCGGCTCATCAAGGATAAGCAGCTTTGGCTCGTGCATCAGCGCGCGGGCAATCATCAGGCGGCGCTTCATCCCCCCGGACAACATCCGCGCGCGTTCGTTACGCTTCTCCCACAGGTCGAGCTGTTTCAGATACTTTTCGCTGCGCTCAAGCGCCTCTTTGCGCTCAACGCCATAGTAACCCGCCTGGTTAACAACAATCTGCTGTACCGTCTCAAACGGGTTGAAGTTGAACTCCTGCGGCACCAGCCCCAGCTGACGCTTGGCGTTGACCACATCTTTTTGCAGATCGTAGCCAAACACGCTGACGCGGCCGGAGGTTTTATTGACCAGCGAGCTGATGATCCCGATGGTGGTGGATTTCCCCGCCCCGTTCGGCCCCAGAAGCGCGTAGAAATCTCCCGCTTCGACTTTAAGATCTATCCCGCGCAGCGCCTGAACGCCCCCCGGGTAGGTTTTTTTGAGCTGTTCAAGCTCCAGTGCAATCGCCATGAATTCAACTTACCTTAAGTTCTGACACACGTTGTGTGGTTTCATTAAAAGTCGGGTTACCCTATAGTAGCGCAACGCAATCACTTGGTTACAGGTCGCTAACCTCCATGAACGACATAGATACACTCATCAGCAACAATGCACTATGGTCAAAAATGCTGGTGGAGGAAGACCCCGGATTTTTTGGAAAACTCGCGCAAGCGCAGAACCCGCGCTTTCTCTGGATTGGATGTTCTGACAGCCGTGTCCCCGCCGAACGTCTGACGGGTCTTGAACCTGGCGAACTGTTTGTTCACCGCAATGTGGCTAACCTGGTTATTCATACCGATCTCAACTGCCTTTCGGTTGTGCAGTACGCCGTTGACGTTCTTGAGGTTGAGCACATCATTATTTGTGGCCACTACGGCTGCGGCGGCGTGCAGGCGGCGGTCGAAAACACAGAGCTAGGGTTAATCGATAACTGGCTGCTGCACATTCGTGATATCTGGTTCAAACATAGCTCACTGCTGGGCGAAATGCCGCAGGAGCGCCGTCTCGACACCCTGTGTGAGCTGAACGTAATGGAGCAGGTCTATAACCTGGGCCACTCGACGATTATGCAGTCTGCCTGGAAACGCGGGCAGAAGGTCTCCATCCACGGCTGGGCGTACGGTATTCACGACGGTCTGCTGCGCAATCTGGAAGTGACCGCCACCAACCGCGAAACGCTGGAACAGCGTTACCGCTCGGGAATTGCCAACCTCAAGCTTAAGCATGTGAACCATAAATAACAAAGCCGGAGGTTTTCACCCTCTCCCTGTGGGAGAGGGCTGGGGTGAGGGCATCAGCCCGCAATTATTCGTCCAGAATCACTACTTTCCCAACATACGGCAGATGGCGATAACGCTGCGCGTAATCAATGCCGTAACCCACCACGAATTCGTCCGGGATGGAGAAACCAACGAACTCCACCGGCACCTGCACTTCACGGCGCTCAGGCTTATCCAGCAGGGTACAAATCGCCAGTGATTTTGGTTCACGCAGGCTCAGGATCTCACGCACTTTAGAGAGCGTGTTGCCGGAGTCGATGATGTCCTCAACAATCAACACATCTTTGCCACGAATATCTTCATCCAGATCTTTCAGGATTTTCACATCACGGGTTGTGGACATGCCGCTGCCGTAACTGGAGGCGGTCATAAAATCGACCTCGTGCGGCACCTGCACTTCACGGCACAGGTCTGCCATGAACATGAAAGAACCACGCAACAGACCGACCAGCACCATTTCGCTGCCGCTGTCCTTGTAATGTTCGGTGATTTGACGACCCAGTTCGGCGATACGCGCTTTGATCTCGGCTTCCGGGATCATCACTTCAACAGTATGTTTCATATTACTAACCAAATGATTTTAGTGAAAATCTCTCAATGCGGATGACTCTCGCTCCGGCATCGATACGCAAGCCAGCCATTATACCAGTAAATGGATTGCCCTGGCGTATGAGTTATAAAAAGCAATATTTGTGATTCCGATCACAGTTGTTAATACCTATAATTAATTGCTAGCAAATAATTAACAAAACTGACGAGTACTTTTCTATGGCTGAAACAAAAACTAAACAGCCGCGTCTACTGGTGACATTAACAGCCGCGTTTGCCGCATTCTGCGCGCTGTATTTGTTAATCGGTGGCGTATGGCTGGTCGCGATTGGCGGCTCCTGGTACTACCCGATTGCGGGTCTGGTTATGGTTGGCGTAACCGTCCTGCTTTTACGCAGAAAACAATCTGCTCTGTGGCTGTACGCAGCGTTACTGCTCGCAACCATGATCTGGGGCGTCTGGGAAGTCGGGTTCGACTTCTGGGCATTGACGCCGCGCAGCGACATTCTGGTCTTCTTCGGTATCTGGCTGATCCTGCCGTTTGTCTGGCGTCGTCTGATCGTCCCTTCCAGTGGTGCTGTAGCCGGTCTGGTCGTTGCCCTGCTGATTAGTGGCGGCATCCTGACCTGGGCCGGATTCAACGACCCGCAGGAGATCCACGGTACGCTGAACACTGAATCCACACCGGCTGCGGCTATTTCGCAGGTGGCTGACGGCGACTGGCCAGCCTATGGTCGAAATCAGGAAGGTCAACGTTACTCCCCGCTTAAGCAGATCAACGCGGACAACGTGAAAAACCTGAAGGAAGCCTGGGTATTCCGTACCGGCGACCTGAAAATGCCGAACGATCCGGGTGAGCTGACCAACGAAGTGACCCCGATTAAAGTGGGCAACATGCTCTACCTGTGTACGGCGCACCAGCGTCTGTTCGCGCTCGACGCGGCCACCGGTAAAGAGAAATGGCACTTTGATCCACAGCTGAACTCCAACCCGTCGTTCCAGCACATCACCTGCCGCGGCGTCTCTTACCACGAAGCGCGCGCTGATAATGCCAGCCCGGAAGTCATTGCCGACTGTCCTCGCCGCATTATGCTGCCGGTGAACGATGGCCGCCTGTTTGCCATCAACGCTGAGACCGGTAAGCTGTGCGAAACCTTCGCTAACAAAGGCATTCTGAATCTTCAGACCAACATGCCGGACACTACGCCGGGTCTGTATGAGCCGACCTCCCCGCCAATCATTACCGATAAAACCATCGTGATTGCCGGTTCGGTAACGGATAACTTCTCTACCCGCGAAACCTCCGGCGTTATCCGTGGTTTCGACGTGAACACCGGTAAACTGCTGTGGGCCTTCGACCCGGGCGCGAAAGATCCCAACGCGATCCCATCGGATGAACACACCTTTACCTTTAACTCACCGAACTCCTGGGCACCGGCAGCGTATGACGCGAAGCTGGACCTGGTTTACCTGCCGATGGGCGTGACCACGCCGGATATCTGGGGCGGTAACCGTACGCCGGAGCAGGAACGTTACGCCAGCTCCATCGTGGCGCTGAACGCAACGACCGGTAAACTGGCATGGAGCTACCAGACCGTTCACCACGATCTGTGGGATATGGATATGCCGTCCCAGCCGACGCTGGCGGACATTACCGTTAACGGTAAAACCGTTCCGGTGATTTACGCCCCGGCCAAAACCGGCAACATCTTCGTGCTGGATCGCAGCAACGGTAAGCTGGTTGTTCCTGCGCCGGAAAAACCGGTTCCGCAGGGTGCGGCCAAAGGCGACTACGTCACCAAAACGCAGCCGTTCTCTGATCTGAGTTTCCGTCCGGAGAAAGACCTCAGCGGTGCAGACATGTGGGGTGCCACGATGTTTGACCAGCTGGTATGCCGCGTGATGTTCCACCAGCTGCGCTATGAAGGCATCTTCACGCCGCCGTCAGAGCAGGGCACGCTGGTCTTCCCGGGTAACCTGGGGATGTTCGAGTGGGGTGGGATCTCCGTTGACCCTAACCGTCAGGTCGCCATCGCTAACCCAATGGCGCTGCCGTTCGTTTCCCGTCTGATCCCTCGTGGTCCGGGTAACCCAATGGAGCAGCCGAAAGATGCGAAAGGCAGCGGTACCGAAGCCGGTATCCAGCCGCAGTATGGCGTTCCTTATGGTGTGACCCTGAATCCGTTCCTTTCTCCGTTCGGTCTGCCGTGTAAACAGCCTGCCTGGGGTTACATCTCCGGTCTGGATCTGAAGACCAACAAGATCGTCTGGAAGAAACGTATTGGTACGCCACAGGACAGCATGCCGTTCCCGATGCCTGTTCCAGTGCCGTTCAATATGGGTATGCCAATGCTGGGTGGCCCAATCTCCACCGCCGGTAACGTGCTGTTCATCGCGGCAACCGCAGATAACTACCTGCGCGCGTACAACATGACCAACGGTGAAAAACTGTGGCAAGGCCGTCTGCCAGCCGGTGGACAGGCAACGCCGATGACCTATGAAGTGAATGGCAAGCAGTACGTTGTCATCTCCGCAGGTGGTCACGGTTCGTTTGGCACGAAGATGGGCGACTATATTGTCGCGTATGCACTGCCTGACGACGCTAAGTAATGAAAAAGCCCGGTGGCGCTAACGCTTACCGGGCTTTCGGGTGTCCTATATAGGCCGGGTAAGGCGAAGCCGCCACCCGGCTTTTTTTATACGGTAAAGCCCAGCATCATCCCCGTATCTTCATGCTCCAGCAGATGGCAGTGGGCCATATAGGCAAACTCTTTCGGCGCTTCGTGCTCGAACTTAACCAGCACCTCGCTGACATCGCCTTCCACCCTCACCGTATCTTTCCAGCCCCGGCGATGCGCGTCCGGCGCTTTACCGTTCTCAGAGAGAATACGGAACTGCGTGCCGTGGATATGGAACGGGTGCAGCATCATGTCGCCTTCGCCTGAAATCACCCAGCGTTCAAACTGCCCTTTCGTGGCGGCGAACATGGGCGTGTTCATATCGAACGCTTTGCCGTTGATGCGGTTGGCGTTGTGGAAATCGAAACCATGGCCGCCGTGATCCATGCCGCCCATTTTACCGTGGTCCATATTCATATGGCCCATCATCTGGCCGTGGTGCATTCCCGCCATGGCCTGCTTGCCGTACTTCTTCATCAGCGCCTGCATGCCCATCATGTCGAGCATCGGGTCCATGGAGAGCTGAAGTTTACGCTGCGTAAGCCCGTCCAGCGACGGGAGTGCGGGTAGCGTGGTGAGGGCGTCCGGCAGCGTACCGGAAGCGGCGATCTGTAGCGGCTGAATGCGCAGGACCGGATGGGGTTTATCAAACGGCGCAACGGCCATCCCCATCTGGCTGACCGGCAGGGTCACCAGGTCAAACGCTTTGCCATCGCTGATATCCACCAGCACCTCGAAGCGCTCGCCCATCAGCATCGGCAGCTCGCTCACCTTCACCGGTTCCGGCAGCAGGCCGCCGTCGCTTGCCACCACATACAGCGGGCGTTTATCGCTGGTGGCGAAGTTCAGCGAGCGGGCGTTACAGCCATTTAGCAGGCGTAAACGCAGCCAGCCTTTTGGCGCGGCATGCTGCGGGTAGATTGCGCCGTTGGTCAGCAGCGTATCGCCAAACCAGCCTACCGCCGCGCTCATTACGTCCAGCTGATAGTCAATTTGCCCGTCAGCGCTGAATTTTTTGTCCTGCACAATCACCGGGACATCGTCGATACCCCACTGTTTTGGCAGGCGCAGCAGGCGGCTTTCATCGTCTTTAATCAGCACCAGACCGGCCAGCCCCATCGCCACCTGATGGCCCGTTTTGCCATGCTGATGCGGGTGGAACCAGCAGGTCGCCGCACGCTGGTCAGGAGTAAAGGTGACGCTGCGTTTACCACCAGGCTTGATGACGCCCTGAGGCCCCCCATCCACTTCGCCCGGGACTTCCAGCCCATGCCAGTGCAGCGTGGTCTCTTGCGCTAACGTGTTATGAATGTCTACCGTCACCGCCTTCCCTTTGCGTAACTGCAACGCAGGGCCGAGCAAATTGCCGTTATAACCCCACGTCGTGGCGGCATGCTGACCGAACGTGGTTTTACCGGCCTGCACCACAAGCTGAATGCGGCTGCGGGCATCTGCTGCGAGTAATTCAGGTATGGGTAAAGCAGGTCTGTCGGCGGCAAAAACGGCGCGGCTCCAGAGAGGTAACGCGCTGGCAACCCCCAGCGCGGCAGAAAATTTTAAAAAATCACGACGTTGCATGTGCATTTCCTTATTTCCAGCAGGCGATCTTTTGAGCATAAACCCTCCCCTTACCGGAAGGTCAAGCACGGCGGCAATAATAAAGATCGTCGGCCTGGCATCAAGTATGCTAACGTTAATTTTCCGTGATGCAGTGGTAAAGGCAATGAAGACGTTTTTCAGAACAATTTTGTTCGCCAGCCTGATGGCGATGTGTGCGAACAGTTACGCGCTAAGTGAAAACGAAGCGGAAGATATGGCCGATCTGACGGCAGTTTTTGTTTTTCTGAAAAACGATTGTGGTTACCAGAATTTACCCAATGGGCAAATTCGTCGCGCACTGGTCTTTTTTGCCCAGCAGAACCAATGGGACCTCAGCAACTACGACAGCTTCGACATGAAGGCGCTCGGTGAAGACAGCTACCGTGATTTAAGCGGTATTGGCATTCCCACTGCTAAAAAATGCAAAGCGCTGGCTCGCGATTCACTCAGCCTGCTCGCCTACGTGAAGTAACCTTCCCGACGCCCCTTGTTGACCCGCTAACCGCTTCACGGCGGTGTTGTGTTGCGCCCATCTGCCGGATGTAATGGATGTTAACGAAGGAGGTGCTCCCCATGACCGAAAAAACGGTATGGCAAGAAACGCTGCATGACCAGTTTGGTCAGTATTTTGCCGTGGATAACGTGCTCTATCATGAGAAAACCGATCATCAGGATCTGATAATCTTCGAAAACGCCGCCTTTGGCCGCGTAATGGCGCTGGACGGCGTGGTGCAAACCACCGAGCGCGACGAGTTTATCTATCACGAAATGATGACCCACGTCCCGCTGCTGGCCCACGGCCACGCGAAGGACGTGCTGATTATCGGCGGCGGCGACGGCGCGATGCTGCGTGAAGTCTCGCGTCATCAGAATGTCGAAACCATCACCATGGTGGAAATCGACGCCGGTGTGGTGTCGTTCTGCCGCCAGTATCTGCCCAACCACAATGCCGGCAGCTATGACGATCCGCGGTTTAATCTGGTTATCGACGATGGCGTCAATTTTGTTAACCAGACCACGCAAACGTTTGATGTCATTATCTCTGACTGTACCGACCCTATCGGCCCCGGCGCGTCGCTGTTTACCTCGTCGTTTTACGAAGGCTGCAAGCGCTGCCTGAAGCCTGGCGGGATTTTTGTGGCGCAAAACGGCGTTTGCTTCCTGCAACAGGATGAAGCGCTTGATAGCCACCGTAAGCTGAGCACCTATTTTGCTGACGTCAGCTTCTACCAGGCGGCGATCCCCACTTACTACGGCGGGATCATGACCTTTGCCTGGGCGACGGATAACGACGTCCTGCGCCATCTCTCCACCGAAATTATCCAGGCCCGCTTCCACCAGGCCGGACTCAAATGCCGATACTACAACCCGGCGATCCACACCGCAGCCTTTGCGTTGCCTCAATATCTGCAAGACGCGCTGTCCTCAAAGGAGGTGAACTAATTGAAAAAGCTTAAACTGCATGGCTTTAACAATCTGACCAAAAGCCTGAGTTTTTGTATTTACGATATCTGCTACGCCAAAACAGCAGAAGAGCGCGATGGTTATATCGCCTATATCGATGAACTCTACAACGCCAACCGTCTGACCGAGATCCTGACAGAGACCTGCTCGATTATCGGCGCCAACATCCTGAATATCGCGCGCCAGGATTACGAGCCGCAGGGAGCAAGCGTCACCATTCTGGTCAGTGAAGAGCCGGTTGACCCGCAGCTTATCGACAAAACCGAGCACCCCGGCCCACTGCCAGAAGTGGTTGTCGCCCACCTGGATAAAAGCCATATCTGCGTGCACACCTACCCGGAAAGCCACCCGGAAGGCGGACTGTGTACCTTCCGCGCGGATATTGAAGTGTCGACCTGCGGCGTGATTTCACCGCTGAATGCGTTGAATTATTTAATCCACCAGCTGGAATCCGATATCGTCACTATTGATTATCGCGTACGCGGTTTTACCCGTGATATCAACGGCATGAAGCACTTCATCGATCATGAGATCAACTCCATTCAGAACTTCATGTCCGACGACATGAAGTCGCTATACGACATGATGGATGTGAACGTCTATCAGGAGAATATCTTCCACACCAAAATGTTACTTAAGGAATTCGACCTTAAGCACTACATGTTCCACACGAAGCCGGAAGATTTAAGCGAAGAAGAGCGTAAGGTCATTACCGACCTGCTCTGGAAAGAGATGCGCGAAATTTACTACGGCCGTAACATTCCGACCGTGTAATCGTGGCCCGAAGCAGGGACGCTTCGGGGAGTTACTTCTGTTTCATAAAGTCGCGGTAGGCGTTCACCACTTTCAGGAAATCTTCCACACCGCACAGCGACAGGCTCTCTTCGTCGTAGTAGCTCATCCCCTCTTCCATCTCATCACCCGAGAACTCAAGCTGGTTGGCACGCACCATCACCTCTTCGCCATCCATCCACAGGGTGTATTCGTGCCCGGCGCGTTGCCAGGAGCGTTCACTGCCTTTCACCGTTTCCGCTGCCTGTTCGACTTCATCCAGCAGCGCGAGGTTCTCTTTCACCTCTTCGTTAAACCAGTGTCCAACGGCTTCGTGCCCCATCGACATTCGCACTTTCACCACGCCGGTGATGTCGCGCAAAAATTCGTAATCCATAGCGTTTTCCTCTGCAAAGCCATTAGGGTAATTATCGCAGCAGAGAGGAAGAAAAAAAGCGGGAGAGGTGGGAGGAATGAAAATAAAAAAAATACCCCTCACCCTGGCCCTCTCTCAAAGGGAGAGGGAATAAAATCCCCCTCGCCCCTTAGGGGAGAGGGGTTAGGGGTGAGGGGTTGGTTTTTATACCGCGGTCTGGAAGATCACCCCGTCAGCCTTCTCGGTGTACTGAGAGAGCTGGTCGAAGTTCAGATAGCGATAGGTATCCACCGCCGTCTTATCTACCTGAGCCACAAAGGTCTGGTACTCTTCCGGCGTTGGCAGTTTGCCAATCAGCGCCGCAACCGCTGCCAGCTCCGCAGAAGCCAGGTAGACGTTCGCCCCGGTACCCAAACGGTTCGGGAAGTTACGGGTGGAGGTGGAAACCACTGTCGCACCGTCGGCCACGCGCGCCTGGTTGCCCATGCACAGGGAGCAGCCCGGAATTTCAATACGCGCCCCGCTCTTACCGAACACGCTGTAGTAGCCCTCTTCGGTCAGCTGCGCCGCATCCATACGGGTTGGCGGCGCCACCCACAGACGGGTCGGCAGCTGGCCTTTGTGAGTATCCAGCAGCTTACCGGCAGCACGGAAGTGGCCGATGTTGGTCATACAGGAGCCGATGAACACTTCGTCGATCTTATCGCCCTGTACGTCAGAGAGCAGACGCGCATCGTCCGGATCGTTTGGCGCACACAGGATTGGCTCTTTGATATCCGCCAGATCGATGTCGATCACCGCCGCGTACTCTGCGTCAGCGTCAGCTTCCAGCAGCTGCGGATCCGCCAGCCATTTTTCCATGCCCTGAATACGACGCTCCAGCGTACGGCGGTCGCCGTAGCCTTCCGCAATCATCCACTTGAGCAGCACGATGTTGGAGGTCAGATACTCAATAATCGGCTCTTTGTTCAGCTTGATGGTACAGCCCGCCGCAGAACGCTCGGCAGAGGCATCGGTCAGCTCGAACGCCTGCTCAACTTTCAGATCCGGCAGACCTTCAATTTCCAGAATGCGGCCAGAGAAGATGTTTTTCTTGCCCTTCTTCTCAACGGTCAGCAGACCCTGTTTGATGGCATACAGCGGGATTGCGTGCACCAGATCGCGCAGAGTGATGCCCGGCTGCATTTTGCCTTTGAAGCGCACCAGCACGGATTCAGGCATGTCGAGAGGCATCACGCCGGTCGCTGCGGCAAACGCCACCAGACCGGAGCCCGCAGGGAAGGAGATACCAATCGGGAAACGGGTATGGGAGTCACCGCCGGTACCCACGGTATCCGGCAGCAGCATGCGGTTCAGCCAGGAGTGGATAACGCCGTCGCCCGGACGCAGGGAGACACCGCCACGGTTCATAATGAAGTCAGGCAGCGTGTGGTGCGTAGTGACGTCAACCGGCTTCGGATATGCCGCAGTGTGGCAGAAGGACTGCATGACCAGGTCAGATGAGAAGCCCAGGCACGCAAGGTCTTTCAGTTCATCACGGGTCATTGGACCGGTGGTGTCCTGAGAGCCCACGGAGGTCATTTTCGGCTCGCAGTACGCGCCAGGACGGATACCAGCGACGCCGCAGGCGCGACCGACCATTTTCTGTGCCAGTGAGAAGCCGCGATTGCTTTCCGCCACGTCTTTCGCCTGACGGAACACGTCACTGTGCGGCAGACCCAGCGCTTCACGCGCTTTGGTGGTCAGGCCACGGCCAATGATCAGCGGAATACGACCACCGGCACGCACTTCGTCGATCAGCACGTCGGTTTTCAGCTCGAAGCTTGCCAACAGTTCGTTGGTTTCGTGGTTGCGCACTTCGCCTTTATACGGGTAAACGTCAATCACGTCGCCCATGTTCAGGTTGCTCACGTCCACTTCAATTGGCAGAGCGCCCGCATCTTCCATGGTGTTGAAGAAGATTGGCGCAATTTTGCCGCCGAGGCACAGGCCGCCGCCGCGCTTGTTCGGCACGTGCGGAATGTCGTCGCCCATGAACCACAGCACGGAGTTGGTGGCGGATTTACGGGAAGAACCGGTACCAACCACATCACCGACGTAGGCCAGCGGGAAACCTTTCTCCTGAAGCGCTTCGATCTGTTTAATCGGGCCAACGCTACCCGGCTGATCCGGCTCGATGCCTTCACGGGCGTTTTTCAGCATCGCCAGGGCGTGCAGGGGGATATCAGGACGAGACCACGCGTCCGGAGCCGGAGAGAGGTCATCGGTGTTGGTTTCACCGGTAACCTTAAAGACGGTCACGGTAATTTTTTCAGCAAGCGCAGGGCGGTTCAGGAACCATTCGGCATCGGCCCAGGACTGCATCACCTGCTTCGCGTAAACGTTGCCTGCTTTGGCTTTTTCTTCTACATCGTAGAAGTTATCGAACATCAGCAGCGTTGAAGAGAGCGCTTTGGCAGCAATCGGTGCCAGCTTTTCGTTGTCCAGCGCGTCAATCAGCGGATGAATGTTATAGCCGCCCTGCATGGTGCCGAGCAGTTCAATGGCTTTTTCAGGAGTAACCAGTGGGGAGGTGGCTTCGCCTTTGGCGATAGCAGCAAGGAATCCGGCTTTTACGTAGGCAGCTTCATCTACGCCAGGCGGTACGCGGTTGATCAGCAGATCTAACAGGAATTCTTCTTCGCCCTCAGGCGGGTTCTTCAGCAGCTCGACGAGCGCGGCCATTTGGGTTGCATCTAAAGGTTTGGGTACAATTCCCTCGGCGGCACGTTCTGCTACGTGCTTACGGTATTCTTCTAGCACGACGGTTCTCCTCGCTCTCATTGTCATATGCGGCGGGCGTTCTCTTCACGCTCCTGTGAGACAGCAGTTTGTAGGGTAAATGCCCGATACCGCGTCGGGCAGCATAGCAGGATTTCTGCACAGTGTTAATCTGTTTACAAAAAAGCAACATTAAATTATTTGCTGAATCGTTAAGCATGGTGTAGCGGGGAGACGAGGCGAATCTTATCCTCTTTCCCGTCGCCTTTTCAGCTATCCGATATAATTGTGTAATAAATACTCACACTCTTTATACGGACGCTCCGGTAGGTTTCCCAACAATAGTCAAAACTGTAAAACACGAGTGAATGATACTCGCGGCAACAGCAACGCCTCACGGCACTGCACTCGTCTCGTTGGAGTCAATCTATGAAGTTGCCTTTTAAGCCACATCTTCTTGTTCTGCTTTGCAGTGCGGGGCTGTTTGCCGCCTCGGGTGTCATGTACGTTAAAAGTCGCGCAACGGAACCTGCTACGCCTGCTCCGGTTACACAACAACCTGGCGCACCGGTAGCCCAGCCTGCGCCCGTCGCTGCCCCGGTCTACACTGCGGCGCAAATCGACCAATGGGTTGCCCCTGTCGCGCTTTACCCGGATGCCCTGCTGTCGCAAATCTTGATGGCGTCGACCTACCCGTCAAATGTTATTCAGGCCGCGCAGTGGTCGAAAGACAATCCTAAAATGCAGGGTGATGCCGCCCTGCAGGCGGTAGCCACCCAGCCGTGGGATCCCAGCGTAAAATCCCTGGTTGCGTTTCCTCAGCTGATGTCGTTGATGGGCGAAAATCCGCCATGGGTACAAAATCTGGGAGACGCCTTCCTTGCACAGCCGAAAGATGTGATGGATTCCGTACAGCGGCTGCGCCTGCTGGCCCAACAAACGGGTGCGCTGCAATCCACACCGCAGCAGACGGTCACCACCGTCACGAAACCTGCATCGACAAAAACCACGACAACCGCAACGCCTACCAGCCCAACGGTGATCAAGATTGAATCCGCCGATCCGCAGGTGGTGTATGTTCCCACGTATAACCCGAATACGGTTTATGGTACCTGGCCTAACACCGCTTACCCGCCGGTCTATCTTCCGCCCTCACCCGGCGAGCAATTCACGGACAGTCTGGTTAAAGGATTAGGTTTTAGCCTCGGGGTCGCTACAACCTACGCCATTTTCAGCAATATTGACTGGGATGACGACGACTGGGATCACCATCATCACGATGATGACTGGGACAATCACGGCGGTTATAACCGCAACGGTGATAACAACATCAATATCAACGTGGATAATTTCAACAGAATCAGCGGGCAGCACCTGAACGGTAATAACCACACCTGGCAGCACAATCCTGCCTATCGTGAAGGCGTGCCTTACCCGAATAACCAGCTGGCTAACCGCTTCCACTCTACACATACAGCCACCGGGCTAAGCGCGACGCAGCAAAAACCAGTCAATCGCGACAGCCAGCGCCAGGCCGCTCTCAGCCAGATGGAAAAATCAACGGGTAAAACCCTCCCACACTCAGTACATACAGCCACGCGGGACGCACAACGTCTGGCCTCAACGCAACAGTTGAAGCAGATCTCGCAGCGAAATAACTATCGTGGATATGACACCAGGCCGCAGGCCGTAAAACGGACGAGCACGCCGCAGCGTGAACATCATCAGACTGACATGCACAGACAGGAGAAGCGGGTTTCACAGACGGTACAGCAGCCAGCCAGGCTGCATCGGGCCAATGCCCTGAGCGGCAACGACAGCCGCTCCGCCAACTGGCAAGCCCAACAGCAGCGCGGGGCGCAAAGCCGGCAGCTCGCTACTCGTCAACATCAGCCGCGCCAGCTCACTGGTGAACGCGCTGAACGCCATGAATTCCGTCATCGTTAAGGGAGCCGACATGAAACGTCAATTACTCAGTGGAATGGTGTTGTTCATGGTCTCGGCGGCCGTCATGGCACAGCAATCGTTCAGTTCGCCAGAACAGGCGACCAGTGCGCTGGCAAGCGCCATCAGCGAGCAAAACGAAAGTGCGATGAACAATTTGCTCGGTGAAAACTGGCGCGATTTCCTGCCGCCCGAAGGCGTTGATCCCGAAGCGGTCGATCGCTTCCTGCGCGACTGGAACGTTCATCATAAAACCGTCATCAGTGGCAACGTGGCGCACCTGGTGGTGGGCGATAACGGCTGGCAGCTACCGATCCCGGTGGTCAAAACGGCATCTGGCTGGCAGTTTGATATGCAGGAAGCCGCAGAAGAGATCCTGACCCGCGAAATCGGGCGCAACGAACTCGCAGCCATCGAAGCGCTTCACGCCTATGTTGATGCCCAGCAGAGCTATTTTGCGATGAACCAAAAGTACGCGCAGAAGATAGTCAGTTCTGAAGGTAAAAAGGATGGACTGTACTGGCCCGTCGCTCCCGGTGAAACGCCCAGCCCACTGGGTCCGGCGTTCAGTCCTCCACAGTCGGGGGCGGGTTACCATGGTTACCGATTCCGCATCCTGCCGGATAAAAATGGCTTTGCCATGGTCGCCTGGCCGGTGAACTACGGTCAGACGGGGGTAATGAGCTTTGTAATTAACCAGGATGACGCGGTTTATCAGGCAGATCTCGGCAACGATTCGGCGCAGAAAGCGCAGGCTCTTAGTGAATACCAGCCGGATAAGACCTGGCAGCCTGTCACACCCTGAACGCAGCGCATAAAAAAAGCGGCCTGAGGCCGCTTTTTTCATCTGAAGAAACTTATTTCTTCTTCGCTTTCGCGTTTGGCAGGTCAGTAATGCTACCTTCAAACACTTCTGCCGCCAGGCCCACGGACTCATGCAGAGTCGGGTGTGCGTGGATGGTCAGCGCGATGTCTTCTGCGTCGCAGCCCATTTCGATAGCCAGACCGATTTCACCCAGCAGCTCGCCGCCGTTGGTACCGACAATCGCACCACCGATGACGCGGTGAGTCTCTTTGTCGAAGATCAGTTTGGTCATACCGTCTGCGCAGTCGGACGCGATAGCACGGCCAGAAGCAGCCCACGGGAAGGTGGCAGTTTCGTAGCTGATGCCTTTCTCTTTCGCTTCTTTCTCAGTCAGACCAACCCATGCAACTTCTGGCTCGGTATACGCGATAGATGGGATCACTTTCGGATCGAAGTAATGCTTCATGCCGGCGATAACTTCAGCGGCAACATGACCTTCGTGAACACCTTTGTGCGCCAGCATTGGCTGACCGACGATATCGCCGATAGCAAAGATGTGCGGCACGTTGGTACGCAGCTGTTTGTCAACGCGGATGAAGCCACGGTCGTCCACTTCCACGCCAGCTTTGCCCGCGTCGAGGTTTTTACCGTTCGGCACACGGCCAATAGCCACCAGCACGGCGTCGTAACGCTGTGGTTCGGATGGGGCTTTTTTGCCTTCCATGGAAACGTAAATACCGTCTTCTTTCGCTTCAACGGCAGTCACTTTGGTTTCCAGCATCAGGTTGAATTTCTTGCTGATGCGTTTGGTGAAGACTTTAACGATATCTTTGTCGGCTGCCGGGATTACCTGGTCGAACATTTCAACCACGTCGATCTCTGAACCCAGCGCATGGTACACAGTACCCATTTCCAGACCGATGATACCGCCGCCCATAACCAGCAGACGCTTAGGAACGGTTTTCAGCTCCAGCGCATCGGTGGAATCCCACACGCGTGGATCTTCATGTGGAATGAATGGCAGTTCGATTGGGCGAGAGCCTGCCGCGATGATCGCGTTGTCGAAGTTGATCACGGTTTTGCCGTTTTCGCCTTCCACTTCCAGGGTGTTCGCACCGGTGAATTTACCCAGACCGTTTACCACTTTCACTTTACGGCCTTTGGCCATACCCGCCAGACCGCCGGTCAGCTGAGTGATAACTTTCTCTTTCCAGGTACGAATTTTGTCGATATCGGTTTTCGGCTCGCCGAAGACGATACCGTGTTCAGCCAGCGCTTTGGCTTCTTCGATAACTTTCGCTACGTGCAGCAGCGCTTTAGAAGGGATACAGCCGACGTTCAGACAAACACCGCCGAGGGTGCTGTAACGTTCTACGATGACGGTTTCCAGACCTAAATCCGCGGCGCGAAATGCTGCGGAGTAACCTGCCGGGCCTGCCCCAAGTACTACGACCTGAGTTTTGATTTCTGTGCTCATCATGACCTCTTAATGTATACCCGTCGTCCACCGGGTCGTTCTATCCGCCCGTATTTTACAAAATTGTTAACAATTTTGAAACAACAAACGGCTCACGAATTATCGCTTTCACCAATAACCTCAAAAACCCCATGAGATTATCAGAAAAAAGCCGGCCGACTGGCCGGCTTTTCGATTACATCACCAGGCGGCGAATGTCGCTCAGGGTGTTGTTGATGATGGTGATGAAACGCGCACCATCAGCCCCGTCGATTACGCGGTGGTCGAAGGACAGAGAGATTGGCATCATCAGACGCGGCACGAACTCTTTGCCATTCCACACCGGCTCCATCGCGGACTTGGACACACCGAGGATAGCCACTTCCGGCGCGTTTACAATCGGCGCGAAGTGGGTGGTACCCAGGCCGCCGATGCTGGAGATAGTGAAGCAGCCGCCCTGCATTTCGCCGGCAGTCAGCTTACCATCACGCGCTTTTTTGGAGATGGTGGTCAGTTCACGGGACAGCTCGGTAATGCTCTTCTTGTTCACGTCTTTGAAGACCGGAACCACCAGACCATTTGGCGTATCAACCGCAACACCGATGTTGATGTATTTCTTCAGCGTCAGCTTCTGGCCGTCTTCGGACAGGGAGCTGTTGAAGCGTGGCATCTGCTCAAGGGCAGCGGCAACGGCCTTCATGATAAAGACCACTGGGGTGAACTTCACGTCCAGCTTACGCTTCTCAGCTTCGGCGTTCTGCTGTTTACGGAACGCTTCCAGATCGGTGATATCGGTCTTATCGAAGTGCGTAACATGCGGGATCATCACCCAGTTACGGCTCAGGTTAGCACCAGAGATTTTCTGGATACGGCCCAGCTCCACTTCTTCGATTTCACCGAACTTGCTGAAGTCCACTTTCGGCCATGGCAGCATGCCCGGGATACCGCCGCCAGCGGCTGCCGCAGGTGCAGCTTCGGCGCGTTTCACCGCGTCTTTCACGTAAGCCTGAACGTCTTCGCGCAGGATACGACCTTTACGGCCGGTGCCCTTCACTTTCGCCAGGTTCACACCGAATTCGCGCGCCAGGCGACGAATCAGCGGAGTCGCGTGGACGTAAGCGTCGTTTTCAGCGAACTCAGATTTTTCTGCTTTAGCAGCAGGGGCAGCAGCAGGTTTAGCAGCCTGAGCCGGTGCAGCAGCAGGTGCCGGAGCAGCCGCGGCAGCCGGAGCGGCGGCAGGCGCTGCGCCTTCCACTTCGAAGACCATGATCAGAGAGCCGGTAGACACTTTGTCGCCGGTGCTGATTTTGATCTCTTTAACGGTACCGGCGAACGGCGCAGGCACTTCCATAGAAGCTTTGTCGCCTTCAACGGTGATCAGTGACTGTTCAGCGGCAACTTTGTCGCCCACTTTCACCATCACTTCGGTCACTTCAACTTCGTCACCGCCGATATCCGGTACGTTAACGTCTTTCGCGCCGCCAGCAGCCGCTGGTGCAGCGGCCGGAGCCGGAGCAGCAGCCTGAGCAGGCGCAGCGGCAGGTGCTGCACCCGCCACTTCGAAGACCATGATCAGCGAGCCGGTAGACACTTTGTCGCCGGTGTTGATCTTGATCTCTTTAACGGTACCGGCGAACGGTGCTGGCACTTCCATAGAGGCTTTGTCGCCTTCTACGGTGATCAGTGACTGCTCAGCCGCAACGGTGTCGCCCACTTTCACCAGGATTTCGGTAACTTCAACTTCGTCACCGCCGATGTCAGGCACATTTACTTCTTTCGCTGCCGCGGCCGCTGCTGGAGCAGCAGCAGGAGCGGCTTCTTTCTTCTCTTCCTGCGCAGGTGCAGCAGCTGCTGCACCGTCGGCGGAATCGAAAATCATGATCAGTTTGCCAGTCTCGGTTTTATCGCCAACAGAGACTTTGATCTCTTTAACGATGCCAGCCTGAGGAGACGGGACTTCCATAGAGGCTTTGTCGCCTTCTACGGTGATCAGCGACTGTTCAGCTTCAACTTTGTCGCCTACTTTGACCAGGATCTCGGTGATTTCAACTTCATCAGCCCCGATGTCCGGTACATTGATTTCGATAGCCATTATTCTTTTACCTCTTACGCCAGACGCGGGTTAACTTTATCTGCATCGATGTTGAATTTGGTGATTGCGTCCGCAACCACTTTCTTATCGATTTCGCCACGTTTAGCCAGTTCGCCCAGTGCTGCTACAACCACGTAGGAAGCATCAACTTCGAAGTGGTGACGCAGGTTTTCGCGGCTGTCAGAACGACCGAAGCCGTCAGTACCCAGTACGCGATAATCATCAGCTGGAACGTAAGTACGAACCTGCTCAGCGAACAGTTTCATATAGTCAGTAGACGCCACCGCTGGCGCGTCGTTCATCACCTGAGCGATGTACGGAACGCGTGGGGTTTCCATTGGGTGCAGCATGTTCCAGCGCTCACAATCCTGGCCATCACGCGCCAGTTCAGTGAAGGAGGTCACAGAGTACACATCGGAACCCACACCGTAGTCTTTCGCCAGGATCTGCGCTGCTTCACGAACGTGACGCAGGATAGAACCGGAGCCCAGCAGCTGAACTTTACCTTTGCTACCTTCGATGGTTTCGAGTTTGTAGATACCTTTACGGATACCTTCCTCGGCACCTGCTGGCATTGCCGGCATGTGGTAGTTTTCGTTCAGGGTGGTGATGTAGTAGTAAACGTTCTCTTGCGCTTCACCGTACATGCGCTGCAGACCGTCATGCATGATGACTGCCACTTCGTACGCGTAAGACGGGTCGTAAGAGATACAGTTAGGGATAGTCAGAGACTGAATGTGGCTGTGGCCATCTTCGTGCTGCAGACCTTCACCGTTCAGGGTCGTACGACCAGAAGTACCACCAATCAGGAAGCCGCGAGCCTGCTGGTCGCCGGCCTGCCAGCACAGATCACCGATACGCTGGAACCCGAACATGGAGTAGTAGATGTAGAACGGGATCATCGGCAGGTTGTTGGTGCTGTAAGAGGTCGCAGCAGCCAGCCAGGATGCGCCTGCGCCCAGCTCGTTGATACCTTCCTGCAGGATCTGACCTTTCTCGTCTTCTTTGTAGTATGCAACCTGCTCACGGTCCTGCGGGGTGTACTGCTGGCCGTTCGGGCTGTAGATACCGATCTGACGGAACAGACCTTCCATACCGAAAGTACGCGCTTCGTCGGCGATGATTGGAACCAGACGATCTTTGATTGACTTGTTCTTCAGCATCACGTTCAGGGCACGAACGAAAGCGATAGTGGTAGAGATCTCTTTGTTCTGCTCTTCCAGCAGCTGAGAGAAGTCTTCCAGGGCTGGCAGTTCCAGCTTCTCGGTGAAGTTAGGCTGACGAGCAGGCAGGTAGCCTTTCAGTGCCTGACGACGTTCGTGCAGGTATTTGTGCTCTTCAGACCCTTCCGGGAAGGTGATGTAAGACAGGTTTTCTACCTGCTCATCGGTCACTGGAACGTTGAAACGGTCGCGGATATAACGCACGCCGTCCATGTTCATTTTCTTAACCTGGTGAGCGATGTTTTTACCTTCTGCGGTATCACCCATGCCGTAACCTTTGATGGTGTGGGCCAGGATCACAGTCGCTTTACCTTTGGTTTCCTGCGCTTTTTTCAGTGCAGCGTAAACTTTCTTCGGATCGTGACCACCGCGGTTCAGCGCCCAGATCTGCTCGTCAGTCCAGTCTGCAACCAGGGCTGCGGTTTCAGGATATTTGCCGAAGAAGTGCTCACGAACGTAGGCACCGTCTTTGGATTTGAAGGTCTGGTAGTCGCCGTCAACGGTTTCGTTCATCAGCTGGATCAGTTTACCGCTGGTGTCTTTACGCAGCAGCTCATCCCAACGACCGCCCCACATGACTTTGATCACGTTCCAGCCTGCACCCGCGAAGATGCCTTCCAGTTCGTTAATGATCTTGCCGTTACCGGTTACCGGACCATCCAGACGTTGCAGGTTACAGTTGATGATGAAGCACAGGTTGTCCAGCTTCTCACGGGTCGCGATGGTGATCGCGCCTTTAGATTCTGGCTCATCCATTTCACCGTCGCCCAGGAAGGCGTAAACGGTCTGCTCAGAGGTGTCTTTCAGACCACGGTGTTCCAGGTACTTCAGGAATTTAGCCTGATAGATTGCACCAATTGGACCCAGACCCATAGATACGGTCGGGAACTGCCAGAACTCAGGCATCAGTTTAGGGTGCGGATAAGAAGACAGACCCTTACCGTGAACTTCCTGACGGAAGTTGTTCATCTGCTCTTCAGTCAGACGACCTTCCAGGAAGGCACGTGCATAGATGCCCGGAGAGATGTGGCCCTGGAAGTACACCAGATCGCCGCCGTCTTTCTCGTTGGCTGCACGGAAGAAGTGGTTGAAGCACACTTCGTAAACGGTCGCAGAGGACTGGAAGGACGCCATGTGGCCACCCAGTTCCAGATCTTTCTTGGATGCGCGCAGAACGGTCATGATAGCGTTCCAGCGGATAGCAGAACGGATACGGCGTTCCAGATCCAGATTGCCCGGGTATTCCGGTTCGTCTTCGACGGCAATCGTGTTTACGTAGTTGCTAGCCCCTGCACCTGAAGCCACTTTCACGCCGCCTTTGCGCGCTTCTGAAAGCAGCTGATCAATCAGATACTGAGCACGCTCAACACCTTCTTCACGGATGACCGATTCGATCGCCTGTAGCCAGTCGCGAGTTTCGATCGGATCCACGTCATTTTGGAGACGTTCTGACATGGGGGTATTCCTTATCTATCTAATACGTTGATTTGTCTGGAACCTGTCCCATTGTGCTCTCGGTTAAGAACACAATAAGACAGGTTCTGCGTTTAGTTGCCGCGCTCTAAAAGTACCTGGCGCTTAATCCTTTCGTTGCTGTATGCGGCGCAATGAACGCTCGCGACGCGATTGTTCACGGCTGCGGTCCAGCAAGATTTCCTCAATGAAAGCCAGATGGCGGTGCGACGCTTCACGCGCCTGCTCCGGTTCCCCGGCCATTATCGCCTCGAATACTCGGGTGCGATGGTTGCTTACCAGCGGGAGCATCTCCCGACGGGCATACAACAATTCAAAATTCTGACGAACGTTCTGGGCCAGCATGGGCTCCATGCAGCGTAGCAGATGGAGGAGCACCACGTTGTGCGCTGCTTCGGTGACGGCAATTTGATACTGGACAACGGCGCTGGATTCGGCGTCTAAGTCGCCGGACTGCTGTGCCCGTTCAATGGCCTGATGCAGCTCGCGAATACGTACGCGGTCTTCATCAGTGCTGCGAAGGGCGGCGTAATAGGCCGCGATACCTTCCAGCGCGTGACGGGTCTCAAGCAGATCAAACTGGGATTCTGGGTGGTCAGAGAGAAGTTCTACCAGCGGGTCGCTGAAGCTCTGCCACAGGCTGTTTTGCACAAAGGTTCCGCCACCCTGACGACGGAGCAACAGGCCCTTTGCTTCGAGACGTTGAATCGCCTCACGCAGAGAGGGGCGTGAAACGTCGAACTGTTTTGCCAGCTCGCGTTCTGGCGGGAGTTTCTCGCCCGGGCGCAGTGTCCCTTCGAGAATCAAAAACTCCAGCTGCTGCTCAATCACATCGGAAAGTTTTGGTTGGCGAATTTTGCTGTAGGCCATATTCCCTGTCTTACGCCTTTTTGCCCGGAGTCAATTGGTCTTACCAATTTCATGTTCGTATCGCTAAAGTAACAAAGTATTCACCTTCTGTCCATATTGGTTTTGATTGAAATCAGGAAACCCGGCACATTTTAACAACCTTACAGAACTAACGTTTCAGGAATGTAACTTTGCACAAATGAAATGGTTACTCCCAAAGGGGCAGTTTTAACCATATTTAAACGAGGGCTTTTGCAATCTGAAGCGATTCAACAAGGCAAAATATGAAAATTCGTCCACTTATGACGCATTTCTATTCTATAGGTTGGGGTATGAGGGGTTAACGTACCGATTTACAATTGGTTTCTTTTTATTCAAGTCGTCATCATCCCTTCATAAAGCAGGTGCATTCGCTGGCACTTACCACTATTCTGGCGCTAACGGAAGCCATCTCCGCTTTTTTCGGTATCGTTAACCGTAAAGAAATAAATACAGAATATGGACTTTCATAATTACACACGCACAGCGTGAACATAACAACCACACACGAGGTTTCAAATGGAAGCTCAACAGCATGGCGATCAGCTAAAGCGCGGCCTTAAAAACCGCCATATTCAGCTCATCGCCCTGGGCGGTGCTATTGGTACTGGCCTGTTTCTGGGCAGTGCGTCCGTTATCCAGTCGGCCGGTCCGGGCATCATTCTGGGTTACGCGATTGCAGGTTTCATTGCGTTTTTGATTATGCGCCAGTTAGGGGAAATGGTCGTTGAGGAGCCGGTTGCAGGCTCTTTTAGCCACTTTGCCTATAAATACTGGGGCAGCTTTGCGGGCTTCGCCTCTGGATGGAACTACTGGGTTCTTTACGTGCTGGTTGCTATGGCGGAACTCACCGCCGTCGGTAAATACATTCAATTCTGGTACCCGGAGATCCCCACCTGGGCGTCTGCGGCAGTCTTCTTCGTGCTGATCAACGCCATTAACCTGACCAACGTGAAAGTGTTTGGGGAAATGGAGTTCTGGTTCGCCATTATCAAAGTAATTGCCGTTGTAGCGATGATCATTTTTGGCGGCTGGCTGCTCTTCAGCGGCAACGGTGGCCCGCAGGCAACCGTGCGCAACCTCTGGGAACAGGGCGGGTTCCTGCCGCACGGCATGACCGGCCTGGTAATGATGATGGCGATCATTATGTTCTCCTTCGGCGGTCTGGAGCTGGTGGGCATCACCGCCGCGGAAGCCGACAACCCGGAGCAGAGCATCCCGAAAGCCACAAATCAGGTTATCTACCGTATTCTGATCTTCTACGTGGGCTCCCTGGCGGTCCTGCTCTCCCTGCTGCCATGGACACGCGTCACGGCGGATACCAGCCCGTTTGTGCTGATCTTCCACGAGCTGGGCGACACCTTCGTGGCGAACGCGCTCAACGTCGTAGTGCTGACCGCCGCGCTCTCTGTTTATAACAGCTGCGTTTACTGCAACAGCCGTATGCTGTTCGGCCTGGCGCAACAGGGCAACGCACCGAAAGCGCTGCTTACCGTTGATAAACGTGGCGTACCGGTTAACACCATTATCGTGTCGGCGGTCGTGACGGCGCTTTGCGTTCTGATTAACTACCTGGCACCGGAATCGGCCTTCGGCCTGCTGATGGCGTTGGTGGTTTCCGCGCTGGTGATCAACTGGGCGATGATTAGCCTCGCGCACATCAAGTTCCGCCGCGCCAAGCAGCAGCAGGGCGTAACCACGCGCTTCCCTGCCCTGCTCTATCCGCTGGGGAACTGGGTTTGCCTGCTGTTCATGGCGGCCGTGCTGGTCATCATGCTCATCACGCCAGGCATGGCGATTTCCGTCTACCTCATCCCGGTGTGGATTGCGATCCTCGGCGTGGGCTATATGGTGAAACAGAAAAATGCCAAAACGGTGAAAGCGCACTAAGTGTTTTCTCGCTGTACCCGCGGTTGCGGGTACAGCGTCTTGTTACCTTCCTCACAAATTCACGCCAACAGCAAAATCCTCCATATCACCGCCCTTATATTGCAACGCATATATCCGTTTGCCAGCGAATAATTCTCTCCATACCGAAACCCGGAGATCTGTCGATGGATAACAACAAACTGTCAGTAAAAGAAAAGATCGGCTATGGCATGGGTGACGCCGGATGCAACATTATCTTTGGCGCCATCATGTTATTTGTTAACTATTTTTATACGGATATTTTTGGTCTGGCGCCTGCGCTGGTTGGGGTACTGCTGCTGTCCGTTCGCGTGATTGACGCCGTAACGGACCCAATCATGGGCGCGATTGCCGACCGTACCCGCAGCAAATATGGCCGATTTCGTCCATGGCTACTGTGGATTGCCTTCCCCTATGCGCTGTTCAGCATCCTGATGTTCACCACCCCAGAGTGGAGCTATAACAGCAAAGTTATTTATGCATTTGTCACCTACTTCCTGCTGTCGCTGACCTATACCGCCATCAACATTCCGTACTGCTCGCTCGGTGGCGTGATCACCAACGACCCGAAAGAGCGCGTTGCCTGCCAGTCCTATCGTTTTGTTATGGTCGGTATCGCCACGCTGCTGCTGTCGCTTACGCTCCTGCCAATGGCCGACTGGTTCGGTGGGGATAACAAAGCCAAAGGCTACCAGATGGCGATGACCGTGCTGGCGCTGATTGGTACCTGCATGTTCCTGTTCTGCTTCGCCACGGTGCGCGAGCGCGTTCGCCCGGCTGTACAAACCCACGACGAACTGAAAAACGACCTGAAGGATGTGTGGAAGAATGACCAGTGGGTGCGCATTCTGCTTCTGACGCTCTGCAACGTCTGCCCGGGCTTTATCCGCATGGCGGCCACCATGTATTACGTCACCTGGGTAATGGGGCAAAGCACCCATTTCGCCACGCTGTTTATCAGCCTGGGCGTTGTCGGCATGATGTTCGGCAGTATGCTGGCGAAAGTGCTGACCGACCGCTGGTGCAAGCTGAAGGTCTTCTTCTGGACCAACATCGCGCTGGCGATTTTCTCCTGCGCCTTCTACTTCTTCGACCCGAAAGCGACGACAACCATTGTTGTGCTTTACGTCCTGCTGAATATCCTGCACCAGATCCCATCCCCTCTGCACTGGTCACTGATGGCCGACGTGGACGACTACGGTGAATGGAAAACCGGGAAACGTATCACCGGGATAAGCTTCTCCGGCAACATTTTCTTCCTGAAGCTGGGTCTGGCGATTGCCGGGGCGATGGTTGGCTTCCTGCTCTCCTGGTACGGTTATGACGCGGGCGCAAAAGCGCAGAGCGCGGATGCCATCAACGGCATTGTGCTGCTCTTTACCGTCATTCCTGGCATTGGATATTTAATTACCGCGGGCGTTGTACGTCTGCTGAAAGTGGACCGTGAGACCATGAAGCAAATCCAGTCCGATCTGGAGAAGCGTCGCACCAACTATCGTGAACTGAGCGACTATCAGGAATTTAAAGCCGCTGAGACTAAATAAGGAAAGCCGAATGCAAACCTGGCCAAACCCGTTTATTGAACAACGCGCCGACCCGTATATCCTGCGTCACGAAGGACAATATTACTTTATCGCCTCCGTGCCGGAGTATGACCGGCTGGCGATCCGCCGCGCGGACTCGCTGGAAGGTTTACGCAATGCCGAAGAGGTAGTTGTCTGGCGCAAGCCCGACACCGGCCCGATGAGCCAGCTGATCTGGGCACCGGAACTGCATCATATCGACGGCAAGTGGTACATCTACTTTGCCGCCACACATACCCAGGCGCTCGACGAACTCGGGATGTTCCAGCATCGCATGTTCGCCATTGAATGCGCAGATCGCGATCCGCTCACCGGTACGTGGGTGGAAAAAGGGCAAATCAAAACCCCGTTTGACACCTTCGCGCTGGATGCCACTACCTTTGTGCATCAGGGCAAACGCTGGTATCTGTGGGCGCAAAAAGCCCCGGACATTTCCGGTAACTCCAATCTTTACCTGTGTGAAATGGAAAATCCGTGGACGCTGAAAGGCGAGCCGGTGATGCTCAGTAAACCGGAATATGACTGGGAGTGCCGCGGATTCTGGGTCAACGAAGGCCCGGCGGTGCTGTTCCATGGCGATAAGCTATTTATCAGCTATTCCGCCAGCGCCACCGACGAGAATTACTGCATGGGATTACTGTGGATAGACGTAGATGCCGCTCCGCAAAACCCGGCTAACTGGCATAAATCCCCGCGCCCGGTGTTCGTCACCAGCTACGAAAACCGTCAGTATGGACCAGGCCATAACAGCTTTACGCAGACGCCGGAAGGCGACGATGTGCTGGTCTACCACGCGCGAAACTACACTGAAATTGAAGGCGATCCGCTTTACGATCCGAATCGCCACACTCGCCTGAAGCTCGTCCGCTGGGACGACAACGGGATGCCTGATTTCGGCATCCCGCCTGCGGATACGCTGTAACGGCTTCGGCGCGCTGGGTCAGACCAGCGTGCCGTAAATCGTCAGCAACGCCACAATCACCACCACCACAAACGACGTTTTTTTCGCCATCGAGACGGCAGCTTTAGGCGTTTCGACTTTGTTCGTGTGCGGCTCGCGAGCCAGCGAGAATTGAGCCAGTCGGGTTAAGACCTGATACTGCGCGGTATGGCGGTCTGCAAGGGAAGCAAACCACGCTGGCAACGCCTTTTCACCGTGACCGATGAGGGCATAGACCACGCCGACCAGTCGCACCGGAAGCCAGTCGAGCACGTGCAGAATGGCATCAATGCCGGACTGGAGACGTTCATGCGGCGTAAGGTAGCGGGCAAGCCAGGTCTGCCAGGCGCGCAGAAAAGCATAGCCCATCAGCAGTACCGGTCCCCATGGACCGCCCACCACAAACCAGAACAGCGGCGCCAGGTAGTAACGGAAGTTAATCCACAGCAGCGCGTTTTGTAGCTCGCGCAGAAATTCGCGTTCATCGCAGTCCGGCGGTACGCCGTGGATCATCGTCAGCTCGCTCGCCATCGCGCCGCGCGCGTGGACATCATCCCGGGAAGCAGCTTTCAGATACGCGTGATAGTGCAAACGCACCTTGCCCGCGCCAATACACAACACGCCCAGCAGTATCCATACCACCAGCAGCGGCACGTTGAAAAAGAGGCCGTAAAGTGAGCGTAGCAACAGGAACGTAATCACCATCACACCTGCCGTCATAAGCAGCGTGCGTAGCATGGAAAAATGCCTGATCCGGCGGAATAACACTTCCAGCCGATGATCCAGATGCCAGTGCTCGCCGAGCTTAAACAGGCGTTCGGCGATCATAACCAGCAGCATGGTAAACAACGTCATGTTATCTCCTTATCTGACGACGTGGTAAGCATGGCGTGAAACCGGGACCAGTCAAACGCCGGGCCGGGGTCGGTTTTTCTTTCGGGGGCGATGTCGCTGTGCCCCGTAATATTGTCTGCAATGGCGGGATAAAGCCCCACTAAAGTTTGCGTCACAGCAACCAGTTTCTGATATTGCGCATCGGTGTAAGGCGTGGTGTCCGTTCCTTCCAGTTCAATTCCAATGGAGAAATCATTGCACCGTTCGCGCCCCTGATACATCGACACGCCGGCATGCCAGGCTCGCTTATCAAAAGGAACATACTGAACCACTTCGCCATCACGGCGGATCAGGCAGTGCGCCGATACGCGCAAATGCGCAATCTCAGCAAAGTAAGGATGAGCATCGGGATCTATCGTTCCTGTGAATAACGCGTCGATCCACGGACCGCCAAACTCACCTGGCGGGAGACTTATGTTGTGAACCACCAGCAGTGTGGGCTTTTCATCCTCCGGGCGGCAATCGTGGTGCGGCGACGGTACATGTCGCGCGTCCACCAGCCATCCGTTTTCTAACAACATGCTGGAACTCCTTATCTATGGTGCTGTTACTCGGTTCAGAGTAGCATGTTTCAATATTATGATTCGTTACCAATTTGGAGTTTTATCATGCCGCCTCGCCGCTATAACCCCGACCACCGACGTGACGCGCTTCTGGAACGTATTAATAGTGATATCCCGGCAAGCGTTGCCCATGCCCTGAGAGAAGACCTCGGCGGTGACGTCAGCGCCGATAACGATATTACCGCCCAATTGTTGCCAAAAGAGACACGGTCGCACGCAGTAGTCATCACCCGCGAAGCGGGGGTTTTCTGCGGCAAACGCTGGGTTGAGGAGGTCTTTACCCAGCTGGCGGGCGACGAGGTGCAGGTAACATGGCACGTTGAGGACGGTGATACGGTCACGGCAAATCAGCCACTGTTCGAGCTGGACGGCCCGTCCCGCGTCTTGCTGACCGGTGAACGCACCGCGCTCAATTTTGTGCAAACGCTCTCTGGCGTTGCCAGTGAAGTACGCCGCTACGTTGACCTGCTGGCAGGCACCCGCACGCAGCTGCTGGATACCCGTAAAACCCTGCCGGGCCTGCGTACCGCGCTGAAATACGCCGTGCTCTGCGGCGGCGGCGCCAACCATCGTCTGGGGCTATCCGATGCCTTCCTGATCAAAGAGAACCACATTATTGCCTCTGGCTCGGTACGTCAGGCCGTGGAAAAAGCCTTCTGGCTGCATCCGGATGTGCCGGTCGAAGTGGAAGTGGAAACGCTGGATGAGCTGGACGAGGCCATTAAAGCGGGGGCTGACATCATCATGCTCGATAACTTCGACACGGAGCAGATGCGTGAAGCGGTCAAACGCACAAACGGCCAGGCGCAACTTGAGGTGTCCGGCAACGTGACGTTCGACACCCTCCGCGAATTTGCTGAAACCGGCGTCGATTATATCTCCGTTGGCGCCCTGACCAAGCACGTACGTGCCCTGGACCTCTCGATGCGCTTCAAATAACTGATCTTCCCCTCTCCGCCCGGAGAGGGGAAATACGAAACCGCTCGCAATTACGCTGTCCTTCTCTGCAACACTGAATCATTTCCCTGAAAGCCCTTTCACGTTCGCGCTTTTGCCCCTCGTTTCTGCGCGCCGGTACTGCCACAGTAGCGCCACTTAACGTAAGGAGCAGATATGAACAGACAACAAGGATTTACCCTGATTGAGCTAATGGTGGTCATTGGCATTATTGCCATCCTGAGCGCGATTGGCATCCCGGCTTATCAGAACTACCTGCGAAAAGCAGCGCTCACCGATATGCTGCAAACGTTCATTCCCTACCGCACCGCTATTGAGCTTTGCGCCCTGGATCGTGGTGGTGTGGATCGCTGCGACGCAGGAACCAATGGCATCCCCTCCCCGACTACCACGCGTTACGTTTCAGCGATGAGCGTGGCGAAGGGGGTCGTATCGTTAACAGGGCAGGAAAGCCTT
The DNA here is from genome assembly GCF_003850715.1 of Enterobacter sp. 301B. Lineage (NCBI taxonomy): Bacteria > Pseudomonadati > Pseudomonadota > Gammaproteobacteria > Enterobacterales > Enterobacteriaceae > Enterobacter > Enterobacter sp. 301B. The sequence goes on from NZ_PQTC01000004.1 coordinate 105,363, forward strand.
AACGGACTTGAAGTGCTCATGACACCGATCTGGAGCGACGGTAACGGTATGACGGGCTGGACGCGTGCCTGCAACATTGCGTCCGACATGGCGCTCAGACAAGCCTGTGAAGATGTTTTCCGCTTCGACAACAACTGACAGGAGTGGACAATGAACACCGAACAGCTTATGACGCTCTGTCAGCGCCATCACGCACTGCTACTCGCAAGCGACACCGAGATGATCAGCATTGCGGTGGTGGGTAATCCTGCCTCTGAGCTGATGGAAGCGTTACGCTTCGCCACGCAGAAACGTATTGATATTGAGTGCTGGACGGCCGAACGGATGGAAAAACGGCTTCAGTCCCTCTCATCATCACACCTGCCGGGAATAGCGCCAAACTCAGCCGCTGACGTGCTCAGTACAACGTTGCAGCAGGCAGTGAACCAGCGGGCTTCTGACATCCATATTGAACCGACGGAGCACGGCTACCAGATCCGTTTGCGAATCGACGGTGTTCTCTACCCGCAACCGCCGGTTTCCGCCGCCCTCGGTACGACGCTTGCCGCACGCCTGAAGGTGCTGGGCCAACTGGATATTGCGGAGCGCCGCCTGCCGCAGGACGGTCAGTTTACGGTGGAGCTGGCAAGCGTCCCCGTCTCTTTTCGTATCGCAACCCTTCCCTGTAGCGGTGGAGAAAAAATCGTGCTTCGTCTGCTTCACCAGGTGCAGCAGGCACTGGAGCTTGAACTGCTGGGGATGAGTGCAGACCAGCAGGCCCGTTTTGCCGGGGCGCTTAACAGCCCTCAGGGATTGATTCTGGTCACCGGCCCGACCGGTAGCGGGAAAACGGTGACGCTGTACAGCGCGTTACAGGCGCGAAATACCCCTGACGTTAATATTTGCAGCGTGGAAGATCCCGTTGAAATCCCGCTTGCAGGCTTAAACCAGACGCAGATTAATCCGCGCGCGGGGCTGACCTTCCAGAGCGTGCTGCGTGCCCTGCTCAGGCAGGATCCTGACATCATTATGGTGGGTGAAATTCGTGACGGCGAAACGGCAGAAATTGCCATTAAGGCGGCGCAAACCGGGCATCTGGTGCTGTCCACCCTCCATACTAATTCGACGACTGAAACACTGGTACGGCTGCAACAGATGGGCGTCGCGCGCTGGATGATCTCTTCGGCGCTCTCGATGGTGATTGCCCAGCGGCTGGTGCGTCGTTTATGCCCGTACTGCCGACAGGAAGCCAGCCGCCACACCGAATTACCTCGCACGCTGTGGCCCCGGCCGCTTCCTCGCTGGCAACCCACCGGTTGCGAGCGCTGCTACCACGGTTTTTATGGTCGCGTAGCCATTTTTGAAGTGCTCGTCATCGACGACACGCTGCGGCAGGCCATCGCCAGCGGAGCAAGCACGGAGGTGATTGGGTCAAGCGCTCGTCAGGCGGGAATGACCTCTTTGTTTGAGCACGGCTGCATGACCGTAGAGCAAGGGCTGACTACGCTCGAAGAGCTGTTACGCGTCCTGGGAATGCCCGATGGCTGCTAATTCGCTCTGGCGCTGGCGTGCCCTGACCACCGAGGGGGAGGTGCAAACCGGCACCCTCTGGGCCATCGACCGTAACGCAGCTTACACGGCTCTGGTGCTTAAACAGCTGCACCCGCTGGCGCTAAAACGCTGCCAGCAGCGACACCGATGGCAGGTGCAACACTGCTACGATATTTTTCGCCAGCTCGCCACGCTGCTACAGGCCGGACTCACGCTGTCCCAAAGCCTGCACATGCTGGCGGAACAGCATCCTTTGAAGCACTGGCAGGCGCTGCTGCACAGTCTTGCTGATGACCTGAGCGAAGGTTGCGCCCTGTCAGAGGCCATGAAGAAATGGCCAGAGGTGTTTAGCCCCCTTTATGTCTCGATGGTGAAGACGGGTGAGCTGACGGGTAAGCTCGAAGCCTGCTGCCGTCAGCTTGCGCTGCAGCAAAAATCCCAGCAGCAGCTCAGTGCAAAGGTGAAGAAAGCGCTGCGCTATCCGCTGATCATCCTGACGCTGGCCGTTTTCGTGGTGCTGGCGATGGTAACGCTGGTTTTGCCTGAGTTTGCTGCAATCTACAAAACATTCAACACCCCGCTCCCTTTGCTCACGCAGGCAGTCATGGGGCTGGCGGCCCTGGTTCAGGCGCATATCCTCACTCTTTTGGCCCTGCTCGTGGCAATGGTTGTCATCGCCTGTAAGCTGCGGCGGCATCCGCGCTGGCAGTATGTCTTATTACACGTACCGGTGATGGGCACGCTGATGCGTGGGCAAAAACTGGGGCAAATTTTTACCGTGCTGTCATTAACCCAGCAGGCCGGGATTGCCTTTTTACAAGGACTGGAGAGTGTGGAGGAAACCGTTGAGAGTGGCTACTGGCAGGAGAAACTCCGTGAGATACGCAGCGATATCGAACAGGGGGTGCCCGTGTGGTCCTCCTTCCAGAAGGCCTCTGTTTTTACGCCACTGTGTATTCAGCTCATTCGCACCGGAGAAGTGTCGGGTTCACTGGATGTGATGCTGATGAATCTGGCCCGCCATCATACGGAACAGACATTTCAGCAGGCAGACAATCTGGCGGCGCTTCTTGAGCCTTTTCTACTGGTCGTGACAGGTCTGATTATTGGCACGCTGGTGGTGGCGATGTATCTGCCGATTTTCCATCTGGGGGATGCAATGAGCGCGGGGTAATGCTGGCGCACGGACGCGCGCCAGCCGTAGCCGTCAGAGGCTATTAAATACGCGGTTTTCCTGCTCCTGAACGCGGATAAACGTCGTGCGTTTAGTCAGCTCTTTCAGGCGGGAAGCCCCCACGTAGGTGCAGGCAGAACGCAGACCGCCGAGGATATCGCGCGCCGTGTTTTCGACCGGGCCGCGCAGTGGCAGCTTCACGGTTTTACCTTCCGCCGCACGGTATTTTGCGACACCACCCACGTGACGGGTCATCGCAGATTCAGAGCTCATTCCGTAGAACAGCATGAATTTCTCACCGTTCTCTTCCACCACGGTACCACCGCTCTCTTCGTGGCCGGCCAGCATGCCACCGAGCATCACGAAGTCCGCGCCGCCGCCGAAGGCTTTCGCCACATCGCCTGGCATGGTGCAGCCACCGTCGCTGATGATCTGGCCGCCCAGACCGTGCGCGGCGTCAGCGCATTCAATTACCGCAGACAGCTGCGGATAACCCACACCGGTTTTCACGCGCGTGGTGCAAACGGACCCCGGGCCAATGCCTACTTTCACAATGTCGGCCCCGGAGAGGATCAGCTCTTCACACATTTCACCGGTCACCACGTTGCCCGCGATGATGGTTTTGGTTGGCCAGGCTTCACGCGCCTTGCTGACGAACTGGACGAAATGCTCGGAATAACCATTTGCCACGTCAATGCAGACAAAATTCAGCGCCGGATTGGCGTTCAGGATCTGTTTGGTTTTCTCGAAATCTGCATCAGACGTACCGGTCGAGACCATCACATGCTTCACCACGTCAGCCGAGGCGGAGGCGACAAACGCATTCCACTCCTCAGGGCTGTAGTGTTTATGTACCGCAGTAAGGATGTCGAATTGCGCCAGCGCGGTCGCCATCTCGAAGGTCCCGACGGTGTCCATGTTGGCCGCGATAATCGGCACGCCAGACCACGTCTGACCGGAATGCTTAAAGGTGAATTGACGTTCGAGTTCAACGTCTGAGCGACTTTTCAGTGTAGAGCGTTTAGGGCGGATAAGAACGTCTTTGAAACCTAACTTCAGATCTTCTTCAATACGCATGTGCGGATTCCTGGGGTTAGAGGCAAATATATTAAAAGCACAACTCCAGTGACGCTATCATACGCACTAATACCTGCTCCGCAAGACTGCGAAATTCTCTTTTTTTACGCTACAATCCTATAAATTTACCTGGTAAAAAGCGGGTAAAGAGAGCTAAACATTGGCTGTTGTAAGTTTGAATTTTAAGCAACTGATTTTAAAACTGAATAATTCCCAGGATCTGATTTAATGGGGTATATCGTCGCATTAACCGGCGGCATCGGTAGTGGTAAAAGCACCGTTGCGCACGCGTTTGCTCGTCTCGGCATCACGATTATCGACGCCGATATCATTGCCCGTCAGGTGGTAGAACCCAATACACCCGCCTTAAACGCCATCGAAGCGCATTTTGGTCGCCGTGTGATACAGGCTGACGGCACCCTGAATCGTCGGCAGTTGCGTGAGTGCATATTTTCCGATCCGGCGGAAAAAGCCTGGCTTAATGCCCTGCTCCACCCCATTATCCACCAGGAAACTCAGCGTCAGATTGCCGCAGCCAGTTCGCCCTATGTGTTGTGGGTGATCCCGTTACTGGTGGAAAATCAGCTTCAAAATAAAGCAGACAGAACGCTGGTGATTGACGTTTCCCGCGAAACGCAAATCCAGAGAACCATGGCGCGTGACCATGTTTCACGCGAGCATGCTGAACAAATTCTTGCCGCACAGGCCACGCGCGAAGCGCGCCTCGCCGTTGCGGATGATGTTATTGATAATAACGGCGCACCAGATGCCATTGCATCGGATGTTGCTCGTCTGCACGCGCAGTATCTGACCTTCGCCGCGCAGGCCGTTGCACAGGAAAAACCATAATGTCGACTCATATCCTTTTTGAGCATCCGCTTAACGAAAAAATGCGTACCTGGCTACGCATAGAATTTCTTATTCAACAACTTTCACAACATCTGCCCGTCAACGATCACGCCACCGCGCTGCATTTTTTCCGCAACGTGGGCGATCTGCTGGATGTGATTGAACGCGGCGATGTCCGCACTGAGCTGTTGAAAGAGCTGGAGCGCCAGCAGCGTAAATTACAGGCCTGGGCCGAAGTACCGGGCGTAGATAAAAGTCGAATTGACGCTTTACGCCAGCAGCTAAAAAACAGCAGCGCGACGCTGATGGCCGCGCCGCGCGTTGGACAATTTTTACGCGAGGACCGTCTGATTGCGCTGGTGCGTCAGCGTCTGAGCATACCGGGCGGTTGCTGTAGCTTTGACCTTCCAACGCTGCATATGTGGCTGCACATGCCGCAGGAACAGCGCGATCGCCAGGTAAACAGCTGGATGGGCAGTCTGGAGCCGATGAATCAAACGTTATCCCTGATCCTCGATCTTGTGCGTAACTCTGCCCCGTTCCGCAAGCAGACCAGTCTCAACGGTTTTTATCAGGATAACGGCGACGACGCCGATCTTCTGCGTTTGAATCTCTCTCTTGGCGAGCAGCTTTACCCGCAAATTTCCGGACATAAAAGCCGTTTCGCGATCCGCTTTATGCCGCTGGACAGTGAGCATGGCACCGTGCCGGAACGCCTCGATTTTGAACTGGCCTGTTGTTAAGGAGTGCCGATGTCTGACGTAACCACCGTAAACTGCCCAACCTGTGGGAAAACTGTCGTCTGGGGAGAAGTGAGTCCATTTCGCCCATTCTGCTGCAAACGCTGTCAACTTATAGACCTGGGCGAATGGGCGGCGGAAGAGAAACGCATTCCGAGCGAAGGCGATCTCTCGGATAGCGATGACTGGAGCGAAAACCAGCAGTAACATTTAAAGCCTGCTGGCGCTTCGCTTAGCAGGCCTACGGTTGTGCGACCAGCCGGAGGATCACAGGCTCATTGGCAGGCGGGAATTTTTCCGCATCGCTGGCCTGAAGCTCAATCCAGTTACCCGGCTGCCCCTCTTTTCCCCATGGCTCACCTTCCCAGTTTTCCACCAGCCAGAACCACAGCGTGATGTGCCTGTCCGGAAACTGGTACTCCAGCTTATCGAACAGCGTTGCGCCATGCGGGGTGATCCCCACCTCTTCCTGAAGCTCACGCACCAGCGCCTGCTCCGGCGTTTCACCTGATTCGATTTTTCCGCCGGGGAATTCCCATTTGTTGGCCATATGCGCATCGGCGGCACGTTGGGTAATGAAGATCTGGTTTTGCGGGTTGCGAATGATCCCGACAGCAATTTGCAGTGTTTTCATCATGTCACTTCCATAAAAAAGGCGCAGATATCTGCGCCTTTTCGTTTTGTTATGTTCTTAGCTCAGACGGCCATGGCACGCCTTGTATTTTTTGCCGGAACCACATGGGCACGGATCGTTACGACCGACTTTACGATCGCCCGTCTGCGCTGCGATTGCCGCTGCGGCTTCGCTCTCATCGGTCTGATGACTCAGCTGCTGCATCTGTGCCAGACGCTCAGCTTCTTCACGACGCTGCTGCTCCATCGCTTCCACTTCTTCCGGCATACGCACCTGAACTTTGCTCAGAGTGCTGATGACTTCATACTTCAGCGACTCCAGCATGGCAGCAAACATGGAGAAGGATTCACGCTTGTACTCCTGCTTCGGATCTTTCTGCGCATATCCACGCAGGTGGATACCCTGACGCAGGTAGTCCATCGCCGCCAGGTGCTCTTTCCACAGGGAGTCCAGGGTCTGCAACATTACGCCTTTCTCGAAGTGACGCATCATCTCAGCGCCAACCACTTCTTCCTTACGCTTATAGACGTCCAGCGCGGTTTCGTAGATACGCTCGCGCAGGGTCTCTTCGTGCAGCTCAGGCTCTTTGTCCAGCCACTCTTTGATTGGCAGTTCGAGGTCGAAGTCGTTTTTCAGACGTTCCTGCAGGCCTTCGATATCCCACATCTCTTCCAGAGACTGCGGTGGAATGTGCGCGTCGATAGTGGCTTTGAACACATCTTCGCGAATGCTGTTGATGGTTTCGCTCACGTCGGACACGTCCAGCAGTTCGTTACGCTGGGTATAGATCGCACGACGCTGGTCGTTGGCAACGTCATCATATTCCAGCAGCTGCTTACGAATATCGAAGTTGCGGCTTTCTACTTTACGCTGGGCGTTGGCAATCGCTTTGGTAACCCACGGGTGCTCGATCGCTTCGCCAGGTTTCATGCCCAGTTTACGCATCATGCCGGACACACGGTCAGAGGCGAAAATACGCATCAGCGCATCTTCCATAGACAGATAGAAACGGGAAGAACCGGCATCACCCTGACGGCCCGCACGACCGCGCAGCTGGTTATCGATACGACGAGATTCATGACGCTCGGTACCAATGATGTGCAGACCACCGGATGCCAGCACCGCGTCGTGACGCACCTGCCAGTCGGTTTTTATCTGCGCGATTTGCTCCGGGGTTGGGTTTTCCAGCTCGGCCACTTCGGCCTGCCAGCTACCGCCGAGCATAATATCGGTACCACGACCCGCCATGTTGGTAGCGATGGTTACGGCAGCCGGGTAACCCGCCTGCGCAACGATATCTGCTTCTTTAGCGTGGAACTTGGCGTTCAGCACGTTGTGCTTGATGCCCGCCTTGGTCAGCTCGTTAGACACCACTTCAGATTTCTCGATGGAGATGGTCCCCACCAGAACCGGCTGGCCCTTCGCGGTACGATCGCGAATATCTTCGATGATCGCCTGGATTTTTTCCGCTTCGGTCATGTATACCAGGTCCGGCATATCCTTACGGATCATTGGACGGTTGGTTGGTACTACCACGGTATCCAGCTTATAGATGGAGCTAAACTCAAACGCTTCGGTATCTGCGGTACCGGTCATCCCCGCCAGCTTCTCGTACAGACGGAAGTAGTTCTGGAAGGTGATAGAGGCCAGCGTCTGGTTTTCGTTCTGAATATCCACGCCTTCTTTCGCTTCCACGGCCTGGTGCAGACCATCGGACCAGCGACGTCCCTGCATGGTACGACCGGTGTGTTCATCGACGATGATGACTTCACCGTCTTTAACGATATAGTCAACGTCGCGGGTGAACAGGGCGTGCGCGCGCAGTGCAGCCGTTACGTGGTGCATCAGCATGATGTTGCTCGGGGAGTACAGAGACTCGCCCTCTTCCATAATGCCTTCAGCCACCAGCAGCTCTTCGATTTTCACCAGGCCGCGTTCGGTCAGGTTGACCTGACGCGCTTTTTCATCCACGGAGAAGTGACCTTCACCCTGGAAAGTATCGGAGTCTTCTTTCTCCTGACGCAGCAGGTGTGGAATGATTTTGTCGACTTTACGGTACATCTCGGAGCTGTCTTCGGCCGGGCCGGAGATGATCAGCGGGGTACGCGCTTCATCGATCAGAATGGAGTCAACCTCATCCACCAGCGCATAGTGCAGTTTACGCTGGACGCGCTCTTCAGGGCTGAACGCCATGTTGTCACGCAGGTAGTCGAAGCCGTATTCGTTGTTGGTGCCGTAGGTGATGTCCGCGTTATACGCTTCACGCTTCGCAGGTGCCGGCAGGCCGGACATGTTAATGCCCACGGTCATGCCGAGGAATTCGAACAGTGGACGGTTATTTTCGGCGTCGCGTTGCGCCAGATAGTCGTTGACGGTAACAACGTGAACGCCCTTACCCGTCAGCGCATTCAGGTAAGCCGGCAGCGTTGCAGTCAGGGTTTTACCTTCACCGGTACGCATTTCCGCGATGCAGCGCTCGTTGAGCACCATCCCGCCCAGCAGCTGCACGTCGAAGTGACGCATGCCGAACACGCGTTTACTGGCCTCACGTACTACGGCAAAGGCTTCCGGGATCAGGCTTTCTAAGGTTTCGCCTTTCTCCAGACGCGCACGGAACTCCGCGGTTTTTGCTTTCAGTTCATCATCAGAGAGCTTCTCCATCGCCGGTTCCATACCGTTGATGACGTTCACAGCTTTGCGCATGCGGCGCAGGGTACGATCGTTACGACTACCAAAAACTTTGGTTAACAATTTGATTAGCATAATAAAATCTCAAACGCCCCAGTCGGGCAGATAAATTAAGGTATTGAAAAAGGGTTAATTTAGCTGAGGCGTTGAGGCCCGGCACGGATGCCGTGAACCTGGCTAATCCAGGTCGAAACAGAGAAGGATGCGGGGGAAACAAAAGCAGTTTGCGCCGTCTGACTCACGGTCACAGGCGGCTGGTTGTCCTGCGTCAGAAGCGCATTGAGCGTATCGAGCAGAGCAAGGTGCTGAGCCTGGACCGGCAGCGTTTCTTCAGCAACAGGCATCGTCTGCGGCGCCATCGCGAACGACAGATGGCGAATAACCGTGCGAATCGCGTGTTGCTGCCAGTAATCAACGGAGAAATTGGGACGACGGTTGGCTTCAAGCCATGCGAGATTAGTGAAGTTAACCCGCGTGGTGAGATCGTGTTTGGTCGTCGTGGAACGTGCTGGCGTTGCCGCGTCTGCGCTGTTGCTGAGCACAGGCAAGCCGAGACTCGCCGCGACCATCCCCAATAAGAGATGCGGCCAGAAGTAACGTCTGCCAAATTGTCGCCAGCGCGTCAGTATTCCGCTCACTTGCTCCACCACGTTCGCCCGCCAGTGCAGGCTGAGTTCAGTTATTCTTTTTTAGCGCCCAGATATTACCACTAAAGCCAATACACGACAGCAGGAATGACACCTTGCAGCAGGTAAAAACGGTCATTAATGCAGCGAACACACCGTTATTTGGCACCCAACACAGGCCAGGGGTGAGAGAGACAAATCCAGAAAGGGCAGAAATAAAAACGACTGGCTTCCCTGGTCGGAGAGAGTACCAGGTGAACCAGTCGCTTTTCTTACGAAACGGCTTTAACCGTTACGCCAGGACCATAGTCGGGGCTTTGAACGCCAGCGGCAGTTCAGCTTCGTCTTCGAAGGTCACATATTCCCAGGCTTCCTGTTTTGCCAGGACGGCCTGCAACAGTTTGTTGTTCAGTGCATGACCGGATTTAAACGCGGTAAAGGCACCAATGATGTTGTGACCACACATGAAGAGGTCGCCGATCGCGTCCAGCATTTTGTGACGGACAAATTCATCTTCAAAACGCAGGCCATCTTCGTTCAGTACGCGATAATCGTCAACAACGATGGCACAATCGAAGCTGCCGCCCAGGCACAGGCCGCGGGATTGCAGATATTCGATATCACGCATAAAGCCGAAGGTACGTGCTCGGCTGATCTGACGCATGAACGCATCCGCAGAGAAGTTCATCGCATAGCGCTGGGTGCTGGAGTCAATCGCCGGATGGTTAAAATCGATGGTGAAGTCCAACGAGAAACCATTGTACGGTTTGAATTCAGCCCATTTGTCGCCATCTTCGACGCGAACGGTCTCTTTAATGCGAACAAATTTCTTCGCGCAGTTCAGTTCTTCGATGCCGGCATCCAGCAACAAATAAACGAACGGAGCAGCACTCCCGTCCATGATCGGGATTTCTGGCGCATCGACTTCAACTATAATGTTGTCGATACCCAGACCCGCCAGGGCGGCGTTCAGGTGCTCTACGGTAGAAATCCGCACGTCATGCTCGTTCACCAGACAAGTACAGAGCATAGTATCACGCACAGATTTGGCATCGGCCGGAAAATCTACCGGTGGATTCAAGTCGGTGCGACGATAGATGACCCCGGTATTGGCCGGCGCAGGGCGTAACGTCAGTGTGACTTTCTTGCCGGTATGTAAACCGACACCCGTCGCCTGAACGATACGTTTAAGTGTCCTTTGTTTGATCATCGTATAATCTCGCCAAATTAACTATCCAACCGAGAGTGTATATCACTAACGGTGGGCCAGTTTAGCACAAAGAGCGCAAATCCCCAAATTCCAGCCAATTCTTAGTCAGCTTGCTTACGCAGGAACGCCGGGATATCCAGATAATCTGGCTCTTTTGCCGTTTGTGGAGTCGGGTCGTTCACCACTTTCGCAGCCGGTTTTTGCTCCTGAGTCAGAGGCGACATACCGTGCTGCTGGTAACGATCCATCACCGGCTGCTGAGTCTGTTTGTTGGTCACGAGGGTGATCTCAGGACGCTTGTCCATACCGATACCGGTGGCCACAACAGTCACACGCAGTTCGTCATTCATTTCCGGGTCAAGGGACGTACCGATAACAACGGTAGCGTTGTCAGAGGCGAATGCACGGATGGTGTTACCCACGGTTTCGAACTCATCCAGACGCAGGTCAAAGCCAGCGGTAATGTTGACCAGCACGCCGCGCGCGCCAGACAGATCGATATCTTCCAGCAGTGGAGAAGAGATCGCCATTTCAGCGGCTTCTTCCGCACGGTCTTCACCGCTCGCCACGCCAGAGCCCATCATCGCGTAGCCCATCTCGGACATCACGGTGCGAACGTCTGCAAAGTCAACGTTCATCAGGCCAGGACGGGTAATCAGTTCAGCGATACCCTGAACCGCGCCTTTCAGCACGTCGTTTGCCGCGCCAAAGGCGTCCAGCAGAGAGATACCGCGACCCAGTACTTTCAGCAGCTTGTCGTTCGGAATGGTAATCAGAGAGTCCACGTGCTTGGACAGCTCGGTGATACCCTGCTCCGCGAAAGCCATACGCTTCTTACCTTCAAAGTTGAAAGGCTTGGTCACGACAGCAACGGTCAGAATACCTAAATCTTTAGCGACTTCCGCCACAACGGGTGCTGCACCGGTACCTGTACCGCCACCCATACCCGCTGCGATGAAGACCATGTCTGCACCGTCCAGTGCAGCGCGCAGCGCTTCACGATCTTCTTCAGCCGCGTTGCGGCCCACTTCCGGGTTAGCCCCTGCTCCCAGACCTTTGGTGATGCCACCACCGATCTGAATCGTCTGGCCAACAGCCGTTTTACGCAGCGCCTGCGCATCGGTGTTCACCGCGAAGAATTCAACACCTTCGATGCGCTCGCGCACCATGTGCTCTACGGCGTTACCGCCGCCGCCACCGACGCCGATGACTTTAATCACCGCGTCGTTGGTTAATTCCATAGGTTCAAACATAATCTCTCTCTCCGTTGTGCCTGTCGCCCGAGACCGCTAATTCTCTCCGGTCTCTTAAAAAATTAAAATTCTTTTCGCAACCAGGTGTTAAGTCGTTTGACCCACGACCCCACCGAGACGCGTTTTTCCACCTCTGCCTCACCACTTAAATGGGATTCTTTCCCGTAGTGCAGCAGGCCCACCGCCGTTGAATAGTACGGCTCCTGAGCATAATCCGTTAAACCGGTGATATTCAGCGGCGCACCAATACGCACCTGCGTATGGAACACGCGCTGAGCGCAGGCCGCAAGACCTTCAATTTGCGCTGCCCCGCCGGTTAATACAATCCCCGCTGCGAGATGATGTTTCACACCCTGCTGGCGAAGCTGTTCCTGTAACTGCAAAATCTCTTCGTTGACCAGGTTGAGCAGCTCGGTATAACGCGGCTCAATTACCTCTGCCAGCGTCTGGCGTTGCAGGCTGCGCGGCGGTCGACCGCCTACGCTCGGCACTTCAACGCTCTCGTCTTTGCCGACGATAGAGCCCAGCGCGCAACCGTGGCGCACTTTAATCGCCTCTGCATCGCTCGGTGGCGTACCAAAGGCGTAAGCGATATCGCTGGTCACCACATTCCCGGCGTACGGGATCACTTTGGTGTGGCGCAACGCACCGCCGGTATAGACAGCCATGTCCATTGTACCACCACCAATATCGACCACACAGACGCCCAGTTCACGTTCGTCTTCGGTCAGCACGGAATAGCTCGCGGCAAGTCCGGCGAAAATTAGTTGGTCAACTTTCAGGCCACAACGTTCAACGGCTTTTACAATGTTCTTCGCCATATCGTTGTGACATGTGATCAGGTGCACTTTTGCCTGCATACGTACGCCCGACAGACCGACCGGATTCTTGATACCTTCCTGGTAGTCGATCGCGTATTCTTGCGGGATCACATGCAGCACACGGTGCTCGTCGCGAACACGCACAGATTTCGCCGTGTGGACAACGTTCTCAACGTCTTCCTGCGTCACTTCTTCTTCAGAAATCGGCACCATACCGATTTCATTCTGGCAGCTGATGTGCTTACCAGAAAGAGCCAGATAGACAGAGGAAATCTGGCAATCTGCCATCAATTCAGCCTGGTCGATGGCGCGCTGAACGCATTTCACCACCGACTCAAGGTCGTTTACCCCACCTTTATCCATACCACGGGAAGGGCAGCTGCCCACGCCAATGATATTGACCATACCGTCGGGCAGAACTTCCCCTACCAAAGCGGCAACCTTCGCGGTGCCAATCTCCAGTCCTACTACCAATTTTCTGTCCGTCGACTTGATCATTGTTGTTCTGCCTGTACCTGTGCCTGATTTTGTTGCTGATTAGGTTCCTCGACCGGAGCCGGCTCCCAACCGACTGCTGCGCCTGAGTCATAGCGCAAATCAACGTAGCTTATCCGTTTGCCATCCGTCTGCGCCTGCTGCTGTAAAACCGGGTAAAGTTCTACAAAACGCGCCAGACGTTTCATTGTGTCGCCGCGGCCAAGATTGAGCTTAATGCCATTCGTTAAGGTCAGCTGCCAGGAACGGCGCGCCGTCATCGCAGCATCTTTTAACGTAAAGCGATCCTTAGCCAGCACCTGCCCCATCTCACGAAAACCCTGCAATACTTCGTTTTCGCTGCCTTCCGGGCCATACAACATCGGTAAATTCTGCTTGTTGACACGATCGCTCGGGACGCTGAACGAATTTCCGTCTACGTCAACCATATGCTGATCATTCCAACGCGCAATCGGCACATATTCAACCAGATGAATCTTCAATTCATCAGGCCATTGCTTTCTGACACTCGCCTGTTTTATCCACGGCAGACGTTCAATCTGACTCTGGATAATGTTGACGTCCTGCGTCATAAAGGTGCCAGGCGACCCCAGCGCCAGAATTGACTGGCGAATGTCATCGTTACGCGTGTAGTGACGCTCTCCGGTCACTACCAGCTTCGACAGCGGCAACCGCTGTGCGTCTTCCATCCAGCCCAGCACCATCCAGCCGCTGATAAACACGGTGCACAGCACCCCGAGCAGGAAGATAATCCCTGCAAGACGCGTTCCATTACTCCGGCGCGAAGAAGAATATTCTTCTTCGTCATCGCGGTTGCGCGTGTTCAACGCAGCCTGAGACATATCAGCCCGCCTGGTCCAGAATACGTACGACTAATTGCGAGAAGCTCATTCCCGCCTGACGCGCCGCCATCGGCACAAGGCTATGGCTGGTCATACCCGGAGACGTGTTTGCTTCCAGCAGATAAAATTGCCCATCACCGTCAAGCATCACATCAATTCGTCCCCAGCCTCGGCATCCTAAAACATTCCAGGCTTTAAGCACCAGAGACTGTAATTCCGCTTCACGTTGTGCTTCAAGGCCAGCTGGGCAGAAATATTGCGTCTCATCAGAGAGATACTTCGCCTCATAATCATAGAAGACTCCGGCGGGTTGGATGCGTATTGACGGTAAAATTTCTTCACCAAGCATCGCGACGGTAAATTCCGGCCCGCTAAGCCATTTTTCAATCAGAACTTCTTCATCATGTTGAAATGCCAGTGCTAAAGCGTCAGCCAAATCTACAGCTTTATCAACTTTGGACATTCCCACGCTCGACCCTTCACGGCTAGGCTTCACAATAACCGGTAAGCCCAGTGCCGCAATGCGTGTATTAACGCTGTCCGACAAGCCCAATTCAAATTCACGGCGCGTCAGTGCAACCCATGGCGCAACGGGCAGACCCGCCCCCTGCCACAGCAGTTTGCTGCGCAGTTTATCCATGGAGATAGCGGATGCCATCACGCCACTGCCGGTGTACGGCATACCGATCAGCTCCAGCAGCCCCTGCAACGTGCCGTCTTCACCGCCGCGGCCATGCAACGCGATAAAGGCTTTATCGAAGCCCATCGCTTTCAGCTGCGTAACGTCCACCTCTTTCGGATCAACCGGATGCGCGTCCACACCACCTTCACGCAGGCCCGCCAGCACGGCAGCGCCCGAATTCAGAGAAACCTCGCGTTCGGCGGAAGTGCCGCCAAACAGGACAGCAATCTTATCAGCCATGACGCTCGTCCTCCTGAGTTTGCGGCTTCAGTTTGATTTCAGCTAAGGTACGGGCGATTTTGCCGATATTTCCCGCACCCTGAATCAGGATGAGATCGTTACCCGTCAGGACCGGGGCAAGCATTTCAGCTACCTGCACCGGGTCGGGGACCAGGATAGGGTCCACTTTACCGCGTCCGCGGATGGTACGACATAAAGACCGACTGTCCGCGCCCGGAATCGGCGCTTCACCCGCGGCATAAACATCCAGCATCAGCAGGGTATCGACCTGCGAAAGGACGTTGGCAAAATCGTCATACAGATCGCGGGTACGTGTGTAACGGTGCGGCTGGAAGATCATGACCAGATTCTTTTCCGGCCAACCCGCGCGTGCCGCTTTGATGGTTGCGTCCACCTCCGTCGGATGGTGACCGTAGTCATCGACCAGCATCGCAGAACCTGGCTTACCGTTTACTGGCTCCAGTGGGAACTCACCCAGGAAGTCGAAGCGACGGCCCGTTCCCTGGAAGCTTTCCAGCGCGCGCAGGATCGCCTCATCATCAATGCCTTCTTCCGTTGCAACAGCCACCGCCGCCGCCGCATTCAGGGCATTGTGACGTCCCGGCGCGTTCAGGGTGACATGCAGGAGCTCTTTATCCTGGCGTGCCAGGGTGAAATGTCCCTGCGCACCAATCTGCTTATAATCTTCCACGCGTACATCAGCGTCTTCGCTGAAGCCGTAGGTGGTAATTTGACGCCCGACGCGCGGCAGCAGCTCGCGGATCACCGGGTCGTCCACGCACATCACCGCACGGCCATAGAACGGCAGGTTGTGCAGGAAGTTAATAAAGGTCTGCTTTAAGTTCTCGAAGTCGCCCTGGTAGGTATCCATATGGTCAGCTTCGATATTGGTGACGATAGCCACCATCGGCTGCAAATGCAGGAACGACGCGTCGCTTTCATCCGCTTCCGCAATCAGATAACGGCTGTGGCCCAGACGCGCATGCACGCCAGCGGCTTTCACCAGACCACCGTTAACGAACGTTGGGTCGAGACCCGCTTCCGCATAAATGCTGGAGACCATCGCTGTTGTTGTGGTTTTACCGTGCGTACCGGCCACCGCAATGCCGTGACGGAAACGCATCAGTTCCGCCAGCATTTCCGCGCGACGGATCACCGGAATGCGCGCCTCATGCGCCGCAACGATTTCCGGGTTATCCGCGGAGATCGCGCTGGACACTACAACCACGCTCGCATCGCTCACGTTTTCCGGGCGATGATTGAAATAGATAGTCGCCCCCAGCGACGCCAGCTGCTGCGTAACAGGGTTTGGCGCCAGGTCAGACCCGCTGATCTGATAGCCTTCGTTAGCTAACACTTCGGCAATACCGCCCATGCCAGCACCACCGATGCCGACAAAGTGAATGTGCCGGACGCGACGCATCTCGGGCACGATAGAACGCAGTTTTGCCAGTTGTTGTGTATTCATTCTCTAAACGCCATCGACTACTTCAAAAAAATCGTGCAGCGCAACACGCGCTGCGAGAATTATGCCTGGGCTGCCAGGCTCACTTCTTTTGCCACCCGTTCCGTTGCATCCGGGATAGCGGTCGCGCGTGCGCGTTGCGCCATCTCCAGTAATACATCTCGGTTCCAGCCCGCCAGGGTAGTGGCGACCGCATCAGCGGTAAATTGTGGCTGCTCAAAAATTTTTGCGGCACCCGCTTTCTCAAGCGGCAGCGCATTCCAGTACTGCTGTCGGTCTTTGTGCTGGAACGGCACAAACAGCGCTGGCAAACCGGCGGCGGCGATTTCGCTCACCGTCAGCGCACCCGAACGACAGACCACGACATCGGCCCAGGCATAGGCTGCGGCCATATCATCAATAAATTCAGTCACTTTATGCTGCGGCTGACCTTCCTGCGCGTAGGCCTGCTCAACGCTCTGCTGAGCGCCCTTCCCGCTCTGGTGCCAGATGGTCACCGCATCACCCAGTTTTGTCGCAACCTGTGGCATCGTCTGGTTTAAAATACGTGCGCCCTGGGAACCGCCGACAACCAGCACGCGCACCGGCCCTTCTCGGCCCGCCAGACGTGCATCTGGCAGCGGCAGCGCCAGCACGTCCACACGCACCGGGTTCCCTACGACATCCGCTTTCGGGAATGCCCCGGGGAAGGCCTGCATAACTTTGGTGGCGATTTTTGCCAGCCATTTGTTGGTCAACCCGGCAATACCGTTCTGCTCATGCAGAACAACAGGGATGCCCAGTGACCACGCCGCCAGTCCTCCCGGACCGGAAACGTAGCCGCCCATGCCCAGAACGACGTCAGGCTTAAAGCGCTTCATAATGTCGCGCGCCTGACGCCAGGCATTGAAAATGCGCACCGGCGCCAGCAGCAGCGCCTTGATCCCTTTGCCACGAAGGCCAGAAATACGAATAAAGTCGATCTCGATACCGTGTTTAGGTACAAGGTCGGCTTCCATGCGGTCTGCGGTTCCCAGCCAGCGTACCTGCCAGCCCTGTTCCATTAAATGGTGCGCAACCGCCAGTCCCGGGAACACGTGTCCGCCGGTCCCGCCTGCCATCACCATTAACCGCTTCGGTTGATTCATCGTGAACCTCGTGTAAACGCCTGAGCTTTCTCCAGACGCGTTTCATAATCTATGCGTAACAAAAACATGATGGCCGTCGACATGATCAATAGACTCGAACCACCATAACTGATCAACGGCAACGTCAGACCTTTGGTCGGCAGCATACCCGCTGCGGCCCCAACGTTTACCAGTGCCTGGAAGCTAAACCAGATACCAATTGAGCAGGCCAGGAAACCGGAGAAGCGGTGATCGATCTCCAGCGCTTTACGGCCAATCGACATGGCGCGGAAAGCGACGAAGAATACCATTAATAGCGCCAATACCACACCGATATAACCCAGTTCTTCCCCAATAATGGAGAAGATGAAGTCGGTATGCGCCTCCGGTAAATACTCCAGTTTTTGCACCGAGTTGCCCAGGCCTTGGCCCCAGACTTCGCCGCGGCCAAACGCCATCAGCGACTGTGTCAGCTGATAACCGCTGCCGAACGGATCTTCCCATGGGTTCCAGAACGAGGTCACACGGCGGATACGGTATGGTTCGGCGAGGATCAGCAGCACCACCGCCGAAATCCCCATCCCGATGATGGCAATGAACTGCCACAGTTTTGCTCCCGCCAGGAACAGCATCGCCAGCGTAGTGACAAACAGTACGACTACCGTACCGAGGTCGGGCTGCGCCAGCAGCAGGATCGCAAGCACCAGAATCACGCCCATCGGTTTTAAGAAGCCGCGCAGGTTGTTACGAACTTCGTCGACTTTACGCACCAGGTAGTTTGCCAGGTAGCAGAACAACGAAAGCTTGGTGAACTCTGCAGGCTGAATACGCAGCGGACCAAAGGCGATCCAGCGTGATGCCCCGTTAACGGAGCTCCCGACGACCAGAACGATCAACAGCATGATGATTGAGGCGATAAGCATGGCCGTACTGTGCCGCTGCCAGAACGACATCGGCAGGCGTAAGGTGATCATTGCCAGGCAGAACGCGAGAATGATGTACAGCCCGTCACGCTTGGCAAACAGGAACGGATCGTTTGCCAGACGCTGTCCGACAGGCATCGACGCCGAGGTGACCATAATAAAGCCGGTCGCTGCCAGCCCCAGCGTGAGCCAGAACAGCGTGCGGTCGTACATAATCAGGCTGTCGGAATCTTTATCCCGTGAAGCCATCACCCAGCCTTTCAGCGCCGTAAACAGCCATACCAGGATACCAAACCCTGGCAGACGCGGCATTTTCAGGCGAGGGAGAGATAAACGCATCAGCCTAACTCCTTCGCCAGGCGGGTAAAGACATCGCCCCGCTGTTCGAAATTCTTAAATTGATCGAGGCTGGCACAGGCTGGCGAGAGCAGCACCATATCGCCGGGCTTCACGCGTGGGGCGATAAGGCGCATCGCCTGTTCCATGGTCTCGGTTTGTTCGGCGACCTCAGGACGCAACGCCGCAAGCTCGCTGCCATCGCGGCCAAAGCAATAAAGGCGCACGTTATCACCGTTGAGGTACTGCTTCAGCGAGGAGAAATCGGCTGATTTACCGTCGCCGCCCAGCAGCAGATGCAGTGTGCCTTCAACGTGCAGACCGTTCAATGCCGCCTCGGTGCTACCCACATTGGTCGCTTTGGAATCGTTAATCCAGCGTACGCCGTTGTGTTCCAGCGCCAGCTGAAAACGGTGAGCCAGGCCGGTAAAGGTGGTCAGCGCCTTCAGGCTTGAAGATCGCGGCAGGCCAACGGCATCCGCCAGCGCCAGCGCCGCCAGGGCGTTGGTGTAGTTATGCTGGCCGGAGAGCATCATCTCTTTCACGTTCAGCACCTTCTCACCTTTCACCCGCAGCCAGGTTTCGCCCTGCTGGCGGTTAAGGTGATAGTCACCCATGTTAATACCGAAGCTAATGCAGCGATCGTCTGCGCCACGCACCGGCATGGTGAGTGCATCATCGGCATTCACCACGCAGACTTTGGCATTTTCATAGACACGCAGCTTGGCCGCGCGGTACTGCTGCAAGCCGAACGGGTATCTGTCCATATGATCTTCGGTGACATTAAGGATCGTCGCTGCCGCCGCATGCAGGCTTGAAGTGGTTTCCAGCTGGAAGCTGGAAAGCTCAAGTACAAACAGCTCACACCCTTTATCGAGCAGCATCAACGCGGGTAGGCCAATGTTACCGCCCACGCCGACATTTTTGCCCGCCGCTTTCGCCATCTCACCCACCAGGGTGGTGACGGTGCTTTTACCGTTTGAACCGGTAATGGCAACGATCGGGGCCTGCGCCTCCCGGCAGAACAGTTCGATATCGCCAACAATCTCAACGCCTGCATCCGCCGCGGCACTCAGCGAAGGATGCGCCAGCGCCATGCCCGGGCTGGCAACAATCAGATCGGCGACCAGCAGCCACTCATCATTCAGACCACCCAGGTGGCGTTCAACCTGCTCCGGCAGCTTGTCCAGACCCGGCGGAGAGACGCGCGTATCCATCACGCGCGGCGTCACGCCACGCGCAAGGAAAAAGTCCACGCAGGAGAGGCCGGTGAGGCCCAACCCGATGATAACGACTTTTTTGCCCTGGTAATCTGCCATGATTAACGTACCTTCAGCGTTGCCAGGCCAATCAGCACCAGCATCAGCGAAATAATCCAGAAGCGCACAATGACGCGCGGCTCCGGCCAGCCTTTCAGTTCATAGTGGTGGTGAATCGGTGCCATACGGAAGATGCGCTGGCCGCGCAGCTTGAAGGAACCGACCTGCAAAATCACCGACAGGGTCTCAACCACAAACACACCGCCCATAATCACCAGCAGGAACTCCTGACGCAGCAGCACGGCGATAATGCCCAGCGCGCCGCCCAGTGCCAGTGAACCGACGTCGCCCATAAAGACCTGCGCCGGATAGGTGTTGAACCACAGGAAGCCCAGCCCCGCGCCGACAATCGCCGTACAGACGATCACCAGCTCACCAGCGTGTCGCAGGTACGGGATGTGCAGGTAGTTTGCAAAGTTCATGTTACCGGTCGCCCACGCCACCAGCGCGAAACCGCCCGCGACAAACACGGTTGGCATGATGGCCAGGCCGTCCAGACCATCGGTCAGGTTGACGGCGTTGCCGGTGCCGACGATTACAAAGTAAGCCAGCAGAATGTAGAACAGCCCCAGCTGCGGCATCACGTCTTTGAAGAACGGCACCACCAGCTCGGTGGCCGGGGTGTCTTTTCCTGCCAGGTAAAGCGCGAAGGCCACACCCAGCGCAATTACCGACATCCAGAAATACTTCCAGCGGGCGATCAAACCTTTGGTGTCTTTGCGCACGACTTTGCGGTAGTCATCAACAAAACCGATGATCCCGTAGCCAACCAGAACGGTCAGCACGCACCAGACGTAGGGGTTAGACGGATAAGCCCACAGCAGAACGGACACCACAATCGCGGTCAGGATCATGATCCCGCCCATGGTCGGCGTACCGCGCTTGCTGAAGTGTGATTCCGGACCATCGTTGCGTACAACCTGGCCGAAAGAGAGTTTTTGCAGACGGGCAATCATGCGCGGGCCCATCCACAACGAGATGAACAGCGCAGTCAGCAGGCTGACGATGGCGCGAAACGTCAGATAGGAAAAGACGTTAAAGCCTGAATAATATTTGACCAAATGTTCGGCCAGCCAAACTAACATGTCCCGTTCTCCTGTAATGCGTGCACAACCTCTTCCATGGCGGCACTACGTGAACCTTTAACTAAAACAGTCACAATCTGTTTTTCTGTAATCAATGCCTTCAGGCGTTCGATCAGTGCAGATTTATCGGCAAAATGTTCGCCAACTTCACTGGCATCGGAAATGGCCTTGCTCAGCGTGCCTGCGCTCAGTACGCGGTCAAGCCCGGCAGCTTTCGCCGCTTCGCCAACCTGTACGTGGCAGGCTTCGCTTTCATCACCCAGCTCGGCCATATCGCCCACAACCATCACGCGATAGCCCGGCATCTCAGACAAGACCTGCACGGCCGCCGTCATGGAGCCGACGTTAGCGTTGTAGGAGTCATCCAGCAGGAGTTTGTTTTCAGCCAGCTGGATCGGGAACAGACGCCCCGGCACGGCTTTTAAATTTGCCAGACCAGTTTTTATCGCAGCATGTGAAGCCCCTACCGCCATTGAGAGCGCTGCCGCAGCAAGCGCATTGGCGATGTTATGACGACCCGGCAACGGCAGCAGCACGTCGATGTCGCCCGTTGGGGTCAGGAGGGTGAACTCGGTGCCGTGTGACGTCACATGAATGTTGGTCGCCGAAAAATCACTGATTGCCGCATTCGGGGAGAAGCGCCAGGTTTTGCGTGAACCAATGATGCTCTGCCAGTTCAGCCAGTCATTGTTATCGGCATTCATAATGGCGATGCCGTCATCCGGCAGGCCGGTATAAATTTCACCTTTCGCTTTCGCCACACCGGCCAGCGAACCAAAACCTTCAAGATGTGCCGCCGCCAGGTTATTCACCAGCGCCGCTTCCGGACGCGTCAGGCTCACGGTCCAGGCGATTTCGCCCTGATGGTTAGCCCCTAACTCAATCACCGCATATTCATGCTCGTGGGTCAGGCGCAGCAGCGTCATCGGTACACCGACGTCATTATTAAGGTTGCCCGCCGTATAAAGCGTGTTTCCGCACTGGCTAAGGATCGCCGCCGTCATCTCTTTAACGGAGGTTTTGCCCGACGAGCCCGTCAGCGCCACGACGCGTGTTGGCACCTGCTGGCGAACCCATGCCGCCAGCTCACCAAACGCCAGGCGCGTATCTTTCACCACAATCTGCGGCAAATCGATATCGAGCTTACGGTTGACCAGCAGCGCACCCGCGCCGTTATCTTTAGCCTGTTGCGCAAAATCGTGGGCGTCAAAACGTTCACCCTTCAGCGCCACAAACAGGCAGCCCGCCGTCACCTTACGGGTGTCGGTGGTCACAGCCTCGATGGTCTGATCCTGACCATGCAGCATCCCCTGCAATACCGCAGCGGCCTGGCTTAACGTAATGCTAATCATGCCACCACTCCCAGCAGACGCGCTGCCGTCACGCGGTCGGAGTAATCCAGACGACGATTGCCGACGATCTGATAATCTTCATGACCTTTACCGGCCAGCAGAACCACATCGTTCTCCTGCGCCTGCATAATGGCGTTAGTCACGGCCTCCGCACGGCCTTCGACCACGCGCGCACGCCCAGCATCCAGCATGCCCGCCAGAATGTCGTTGATAATGGCCCTCGGCTCTTCGGTACGCGGGTTGTCATCGGTCACCACGGGAATATCCGCGAACTGCTCAGCGATGGCGCCCATCAGCGGACGTTTACCCTTGTCGCGATCGCCACCGCAGCCAAACACGCACCAGAGCTTGCCTGCGCAGTGCAGACGCGCCGCTTCCAGCGCTTTTTCCAGCGCATCCGGCGTATGGGCGTAATCCACGACCACCGTCGGCTTGCCCGGCGCACTGAACACTTCCATGCGGCCACAGACCGGTTGCAAACGCTCAGACGTTTTCAGCAGATCCACCATCGGGTAATCCAGCGCCAGCAGCGTCGCCAGCGCCAGCAGCAGGTTACTGACGTTGAAAGCCCCCATCAGGCGGCTTTCAATTTCACCTTCGCCCCAGGTGGAAGCAAAGCGGATCGTCGCCCCGCTATCGTGGTAGTTCACTTCGACTGCCTTCAGCCAGCGGCCACGACAGTTCGGATTAATGCGATCTTCCATCGACACCGCCACCGCATCTGGCAGTTTTTCCAGCCAGCGGCGACCGACTTCGTCGTCGGCGTTAATGATCGCCTGCCCGTGGTGGTGAATGGAATAAAGCAGCCATTTCGCCGCTTCGTAGTGCTCCATATCACCATGATAATCAAGGTGATCGCGGCTCAGGTTTGTAAAGACAGAGGCGGCAAATTTCAGTGCCGCCACGCGATGTTGTACCAGACCATGGGAGGAGACCTCCATCGCCGCGAAGGTCGCCCCCTGCTCTGCAAGGCCTGCCAGCACACGCTGCACGTCAACCGCCGAGCCTGTAGTGTTTTCCGTCGGGCTTACTTTGCCCAGAATACCGTTCCCCACCGTGCCCATGACGGCACCGGTTTCACCCAGCAGCTGAGCCCATTGTGCCATCAGCTGAGTGGTGGTGGTTTTTCCGTTGGTTCCTGTCACGCCAACCAGCTTTAACTGGTCGGAAGGTTCGTTGTAAAAACGCCCTGCCAGCGCGGAGAGACGCTCATTCAGCTGGCTGAGATAGATGACCGGCACGCCGTGCATTTCACGGATCTCACCGTCTGTTGCCTCATCTTTGGCCTCAGCAATAATGGCAGCAACACCTTGCGCAATCGCCTGCGGGATATAACGACGCCCGTCCGCCTGATGACCTACCACTGCCACAAAAAGATCGCCAGAAGCCGCTACGCGGCTATCCAGTACCATCTCTCGCAGTGCTCGCGCAGGTAGCATAGGCACCCACGGAGCAAGAAGGTCGCGCAAATTACGATCTGCCACCTGTTCCCTCGCCTTGATTAATTACAAATTCATTTTTTTCGCCCGTCGCCAGCGCATCCGGTTCAATGTTCATGGTGCGCAACACGCCGCCCATAATAGCCCCGAACACAGGCGCGGAGACGGCGCCGCCGTAGTATTTACCCGCCTGCGGATCGTTGATGACGACCACCAGCGCAAAACGCGGATTGCTTGCAGGCGCTACGCCTGCGGTATAGGCAATGTATTTGTTGATATAGCGGCCGTCCGGCCCCACTTTTTTCGCTGTACCGGTTTTGATGGCGATACGATAGCCCTTAATCGCAGCCTTCACGCCACCACCACCGGGCAGCGCGACGCTTTCCATCATATGTACGACGGTACGGACGATAGATTCCGGGAAAACACGTTCCCCCGGAACCGGTGGATCAACTTTGGTGATCGACAGCGGGCGATAAATGCCATAGCTGCCAATCGTTGCGTAGACTCGCGCTAACTGTAAGGGAGTTACCATTAGCCCGTAGCCGAAAGAGAAGGTGGCCCTCTCTATGTCAGACCACCGTTGTTTTTGAGGATATAAGCCACTGCGTTCTCCGACCAACCCCAAATTGGTCGCCTTTCCCAGCCCAAAACGTGAGTAAGTATCTACTAACGCTGAGGACGGCATCGCTAACGCCAGTTTTGACACACCGACGTTACTCGACTTCTGTAAGACCCCGGTCAGGGTCAGTTCGCTGTAACGTGCCACGTCTTTTATTTCGTGGCCGTTAATTCGATAAGGGATCGTATTCAGAACGGTATTTTCGTTGACGATGCCCCGCTGTAGAGCCGTCATCACCACCATAGGTTTTACGGTTGAACCGGGTTCAAACACATCGGTGATGGAGCGGTTACGCATCGCATCTTTTGCTGTACCGGCAAAATTATTCGGGTTGTATGAGGGACTACTGGCCATCGCCAGCACTTCACCTGTCGCCACATCCACCAGCACGGCACTGCCCGATTCCGCCTTGTTAAACGCGACGGCGTTGTTCAGCTCACGATAGACCAGCGCCTGCAAGCGCTCATCAATACTCAGGGCCAGGTTGTGCGCGGCCTGGCTGTCTGTCGAGGAAATATCTTCAATGACGCGACCATAGCGGTCTTTACGCACGATTCGCTCGCCAGG
Source organism: Enterobacter sp. 301B (assembly GCF_003850715.1). Lineage (NCBI taxonomy): Bacteria > Pseudomonadati > Pseudomonadota > Gammaproteobacteria > Enterobacterales > Enterobacteriaceae > Enterobacter > Enterobacter sp. 301B. Next base: position 130,438 of record NZ_PQTC01000004.1, read on the forward strand.
CTGGCCGGTAAGCCACATGTCGAAGCTTTTTTCAACGCCTTCAATCCCCTGGCTATCCACGTTGGTGAAGCCAATCAGGTGCGCGGTGACTTCGCCGGAAGGATAATAACGGCGGGATTCTTCCCGCAGATGAATGCCGGGCAGCTTGAGTTTTTTAATGTAGTCAGCCATATCAGGGTTCACCTGACGGGCAAGATAGATGAAGCGCCCTTTCGGGTTGGCGTTAACGCGTGACGCCAGCTGATCCAGCGGCATTTTCAACGCGTCTGAGAGCGCCTTCCAGCGGTTATCAAGGGTGATCCCGCCTGCGTCATGCAGCTCTTTAGGATCGGCCCAGATCGCCTTCACCGGTACGCTCACCGCCAGCGGGCGGCCGGAGCGGTCGGTGATCATCCCACGAGAGGTAGAAACTTCCTGCACGCGCAGAGAACGCATATCCCCCTGACGCACCAGCATGTCAGGCGCGATGATTTGTATCCACGCCACGCGTCCCAGCAGGAAACCCAGCGCCAGTAAAATGCAGCCGCAAAGCAACGCAAAACGCCAACTGATAAAGTTGGCCTGTTCTTCCTGGCGTTTTGGTTTAAGCGTTTTTGCCGCTGCTTTCATGCGTCGCGTTTTCCCTTATTTTTGTACTACGATATTTTCCTGCGAAGGATCAACATGCTGTAATTGCAGTTTTTCCGTTGCGATCCGTTCAACCCGGCTGTGATCGCCGAGCGCGTTTTCTTCAAGGATCAGATTTCGCCATTCAATATCCAGCGCATCGCGTTCCAGTACCATCTGTTCGCGCTGCGCAGTTAATAAACGGGTATGGTGAGCGGTGGTTACCACCATGACTGCCGTCACAATGATGCAAATGAACAAGCAGAGTGGCAGCTTCCCAAACCGCAAAAGATCGTCGCCGATCACGCCAGGCAAGGCATGGCGCTCGTTGCTTCCTAACGATCCCTTAACTTTGCTTAGGGTCTCTGTCACTCTGCTGATCATGCGTTCGTCCTCTCTGCAATACGCAGCACTGAACTACGGGCACGTGGATTCTCTGCCACCTCTTCTTCGCCCGGCATCAACTTGCCTAATGCTCGCAACTGACGGCCTCCCAGCTTTCTGAGTTGTTCTTCCGTCATCGGCAGCCCAGCTGGAACCTGCGGACCGCGGCTCTGTTCACGCATAAAGCGCTTAACGATGCGATCTTCCAGCGAATGGAAGCTGATGATGGATAACCGCCCACCCGGGGCCAGCACGTCGAGCGAGCTTTTTAGCGCCAGCTCTATTTCCTCCAGTTCACTGTTTACCCAGATACGAACCGCCTGGAAGGTACGGGTCGCAGGATGTTTGTGCTTGTCCTTCACTGGCGTTGCCGCCGCGATGACTTCTGCCAGCTCTTTGGTACGGGTCATTGGCTCAACGCGGTTGCGCTCCACGATGGCGCGCGCAATACGTTTGCCAAAGCGTTCTTCGCCGAAGGTTTTGATCACCCAGGCAATATCCGCTTCGTCAGCAGTTTGTAACCACTCGGCGGCAGACTGGCCGCGGGTGGGGTCCATACGCATATCCAGCGGACCGTCGCGCATAAAGGAGAAGCCGCGTTCTGCATCATCAAGCTGTGGTGAAGAGACACCAAGATCGAGGAGGATCCCGTCGATTTTGCCGGTCAGGCCGCGCTCGGCGACATAATCCGCAAGCGCAGAGAAAGGTCCATGCACGATGGAAAAGCGAGGGTCATCGATGGTTTGCGCAACGGCAATCGCCTGCGGATCGCGGTCAATTGCCAGCAGGCGCCCTTCCGCTCCAAGCTGAGAGAGGATCAAACGCGAGTGGCCACCGCGACCAAAAGTGCCATCAATATAGATGCCATCTGGACGAATATTCAGGCCGTTAACGGCCTCATCCAGCAGCACCGTTGTATGTTTATAATTTTCCATCATATTTATAGAGACAAGTCCTGCAGCCGTTCCGATAATGTTGCGGAATCAGACTGCTCAGCGTCGATATCTTCCTTGACCTGTTGATACCAGGTCGTTTCGTCCCACAGTTCAAACTTGTTGAACTGCCCGACCAGCATCACTTCTTTAGTCAGACCGGCATGTTGCCGCAACACAGGCGCAATCAATAATCGCCCGGCGCTATCCATCTGACATTCACTGGCATGTCCCAATAACAACCGCTGTACGCGGCGTTCCTGCGGGTTCATGCTCGACAGTCGCGACAGCTTTTGCTCAATGATTTCCCATTCAGGCAAAGGATAAAGCAGCAGGCAGGGGGAGTTGATGTCAATGGTGCAAACCAGTTGACCCGAAGCGTTCTCAATCAGCTGGTCACGGTATCGGGTTGGTACCGATAAACGCCCTTTGCTGTCGAGATTGACTAACGTTGCTCCACGGAACATGCCAGCCTCACCCCTCCTCACCACTTTAACCCACAAATTCCCACCTGAAGGAGTTTACGGAGCGAGGGAAAAGCTTGTCAAGCCAGGACTCTCTCTGTACGGACCCGAAAGCATCCTATTTACAGAGCAAGAGTGACCTGGCTAATAACTAAACAACTGGCGAGGCAAAATTAACGTTATGAATATTTGTAAGAAAAAAACCGAATATGCACACGAGCGTTAAGACTCACTCAATATCATCGCAGGGAAATATAAAGTGTCAGTTTGCGACGCGGGCAGCATTTTAAGGCATATCGCCGGGGGATAACAGCACCAGTTTAATCCCGAGGCAATATGGATTCGTTCGTGTGCATTGAGGCCTGGAGGGAGAGTGAAAAATGGCTGAATATTCATCGGCTGGCGCCTGTTTGTAACAAAACAATACAAAGAAATGTCAGTCAAAAATTTATAATTGTGCTTTTTAACACCAAAATGGATTCAGAAAAATAGCAGGCTATGAATCTTAGAGATAAATCCTAATTTTTATCCGGGAATTATTTATCGCAATAAATTCGCCGCAAAAGGGGCAGTTATACCGCCCCTGTGGAAATATTAATGGCGGCTCAAAATTCCGCGCCGATAGAGATTACGTTTGATACGCGTAAGCCCGGGTTTCGGCTTGCGGGGTTCATCCAGGCTTGCCAGAACAATCTCCAGCACGCGCTCGGCGACGTCACGGTGACGCTGAGCCACGGCCAGCACTGGACATTGCAGGAAGTCGAGCAGTTCGTTATCACCGAAGGTAGCAATCGCCAGATCGGATGGCAGCTTGCCATCGCGACGTAACGTCACGTCCATCACTCCCTGCAACAGAGCAAACGAGGTGGTAAACAACGCCTGCGGCATCGGGTGCGTTTCCAGCCATTTCTCGAACAGCTGGGCAGCCGCTTCGCGCTCATAACTGTTGGCATAGAGATAATGAACGTCACGCGGATCGTCTTTCCATGCCGTACGGAACCCTTGTTCACGCAGGAAGCTTACCGAAAGTTCAGGCAAAGCGCCAAGATACAGCACCGTTTCAGCCGGGAAGGTACGCAGCTCGGCAGCCAGCATTTCTGCATCGTCCTGATCGGCACCCACGACGCTGGTGAAATGTTCACGATCGAGCGCACGATCCAGCGCCACTATCGGGAACGGATCGTTCGCCCAGCGCTGATAGAACGGATGCTCGGGTGGTAAAGAGGTCGACACGATGATGGCATCAACCTGACGTTGCAGCAGATGCTCAATGCAGCGCATCTCGTTGTCGGGCTGATCCTCGGAGCAGGCAATCAACAGCTGATAGCCCCGCTGACGAGCCTGACGTTCCAGATAGTTGGCGATGCGGGTATAGCTGGTGTTTTCCAGGTCCGGGATCACCAGGCCAATAGAGCGGGTGCGCCCGGCACGTAAACCTGCGGCGACAGCATTCGGATGGTAATTATGCTCACGAACGACTGCCATCACTTTCTCAACGGTCTTATCGCTGACACGATACTGCTTTGCTTTACCGTTAATCACATAGCTGGCCGTGGTTCTCGACACGCCGGCGAGCCGGGCGATTTCATCCAGTTTCACAATTGCCCCTCAAAAAAAGAAAAGAGTCCATGGCCCTGTCAAGGTTATGGTTAAATATTTTAACATCTAAACGCAGAATAGCCTTCACGGCAACCGCTTTTGTCTGCGTTGTCGGCGGATTACGCAAAAAAAAGCCCGGCTTTGGCTACCGGGCTGAAAGAGGCGAACCTATTGCGCTACTCACGCATGATTTTATCGCCGCGCGAGAGGCCAACAACGCCAGAGCGCGCAACTTCAACAATTTTTGCCACATCCCTGACAGAGGCCAGGAAAGCGTCCAGCTTATCGCTCGTTCCGGCAAGCTGGACAGTATATATAGAAGGCGTGACGTCAATAATCTGCCCACGGAAAATATCCGTGTTGCGCTTGACCTCTTCACGGCCGTAACCGCTGGCCTGAATTTTCACCAGCATCACTTCACGTTCGACGTAAGCACCCTGCCCCAGCTCGCTGACGCGCAGTACGTCAACCAGCTTGTGTAATTGCTTTTCGATCTGCTCAAGCACTTTCGCATCGCCGACAGTCTGGATCGTCATGCGCGAGAGCGTAGGATCATCGGTCGGTGCCACGGTCAGGCTTTCAATGTTATAGCCGCGCTGGGCAAAAAGCCCAATAACCCGCGACAGTGCGCCCGACTCATTTTCCAGTAATACAGATAATATCCGGCGCATATCAGGTTCTCTCCGTTTTGCTTAACCACATTTCATCCATACCACCGCCACGAATATGCATCGGATAAACGTGCTCTGTGCCATCGACGATAACGTCCATGAAGACGAGGCGATTGTTTTTAACGTGCTCAAGCGCTTCGCCGAGCTTCGCTTCCAGCTCTGACGGATCGGTTACCCGCATGCCAATATGACCATAGGCTTCAGCCAGACGGACAAAGTCCGGAAGTGATTTCATATAGGACTGAGAGTGACGGCCCGAATAAATCATATCCTGCCACTGTTTTACCATGCCGAGGTAACCGTTATTCAGGTTCAGCACTAGCACTGGCAGTTCATATTGCAGCGCAGTAGAAAGTTCCTGAATATTCATCTGTATACTGCCGTCACCCGTTACGCAGATAACCGTTTCGTTTGGCAACGCCAGCTTTACCCCCAGCGCGGCGGGCAAACCAAAGCCCATCGTGCCGAGCCCGCCTGAGTTGATCCAGCGACGCGGTTTATCAAACGGGTAATACAGCGCAGCAAACATCTGATGCTGGCCCACGTCAGAAGTGACATACGCATCGCCATTGGTCAGACGCCAGATCGTCTCGATCACCGCCTGCGGTTTGATGTTCTCACTTTGCGTGTCGTATTTAAGGCACTGACGGCCACGCCATTGCTCGATTTGTTGCCACCAGTCGCGGATCTCGTCCAGCGGTTGAGAGGCGGTCTCCTGCGCCAGCAGATCCAACATTTGATCCAGCACCTGTCGTGCGTCTCCCACGATCGGCACATCCGCCGGCACCGTTTTAGAGATAGAAGTAGGATCGATATCAATGTGCAGCACCGTCGCATTCGGGCAGTATTTCGCCAGGTTGTTCGTGGTGCGATCGTCAAAACGCACGCCGACGGCAAAAATCACGTCAGAATTGTGCATCGTCATATTGGCTTCGTAGGTGCCGTGCATACCCAGCATGCCCAGCGCCTGCCGATGCGTGGCAGGGAATGCCCCCAGCCCCATCAGTGATGACGCGACAGGAAGATTAAGCTTCTCGATCAGTTCGCGTAGTTGCGTTTCGCAGGCTGCATTGACGGCGCCGCCCCCCACATAGACCACCGGTTTTTTCGCAGACAGCAGCGTTTGAAGCGCACGTTTAATCTGTCCTTTGTGCCCTTGCGTGGTCGGATTATACGAACGCATGCTCACCGACTCAGGCCAAAGGTAAGGCAGTTTATTCCCCGGATTGAGAATATCTTTTGGCAGATCGACAACCACTGGCCCAGGACGACCGCTGGCGGCCAGCCAGAAGGCTTTTTTCAGTACGCCCGGGATATCTTCAGTTTGTTTAACCAGAAAGCTGTGCTTCACCACGGGGCGTGAGATCCCCACCATGTCGCACTCCTGAAACGCATCATAGCCAATCAGCGACGTCGCCACCTGTCCGGAAAGAATGACCAGTGGAATAGAGTCCATATACGCAGTCGCTATGCCGGTAATGGCATTGGTCGCCCCCGGCCCGGAAGTGACCAGCACAACACCCACTTCGCCCGTGGCGCGGGCCAGGCCGTCAGCCATATGCACAGCAGCCTGTTCATGACGAACCAGAACATGATCAATACCGCCTACCGTGTGCAGCGCGTCATAAATATCGAGAACCGCGCCTCCGGGATAGCCGAACACTTGTTTCACGCCCTGATCGATAAGCGATCGGACGACCATTTCCGCGCCAGACAACATCTCCATGCTTTGCCTCCAGGCTTTTGTTATAGACGGTCTACAGAATTCATTTCCGCGCCGTCTTCTGACAGGGTAAACCCATCTTATAATGTGCAGAGTGATGGATACCTTAACCGCTCGTTATGAGGCAGGCAATTAGCAAACGGGATGCGGGAATGGGCAATAAAAGCAGAAAAAACAGCTGACAGACATGAATATGGTGAATTCGTCTGGTATGAGTGGAGACAATAATAATTCATCTCTTAAAAAGAGGATGGATCAGGAAATCATCTATTTTTGAGCATGCATAAGTAACTGAAAAAATGAACACAGAACATAATATCGCCAGTTTTAAAAACCGCAGAATAAACCGCATGACGCCATGCGGTTTATTCACCAGAACCTAGCGACGGCAAATATTGATCAGCAGCTCTTCCATCCACTGATGCCCTTTATCCCGACCCGCAGCCTCATGCCAGGAAAGATAACAGGTACGGCTATTAAGCTTGAGCGGCAGAGGTAAAATTTGCAGATTCAGTGAATCGGAGAACTCTTCAGCAAGCCAGCGCGGCGCAATAGCGACTAACTGCGTCTGAGAAACGACATTTAATACACTGACCATGGCCATTCCCTGATAAGCCACGCTGGCTTGTTTATCGGCGGTGTCATACCACGGCTGACTGAATGAGGCATATCTGTCAAGAGCAACAACGGCGTGTTGCTCACTGTAAACATCGCTTTCACGCAGCGGCGAATTCATACGGGGATGTTTTTTACTGGCGACTAACACCATTTCGTCTTTGAACAACGGAACACAGGCAAACTCTGGACGGCGGAACTCTTCGTATCCCAGAACAAACTCTGTTTCCTGATAACGAAGCTGGTGTTCAGTGTTTTGATTTAATGATGATTTAAAAACGAGATGAATATTTGGGGCGATCTGTTCAACTTTATTATATATAACAGACGTCAAATAATTATCTAACGGACTGCAAACACAGAGATGGAAAACCCGCTCACTGCTTAAGGGTTCAAAGCCCGAACCGGGAAGTTCATTTTGAACTAGCTGTAGCGCCTGACGAATCGAACCGAATAGCTGGAATGCACGCGCTGTGGGCTGAATTCCCCTCCCATAACGAACGAATAACTCGTCGTTAAACATCACCTTAAGTCTGGCTACGGCATTACTCACGGCAGGCTGAGACATTCCCAGAGATTGCGCTGCTCGCGTAATATTCTGCTCCTGCATCACTGCATCGAATACAGTTAACAAGTTAAGATCCACTGTGCGTAACTGAGGCTTAACCCCATCATAAGTCTGTGGTTGGTTAATATTATTTTCTGGCATTTCTGACTCCACCGTCACGCTAAATTCCCTTTGCCCAGGTACAGTAATAACTTCGAAAAATATGATTTACCATGCATATACAACAAGCGAAAGGAAATTATTTAAAATTCGGAATATATAAAGAGCCCCATTCACCGAGCGGCTTTACGCACCCCATAAATGAAGAGTTAAAAATCGTTCAAAAGATATCTCAAACTTTATTGTGAGCATGAAACCATAAACCAGACAAATACACAATCAACGCTCTCATTAATAATGACTTAAGCGTTATTAAACTATTAATAGTATACAACGCATATTCATTAACAAATTGATATCAATTTTGATAACTTACTTACCCGTAAATCATTCATGAAGTTTATAAATCAATGATATGAAACACATTCCATTTCATAGCATGTTGGTGAAAATAGTATGTTCAATTGCTACCAATTATATTCAAATTATTCCAGAGATGAATCCCCAGTCCAATAATAGACAATAAAATCGGTTAGCCACGCAAAAACCAGCACAATTAGCTAATGTATTCTCCCTGCGTTGGGTCTCCGTTTTGTCCGGGAGGGGTTGACATGAGTCGGCGTATCCAGTACCACTAAAAGCATATCGCATTCACCTGGAGCAGGATTCATGATTCGCACCCTTCGTTTCACCGGTCTACTACTACTAAACGCATCCACTGTGCGCGGTAGACTGGCGGGCGAAATTCAGCGTTGAATCGTCTTCAGTAAAACTAAAAACCCGCGCCACTGCGCGGGTTTTTTTATGCTCGTAGCAAGGCGCCCTAAGACTGACAAGGACCTAACCCATGAGCCAGCAAGTCGTTATTTTCGATACTACTTTACGTGACGGTGAACAGGCATTACAGGCGAGCCTGAGTGTTAAAGAAAAACTGCAAATTGCGCTGGCCCTGGAACGCATGGGTGTAGACGTAATGGAGGTCGGTTTTCCTGTCTCCTCGCCGGGTGATTTTGAGTCAGTGCAGACCATCGCCCGCACCATCAAAAACAGCCGCGTGTGCGCTCTGGCTCGCTGCGTTGAGAAAGATATCGATGTGGCCGCGGAATCCCTGAAAGTTGCAGAAGCTTTCCGTATCCATACTTTTATTGCCACCTCCCCCATGCACATTGCAACCAAGTTGCGCAGCACGCTGGATGAAGTGATCGAACGTGCGGTGTATATGGTTAAACGGGCGCGTAACTACACTGACGACGTGGAATTTTCCTGTGAAGATGCAGGCCGCACGCCGATTGACGATTTGGCCCGTGTAGTGGAAGCCGCTATTAATGCCGGAGCCAGAACCATCAACATCCCGGATACCGTCGGCTACACCATGCCGTTTGAGTTTGCCAACATCATTACCGGTCTGTATGACCGCGTAACAAATATTGATAAAGCCATTATCTCTGTACACACCCACGATGACCTGGGTCTGGCCGTTGGCAATGCTATCGCGGCGGTGCACGCCGGCGCGCGTCAGGTAGAAGGCGCGATGAACGGCATCGGCGAACGCGCAGGCAACTGTTCGCTGGAAGAAGTGATCATGGCGATCAAAGTGCGCAAAGACATCATGGACGTGCACACACGCATCAATCACAACGAAATCTGGCGCACCAGCCAGACCGTCAGCCAGATTTGCAACATGCCGATTCCGGCCAACAAAGCGATTGTCGGTACGGGCGCGTTCGCTCACTCTTCCGGTATCCACCAGGATGGGGTGCTGAAGAACCGTGAAAACTACGAAATCATGACTCCGGAATCCATCGGTCTGAACCAGGTTCAATTGAACCTGACCTCACGCTCTGGTCGCGCGGCAGTGAAGCACCGTATGGAAGAGATGGGCTACAAGGACAGCGATTACAACATGGATCAGCTGTACGACGCCTTCCTGAAGCTGGCGGACAAGAAGGGCCAGGTGTTCGATTACGATCTGGAAGCGCTGGCATTCATCAACAAACAGCAGGAAGAGCCAGAGCACTTCCGTCTGGACTACTTCAACGTCCAGTCCGGCTCAAGCGACATCGCCACCGCCTCCGTTAAGCTGGCCTGCGGGGATGAAATTAAAGCGGAAGCCGCCAACGGCAACGGCCCTGTGGATGCCATTTACCAGGCGATTAACCGCGTCACTGAGTACGACGTAGAGCTGGTGAAATACGACCTGACGGCTAAAGGGCACGGTAAAGACGCCCTGGGTCAGGTGGATATCGTCGTCAATTATAACGGTCGCCGCTTCCACGGTGTGGGTCTGGCGACAGATATCGTCGAATCCTCCGCGAAAGCGATGGTGCATGTCCTGAACAACATCTGGCGCGCCGCCGAAGTCGAAAAAGAGTTGCAACGCAAAGCTCAGAATAAAGAGAACAACAAGGAAACCGTGTGATGTCGAAGAATTACCATATTGCTGTGTTGCCGGGTGACGGTATTGGCCCGGAAGTGATGGCACAGGCGCTGAAAGTACTGGAAGCCGTTCGTTCGCGTTTTGCGATGAAAATTACCACCAGCCACTACGATGTGGGCGGTATTGCAATTGATAACCACGGTACGCCATTGCCGAAAGCCACTGTGGAAGGCTGTGAAAATGCCGATGCCGTGCTGTTTGGCTCCGTGGGCGGCCCTAAGTGGGAACATTTGCCGCCAGCAGAGCAGCCGGAGCGCGGTGCGCTGCTGCCGCTGCGTAAACATTTCAAACTGTTCAGCAACCTGCGTCCGGCGAAGCTGTACCCGGGGCTGGAAGAGTTTTGCCCGCTGCGCGCGGATATCGCGGCCAACGGTTTCGACATTCTCTGCGTGCGTGAGCTGACCGGCGGCATCTACTTCGGTCAGCCAAAAGGTCGCGAAGGCAGCGGTCAGCATGAGAAAGCGTTTGATACCGAGGTCTATCACCGTTTTGAAATTGAACGTATCGCCCATATCGCGTTTGAGTCAGCGCGCAAACGCCGCCGTAAAGTGACCTCGATTGATAAAGCGAACGTGCTCCAGTCTTCCATTTTGTGGCGCGAAATCGTCAGTGAAGTCGCTAAGCAGTACCCGGACGTTGCGCTGTCGCATATGTATATCGACAACGCAACGATGCAGCTGATCAAAGATCCGTCTCAGTTTGACGTGTTGCTGTGCTCCAACCTGTTCGGCGATATTCTCTCGGATGAATGCGCCATGATCACTGGCTCCATGGGCATGCTGCCCTCCGCCAGCCTGAACGAAGAAGGCTTTGGCCTGTACGAACCGGCGGGGGGCTCCGCGCCGGATATCGCAGGCAAAAACATCGCCAACCCGATTGCGCAGATCCTCTCCCTGGCTCTGCTGCTGCGCTACAGCCTGGATGCAGGCGATGCAGCAACCGCAATTGAAAACGCCATTAACCGGGCGTTAGAAGAAGGCGTCCGTACCGGTGATTTAGCACGCGGCACGGCGGCAGTCAGTACCGATGAAATGGGCGACATCATTGCCCGCTATGTCGCTGAAGGGGTGTAATCATGGCTAAGACGTTATATGAGAAGTTGTTTGATGCGCACGTTGTTTACGAGACGCCAGACGAAACCCCACTGTTGTACATCGACCGTCATCTGGTACACGAAGTGACGTCTCCTCAGGCATTTGACGGCCTGCGTGCGCACAAGCGCCCGGTGCGTCAGCCGGGTAAAACCTTTGCCACGATGGATCACAACGTTTCCACCCAGACCAAAGACATTAATGCATCTGGCGAGATGGCGCGTATCCAGATGCAGGAGCTGATTAAGAACTGTAACGAGTTTGGCGTGGAGCTGTACGATCTGAACCACCCCTATCAGGGCATCGTCCACGTAATGGGGCCTGAACAGGGTATTACCCTGCCGGGCATGACCATTGTCTGCGGCGACTCCCACACCGCGACGCACGGCGCATTTGGCGCCCTGGCGTTCGGGATTGGCACCTCTGAAGTGGAACACGTTCTGGCGACGCAGACCCTGAAGCAGGGCCGCGCCAAAACCATGAAGATTGAAGTGAAGGGGAAAGCCGCGCCGGGTATCACCGCGAAAGATATCGTGCTGGCGATTATCGGCAAAACCGGCAGTGCAGGCGGTACCGGTCACGTCGTTGAGTTCTGCGGCGACGCTATTCAGGCGCTGAGCATGGAAGGTCGTATGACCCTGTGCAACATGGCCATTGAGATGGGTGCCAAAGCAGGCCTGGTGGCCCCAGACGACACCACCTTCAACTATGTGAAGGGGCGTCTTCATGCGCCGAAAGGACAGAATTTTGACGACGCGGTTGCGTACTGGAAAACCCTGAAAACGGACGAGGGGGCAATTTTTGATACCGTTGTGACGTTGCAGGCGGAAGAGATCGCCCCGCAAGTCACCTGGGGCACCAACCCGGGCCAGGTCATTTCCGTCAACGACAGCATTCCTGACCCGGCTTCCTTCGCCGATCCGGTCGAGCGCGCGAGTGCGGAAAAGGCGCTGGCCTATATGGGGCTGAAACCCGGCGTACCGCTGACCGACGTGAGCATTGATAAAGTGTTCATCGGCTCCTGCACTAACTCCCGTATCGAAGATTTACGCGCTGCGGCAGAAATTGCAAAAGGCCGCAAAGTGGCACCGGGCGTGCAGGCGCTGGTTGTGCCGGGCTCCGGTCCGGTGAAAGCCCAGGCGGAAGCGGAAGGTCTGGATAAGATCTTTATCGAAGCAGGCTTCGAGTGGCGCCTGCCCGGCTGCTCCATGTGTCTGGCGATGAACAACGACCGCCTGAATCCGGGCGAGCGCTGTGCCTCCACCAGCAACCGTAACTTTGAAGGCCGTCAGGGCCGCGGTGGGCGCACCCACCTGGTCAGCCCGGCAATGGCCGCCGCTGCGGCAGTCACCGGTCATTTCGCCGATATTCGCAGCCTGAAATAAGGAGACAATCATGGCAGAGAAATTTACCCAACATACGGGCCGTGTTGTCCCGCTGGACGCCGCTAACGTCGATACTGACGCGATCATTCCTAAACAGTTTTTGCAGAAAGTGACGCGCACGGGTTTTGGGGCGCATCTGTTCAACGACTGGCGCTTCCTCGACGATAAAGGCGAAGTGCCGAACCCGGAGTTCGTCCTGAACTTTCCGCAATACAAAGGCGCCTCCATTCTGCTGGCGCGGGAAAACTTTGGCTGCGGATCGTCGCGTGAACACGCGCCATGGGCATTGACCGACTACGGTTTTAAAGTGGTTATCGCCCCAAGCTTCGCGGATATCTTCTACGGCAACAGCTTCAACAACCAGCTGCTGCCGGTGACGCTGAGTGACGAACAGGTCGATGAACTGTTTGCGCTGGTGCAGGCAAATCCGGGGATGTCGTTTGAAGTGGATCTGGAAGCAGAAGTGGTGAAAGCCGGTGACAAGACCTACAGCTTTAGCATTGATGCGTTCCGTCGCCACTGCATGCTGAACGGTCTGGATAGCATTGGCCTGACGCTGCAACACGAAGAGGCTATCTCCGCCTACGAGAAAAAACAGCCTGCGTTTATGGGCTAAAGGCAATGGCCCGCAGGGCGCGGGCCATTGATAAGGGTGCGTTGAGGCGTAACCACTCTGGAGAGGCGGGGAAACTTTCCCCGCCAATACCGCTAACGTTTTGCTTCGTAAGCCAACACTGCCGCCAGCTCTGTTTTCTCCTGTCTGAAGTGCAGCTCACACAGCGAGTCACGCACCATCCAGGTGAAGATCAACAACGTCGTACAGATCAGAAACAAACCTAACAGCAGAGTACGTTTTGGCATTCCAGCCTCCTTATTGCTTTTCGGCAATGAAGAGACTAACCTCGCAATGTTGGTTGTGAAGTTGGTCTCCCCATCATTTTTTTGATGTGGGACTCTCCACTGTTTGCCTCTTGCGAAAGCCTGAGGCAAACAGCCTCAAGCACCCGTCACGCACTCTATGCGCCTTCTCTGCTCCTGTCAGAAAATCGTTTCATTTCGTGAAGCCGCCTTCCAGAATCAAACGTCTTTAACCCGGCACGTTAACACAAGCGTGATGACCGAAATCGCTGCGATCACCCAGTACACGGATGCATGTCCATAGCTTTGCGACAGCGCCCCCTGAATCACCCCTGCCAGAATCACGCCGGTAGAGATACTGTTAGTAAACAGCGTGGTCGCGGAGCCTGCTCGCCCCGGCATTAAATCCTGGAACCAGAGCATGCCGATCCCGGCAACGATTCCGATAAATACCGCGTTAAATAGCTGTAACGCCAGCAAAGCTTCCCGCGAATGGAAAAGGATTAACCCCGCGTAGAACACCACCCCAGCCGCCACGGCGACGACCATCATCCGACGCTTTCCGAAACGTTTTACGTAGTAACCCGCCAGAATCATCGCCGGGATCTCCAGCCCGGCAGCGGTGCCCATCAGGATCCCCGCGAGCTTGTCGGGCAGTCCCAGATCGCTGCTGATCCACAGCGGCATATCGATAATGTACATGGTGTTGCAGGTCCACATCAGCGTGGAGGCGATAAACAACATGCGGACGTTTTTATCCTGCCAGCCGCTTACCTGGGTGATGGGCTTGTCCGTCACCTGCTCTACGCGCGCCACCGATGGCAGCACAAAGGCTATCAGCGCCAGGCTGATGGCAAAAATTCCCGCGGCGATGGTGAACATGACGGTGAAACCGTAGTTCAGCGCCAGCATGAACGCCAGCGGGGGGCCGATGACCCATGCGAGAGAGAGCTGCGCACGCATCACCGAGCTGAACATCACCACTTCCCGCGCCGAGTTGTCGGCGTACTCCCGGGCCAGAGCGAAGAGCTGCGGCATGGCGGTGTTCGCCAGAGAGGCCAACAGCACGCCACAGGTGATAAGCGTCAGGTAGTGACGATTAAAGGCAAACAGCAACGCGTTGCCCACGGCCATGGCGCAACAAAAGAGGATCAGCTTGCGGCGATCGCCCTGGCTGTCGGATCGTTTCGCCAGCCACAGGCTGACGAGGATCCCGGCAATGGCGTTGACGGTGTAGAACAGGCCTACCCAAAATGGCTGCGCCCCAACCTCACGACTGAGAAACAGGCTCAGCGTCGGCGCCTGTAGCGCACCGGCCACGCCCATCATGAAGGCCACCAGCATAAAAGCGGCGTACACGCCGTTCAGGCGTCGCCCCATCGTCATCAACCAGAGCATGCGCAAGTCCTTATGAAAGCGAATCGAAATTGGGTGAAATAGTAAACGAAAAAAGCCAGCAAAAACATTTTGCTGGCGGGTGATTAGCACCAATACTCAGTCACACATGATCGAGGCGAGTTAGCGAGAAGAGGTCGGTTTCGTAACGTCCCACTGCATCAGATCTTCCAGTATTCTCAGCCGCTGCTCTGCGCACTGGCGGGCCAGCCAGGACACTCCCTTTGTCGCTGAAAAATAGTGCTGATAAAACTGACGTGCGGTAGACCTCTTCATAATTTACCTCCTCGCTTCATCGATAAGGATTATTGGCTTAATATAGGGATTAATAAATTGCTGATTTTTTGTCAGGAGTTCCTCTTTTATGCCTTCTGGTCGTCTGCAACAACAATTTATCCGCCTCTGGCAGTGCTGCGAGGGGCAATCGCAGGAGACCACGCTGAACGAGCTGGCTGAGCTCCTCAACTGCTCCCGGCGTCATATGCGTACCCTCCTTAACACCATGCAGCAGCAGGGCTGGCTAAACTGGGAGGCCGAAGCCGGACGCGGTAAGCGCTCGCGCCTGACTTTCCTCTATACCGGCCTGGCGTTGCAGCAACAGCGGGCGGAGGATCTGCTGGAGCAAGACCGCATCGATCAGCTGGTCCAGCTGGTGGGCGACAAAGCCGCCGTGCGCCAGATGCTGGTCTCGCATCTGGGACGCAGCTTTCGTCAGGGACGCCACATTCTGCGAGTGCTTTACTATCGCCCAATGAAAAATCTGTTGCCCGGTACGGCGTTACGTCGCTCTGAAACCTACATGGCCCGGCAGATTTTTAGCGGCCTGACGCGGATAAATGAGGAAAACGGGGAACTGGAAGCGGATATTGCCCATCACTGGCAACAGGTGTCTCCGTTGCACTGGCGCTTCTTTTTACGTCCCGGCATTCATTTCCACCATGGACGCGAGCTGGAGATGCGCGACGTTATCGACTCCTTAGAGCGCGCCCGCACGCTGCCGCTCTACTCGCATATCGCGCGGATCCACTCCCCAACGGCATGGACGCTGGATATTGAGCTATCGCAGCCGGACAAATGGCTTCCGTGGCTTCTGGGCTACGTGCCCTCGATGATCCTGCCTGCCGAGTGGCGATCCCTGAACAATTTTTCCAGCCAGCCGATTGGTACGGGCCCCTACTCCGTTTCACGGAACAACAGTAATCAGCTGAAGATCCGCGCCTTTGATGATTACTTTGGCTATAGGGCGCTGATCGACGAAGTCAACGTCTGGGTGCTACCGGATCTCAACGAAGAGCTGAGCGCAGGCCTGACGCTGGAAGGGCCAACAGCCGGTGAAAAGGCGTTCGAAAGCCGCCTGGAGGAGGGCTGCTATTACCTGCTCTTCGATAGCCGCAGCCATCGCGGGGCGAATCACGACGTACGCAGGTGGATCAGCCATGTTCTGGCGCCCGCTAACCTGATTTATCACGCAGAGGAGCAATACCAGACCTGGTGGTTCCCGGCCTATGGCCTGCTTCCGCGCTGGCACCATGCGCAGCCAGTACGCAGTGAAAAACCTGCCGGACTGGAGACCATCACCCTCAGCTACTATCGCGATCACATTGAACACCGGTTTATCGCAAGGATCATGAGTAAGCTGCTGGCAGCCGAGGGCGTGACGCTGGCGATACAGGAAGTGGACTATGATGAATGGCACCGTGGAGATGTTATCAGCGATATCTGGCTCAACAGTGCGAACTTCACGCTGCCGCTTGATTTTTCGCTCTTCTCTCACCTGTATGAAGTGCCCCTGATTCAGCACTGTATCAATCGGGACTGGCAGCGAGACGCCGCACGGTGGCGGGCAGGAGAAATGGATCTGGCCGCCTGGTGTCAGGAGCTGCTGGCCGGGCAGACGATCGTACCGTTGATTCACCACTGGCTGCTGATCCAAGGGCAGCGCAGCATGCGCGGCCTGCGAATGAATACCCTGGGCTGGTTTGATTTTAAATCCGCGTGGTTTGCGCCGCCGGAGCCATAACGCTTTCGTAATATTCACCAAATCATTACAATAGCGCCGTTCTCAACGGGGTGCTGCATCACTGATGTGCGCTGAGATAATACCCGTCGAACCTGATCCGGATAACGCCGGCGAAGGGATTTGAGGCTGTCTCTCAAAATCCTTTGCCACTCAACCCTGAGGTGCAAAGTGTTAAAAAACGTTCTTCCTCTGCTGGCGCTGTTTGCGCTGCCTGTTTTTGCTAAGCCTGTCCTGACGGTCTACACCTACGACTCCTTCTCCGCCGACTGGGGCCCCGGCCCGGCGGTGAAAAAAGCCTTTGAAGCCGACTGCAACTGCGAGCTGAAATTCGTGGCACTGGAAGATGGTGTCTCTCTGCTTAACCGGCTGCGTATGGAAGGCAAAAACAGCAAAGCCGACGTGGTGCTCGGGCTGGATAACAACCTGCTGCAAGCCGCCACTCAAACCAGACTGTTCGCCAAAAGCGGCGTGGCGGCAGATGCCGTCAACGTGCCGGGCGGCTGGAAAAACGACACCTTCGTTCCCTTTGATTACGGTTACTTTGCGTTTGTCTACGATAAAAACAAGCTGAAGAATCCGCCCAAAAGCCTGAAAGAGCTGGTCGAAAGCGATCAGAAGTGGCGCGTGATTTATGAGGATCCGCGCACCAGCACGCCGGGTCTGGGGCTGCTGTTGTGGATGCAGAAAGTCTATGGCGACAAAACGCCTGAGGCGTGGCAGAAACTGGCTGCGAAAACCGTTACCGTCACCAAAGGCTGGAGCGAAGCCTACGGCCTGTTCCTGAAAGGCGAAAGCGACCTTGTGCTGAGCTACACGACTTCTCCGGCCTACCACATTATCGCCGAGAAGAAAGACAACTACGCCGCCGCGAACTTTGCTGAAGGGCATTATTTGCAGGTGGAAGTGGCCGCCCGCACCGCCGCGAGCAAACAGCCGGAGCTCGCCGAGAAATTCCTGAAGTTTATGGTTTCACCGGCATTCCAGAATACTATTCCGACAGGAAACTGGATGTACCCGGTCACTGATGTTGCGCTGCCGGCAGGTTTTGAGCAGCTGAACAAACCGCAAACCTCCCTGGAATTTACGCCGCAGCAGGTTGCCACCCAGCGCGCCGCATGGATAAGTGAATGGCAACGCGCCGTCAGCCGCTGA
The DNA here is from genome assembly GCF_003850715.1 of Enterobacter sp. 301B. Lineage (NCBI taxonomy): Bacteria > Pseudomonadati > Pseudomonadota > Gammaproteobacteria > Enterobacterales > Enterobacteriaceae > Enterobacter > Enterobacter sp. 301B. Next base: position 148,437 of record NZ_PQTC01000004.1, read on the forward strand.
TCCCCGGCTGGTTAGTTCCCGGGCTGCTCGCCGCTATACTGATGGTGGTCGTCAGCCTGGGAGCGTTTCTCGCGCTGTGGTTTAACGCGCCAGAGAGCGATCTGCTCGCGCTCTGGCACGATAGCTATCTCTGGCACGTCATCCGTTTCTCCTTCTGGCAGGCGTTTCTCTCCGCGCTGCTGTCGACGCTCCCGGCCATTTTCCTCGCGCGCGCCCTCTATCGCAGACGTTTCCCCGGCAGGCTTGCCCTGCTGCGGCTGTGCGCGATGACGCTGATCCTGCCCGTGCTGGTGGCGGTGTTCGGCATTCTGAGCGTCTACGGTCGGCAGGGATGGCTGGCATTCCTTTTCAACCTGCTTGGTCTGGAATGGACCTTCTCGCCATACGGCCTGAAAGGCATTCTGCTGGCGCATATTTTTTTCAATATGCCGATGGCCACGCGCCTCTTTTTACAGGCGCTGGAAAACATTCCCGGTGAGCAGCGTCAGATTGCCGCCCAGCTTGGCATGCGCGGCTGGTCGTTCTTCCGCTTTGTCGAATGGCCGTGGCTGCGACGCCAGATTGCCCCGGTTGCCGCGCTAATCTTTATGCTCTGCTTTGCCAGCTTCGCGACCGTACTTTCTCTCGGCGGCGGGCCGCAGGCCACCACCATTGAGCTGGCGATCTATCAGGCTTTAAGTTACGACTACGATCCGGGCCGCGCCGCGCTGCTGGCGATCGTGCAGATGGTATGCTGTCTGGCACTGGTGTTACTCAGCCAGAGGCTAAGCAAAACGATCCCCACAGGAAGCAATAACATGACGGGCTGGCGCGATCCGCAGGACAGCCTGTATAGCCGCGTCGCGGATTTTATGCTGATCGCACTGGCACTCCTGCTTTTGCTGCCCCCGCTGCTGGCCGTTATCGTTGATGGACTGAATCGCAATGTGTTGTCGGTACTGCAACAACCTGTCCTGTGGCAAGCGACGTGGACCTCCTTGCGCATTGCGCTGGCAGCCGGGCTACTGTGCGTGATCCTGACCATGATGCTGCTCTGGAGCAGCCGCGAGCTGTACGCGCGTCATGCCCGTAAAGCCGGACACGCGCTGGAACTGACGGGTATGCTGATCCTGGCGATGCCGGGCATTGTGCTGGCGACCGGATTCTTTTTACTGTTCAACAGCACCATCGGCCTGCCGGAAAGCGCCGACGGCATCGTCATTTTTACCAACGCACTGATGGCCATCCCTTACGCGCTCAAGGTACTGGAAAACCCGATGCGCGACGTCAACAGCCGCTACAGCTTGCTGTGTCAGTCGCTGGGCATGCAGGGCTGGCAGCGTCTGAAGGTGGTAGAATTGCGCGCACTGAAACGTCCGCTCGCCCAGGCGCTGGCGTTTGCCTGCGTGCTGTCGATTGGCGATTTTGGCGTAGTGGCGCTCTTCGGCAACGAGGATTTCCGCACGCTGCCGTTCTGGCTTTATCAGCAAATTGGCTCCTATCGTAGCCAGGACGGCGCCGTCACGGCGCTGCTCCTGTTGCTGCTGTGCTTTGCGTTATTTACCGTTATCGAAAAACTTCCGGGGCGTGATGTTAAAACTGACTGATGTAACCTGGCTTTATGAGCACCTGCCAATGCGTTTTACCCTCTCCGTTCGTCAGGGAGAGCGAATCGCAGTGCTTGGCCCCAGCGGGGCCGGAAAAAGTACCCTGCTCAATCTGATTGCCGGTTTTTTGCAGCCTGCCAGCGGGTCGATCGTCATTGATAACGGCGAGTTTACCTACGCTCCGCCGGCTAAGCGCCCGGTGTCGATGCTGTTTCAGGAAAACAATCTGTTCAATCATCTTACGGTCTGGCAGAACATCGCGCTGGGTATGGATCCGGGGTTAAAGCTCAGTGCTGCGCAGCGTCAGACGCTGGAGGCGATCGCCGAACAAATGGGCCTGTCTGCGTTTATCAACAGACTTCCGGGGGAGCTTTCCGGCGGCCAGCGCCAGCGCGTGGCGCTGGCACGCTGTCTGGTGCGCGAGCAGCCGCTGCTGCTGCTCGACGAACCCTTTTCGGCGCTCGACCCGGCTCTGCGCCAGGAGATGCTCTCGCTGGTTGAGGAGGTGTGCGAGCGCGAGCAACTGACGATGCTGATGGTTTCGCACAGCATTGAAGATGCCGCACGCATCGCGCCGCGATCGGTGGTGATCGCAGAGGGACGTATTTTGTGGGATGGAGAAACAGAAGAACTTCTGAGTGGTAACGCAGGGGCATCTTCATTGTTGGGCATTCGTGCGGTCTGATGCCCTCACCCTGGCCCTCTCCCACGGGGAGAGGGAAAACACCTTAACGGCTCACCACCTTCAACAGGATCTCTCCGTACACCGGCATCAGCGGGTGACGGATCAGCGCCACCAGCGCTACCACCGCCACGCCGAGCGTAAGTGGGGCCAGCCAGAGCAGGCGCGTGCGCGGGAGATAGCGGGTCAGGCGATCGACGCTCGCTTTCGCGCTGCGCCACAGGCGCCAGCAGAGCCAAACCGCCAGCCACAGCAGCACCGCCGTACCCAGCAGCAGCCATTTAAACTCACCGCTTTGCATACCGTCAGGAATATCAATCGCCGCGCCCGCCAGGATACCCGGCAGGAAGTAGAACGGCGGCCAGAAGACGCAGCCGATAATGTTCGGCACCACAAACTTCGCGACGGGCAGATCCAGCATCCCGGCCACCATCGGCACCAGTGGACGCGTTGGCCCAACGAAGCGCCCCACGAGGATGGTGAACATGCTGTGCTGGTGCAGCGCGTGCTCGGTTTTATCCAGCAGCGCTTTGTTTTTTTTCATGAACGACCAGCGGTGTAGCGGCTTCTTAAAGCGCCAGCCCAGCCAGAAGGAGATCCAGTCCCCCAGCAAACAGCCGATAATACCGGCCATCCACGCCTGCCAGAAATTGACCTCGCCGCTGCCGATAAGCGCCCCAAGCCCCGCCATCATCACGGTGCCGGGCAGGATCAGCCCGACCAGCGCCAGCGACTCCAGAAACGCCACCAGCGCCACGGCGATGAGCGAATACATAACGGACTGGGTAATAAAATGTTCCAGCAATGCCTGCATAACTATTCCGGTCAGAAAACGAATCAGCGATTCTGCTTAGCGCCCTGCACCGCGTCAAGGCATCAATTGTCTGAATAGTTTACAAGATGCGCCTGAAGTTCACCTGAATGTTTACCGATTATTCACATCCCGCACGGAATTCGCTCGGGCTGGCACCGGTGCACTTCTTAAACACGCGAGAGAAATAGAGCTGATCTTCAAAGCCGACGTTACGCCCGACGGTGGCGATAGGCATTCGGGTGGTGCTGAGCAGCAGTTTCGCCTGGCTGATGCGCTGATCCTCGCGCCAGCTGAGTACGCTCACGCCAAGCTGCTGGCGGAACAGATGCGACAGCCGTGACGGCGACAGGCACACATGCTGGGCGACGCTGGCAATATCAAACTGGCTGTCGGCAAGGTGGTCGCTGATGTACTGGCAGGCGTCGCGGACGCGGTTGTCCAGCGGCGGATTAAGCGACTCGTTGATGGCCTCCATGCGGCGCAGCAGCACCTGTTCAAGCAGATTGATGGCCAGCAGTTCAGCGTAGCGCCCTCCCGCCTGCCCTGCCTCAATAATCTGTGCAAACAGCTCACGGAACTGCGCCAGATGCGCCTCATCCGGGCGATAAAAACCGGTTTGCGCGAAAATGGCCGGCCACGAGAGCCACTCCTGCCAGTAGGCGCGCGGACGGAAATAGACCCACTGGTGATACCACTCTTTGGCATCCGGGTGGCGCCCGTAGTGGTGGATCTCCCCCGGCGGGAACAGCAGCATATCGCCGGGGCGGCAGATAAACTGCCGATCGCCGTTTTTAATCACCCCTTCCCCGCGAACGGTCAGGTTCAGAATATACCCTTTCATTCCGAGCGGTCGATCGACGTAGAAATCGAGATACCCCTCGGCCTCAATGGGCGTCAGCCCCGCCACCAGATGGGCGTTAAATGAGTATCCCGGCAGCAGGGGATCGTTTTGCGGTTCGGCCATAGATTCAGTTCTCCCAAGGGTCCTGAAGGAAACCAATTGTCCATATCGATAAAAGCAGTATAAAAATGGCCCGCGAAAAGATCCAAAAAGCATCACGCCTCTTTTACGTCCGCCATGTTTCAGCCTTTTCCCCTGATTTCTCCGCCAGCACGGGCGGATAAGCAGTAACAAAAGTGTCTATAAGTACGGCAGAAATGTCCACATTGAATATTTGCACGGCGTCACACTTTCCGCTGCTACAGCAATTTAGTCCATAAGATTAGCGGATCCTGCCTGACGATCTTTGTCCTCAGTCTCTAATGTTCTTCCATACCTGTTTTGGATGGAGCAACACCATGGCAATTGCAATTGGCCTCGATTTTGGCAGCGACTCAGTTCGCGCGCTGGCAGTGGACTGTACGACTGGCCGGGAGATAGCAACCAGCGTTGAGTGGTATCCGCGCTGGCAAGAGGGGCGCTACTGCGATGCGCCGAACAACCAGTTCCGTCACCACCCGCGCGATTACATTGAATCAATGGAAGCGGCGATCAAAACCGTGCTGGCGGAGCTGACGGATGCCCAGCGGGCCGACGTCGTGGGGATTGGCGTCGACAGTACCGGTTCAACGCCGGCCCCGGTTGATGCAGAAGGCCGCGTACTGGCGCTTCGCCCGGAGTTTGCCGATAACCCGAACGCCATGTTTGTGCTGTGGAAAGACCATACCGCCGTGGAAGAGGCGGAAGCCATCACCCGCTTATGCCACCAGCCGGGCAAAACCGACTACTCGCGCTACATCGGCGGGATCTACTCCAGCGAATGGTTCTGGGCAAAAATCCTGCACGTTACCCGCGCGGACGCGTCGGTCGCACAGGCAGCGGCGTCATGGATTGAGCTGTGCGACTGGGTTCCCGCTCTGCTTTCCGGCACCACTCGCCCGCAGGCTATTCGCCGTGGCCGTTGCAGCGCCGGGCATAAATCGCTGTGGCATGAAAGCTGGGGTGGTCTGCCTCCGGCAGCGTTCTTCGATGAACTCGACCCGATCATCAACAAAAACCTGACATACCCGCTGTTTACCGACACCTTCACCGCCGATATTCCGGTCGGCATGCTCTGCGAAGAGTGGGCGAAACGCCTCGGTCTGCCGCAAAACGTGACCATTTCCGGCGGCGCGTTCGACTGCCATATGGGCGCCGTGGGCGCGGGTGCGCAGCCTAACACGCTGGTGAAAGTGATTGGCACCTCCACCTGCGACATTCTGACGGCGGATAAAACGACCGTTGGCGACCGCGCGGTGAAGGGTATCTGCGGTCAGGTTGACGGCAGCGTGGTGCCCGATTTTATCGGCCTCGAAGCGGGTCAGTCCGCGTTTGGCGATATCTACGCCTGGTTTGGCCGGGTGCTCGGCTGGCCGCTGGATCAGCTGGCGGCCGCGCATCCTGAACTGAAAACCCAGATTACCGCGAGCAAAAAACAGCTCCTGCCGCAGCTCACCGAAGCCTGGGCAAAAAATCCGTCTCTCGATCACCTGCCGGTGGTGCTGGACTGGTTCAATGGCCGTCGTACGCCGTTTGCCAACCAGCGTCTGAAAGGGGTGATTACCGATCTCAACCTGGCGACCGACGCGCCCGCGCTGTTTGGCGGCCTGATCGCCGCCACCGCGTTCGGCGCGCGCGCCATTATGGAGTGCTTCACCGGGCAGGGCATTGACGTGAACAACGTGATGGCTTTGGGCGGTATCGCCCGTAAAAACCCGGTGATCATGCAGGCCTGCTGCGACGTGCTCAACCGTCCGCTGCAAATTGTGGCCTCCGATCAGTGCTGTGCGCTGGGCGCAGCGATTTTCGCGGCCGTGGCCGCAGGCGTCCATGCGGATATCCCGACCGCGCAACAGCATATGGCGAGCGCCGTCGAAAGTACACTCCAGCCGCAGGCTCAGCAGGCACAACGCTTTGAACAGCTTTATCAGCGCTACCAGCAATGGGCAAAAAGCGCCGAACTTCACTATCTCCCTGTCGCCGCCCCGGCCAAAAGCACCGCGGACACTACGGCAACCCTGACACATTAAGGACACGATAATGACCATTTTTAATAATTATGAAGTGTGGTTTGTGATTGGCAGCCAGCATTTATACGGACCGGAAGCGTTGCAGCAGGTGACGAAACACGCGGAGCACGTTGTGAATGCGCTGAACGCGGAAGCCAAACTGCCGTGCAAACTGGTGCTGAAGCCGCTGGGTACTACGCCGGACGAAATCACTAACATCTGCCGCGATGCCAATTACGATGACAAATGCGCTGGCCTGGTGGTGTGGCTGCACACCTTCTCGCCAGCCAAAATGTGGATCAACGGCCTGGCTATCCTCAACAAACCGCTGCTGCAATTCCACACTCAGTTCAACGCCTCCCTGCCGTGGGACAGCATCGACATGGACTTCATGAACCTGAACCAGACCGCGCATGGCGGTCGCGAGTTCGGCTTCATCGGCGCACGTATGCGTCAACAACATGCCGTGGTGACCGGCCACTGGCAGGACGGCCAGGCACAAAAACGCATTGGCTCATGGATGCGTCAGGCGGTCTCTAAGCAGGATACCCGTCACCTTAAAGTGGTGCGTTTCGGCGACAACATGCGTGAAGTTGCCGTAACCGACGGTGATAAAGTGGCCGCGCAGATCAAGTTCGGCTTCTCCGTAAATACCTGGGCGGTGGGCGACCTGGTGCAGGTGGTGAATGACATCAGCGATGGCGACGTGAACGCGCTGGTGGACGAGTACGAAAGCAGCTACCGCCTGACGCCTGCGGCACAGGTCAACGGTGACAAGCGCCAGAACGTGCTGGATGCCGCACGCATTGAACTGGGCATGAAGCGCTTCCTGGAACAGGGCGGCTTCCATGCCTTCACCACCACCTTTGAAGATCTCCACGGCCTGAAACAGCTCCCGGGTCTGGCGGTACAACGTCTGATGCAGCAGGGCTACGGTTTTGCGGGCGAAGGCGACTGGAAAACTGCCGCTCTGCTTCGCATCATGAAGGTGATGTCGACCGGTCTGCAGGGCGGCACTTCCTTTATGGAGGACTACACCTACCACTTCGAGAACGGCAACGATCTGGTGCTCGGCTCGCACATGCTGGAAGTGTGTCCCTCTATCGCCGTCGAAGAGAAACCGATCCTCGATGTGCAGTACCTCGGCATTGGCGGCAAAGCGGATCCGGCCCGTCTGATCTTCAACACCCGTACCGGCCCGGCCATTAACGCCAGCCTGATCGACCTCGGCGACCGTTTCCGCCTGCTGGTGAACTGCGTCGATGCTGTGGAAACTCCGCATTCTCTGCCGAAACTGCCGGTCGCCAACGCCCTGTGGAAAGCGCAGCCTGACCTGCCAACCGCGTCGGAAGCCTGGATCCTGGCCGGCGGCGCGCACCACACCGTCTTCAGCCACGCGCTTGACCTGAACGATATGCGTCAGTTTGCCGAGCTGCACGACATCGAACTGACCGTGATTGATAACGACACACGTCTGCCAGCCTTTAAAGACGCGCTGCGCTGGAACGAAGTCTATTACGGTTCAAAACGCTAAGCCCTGAATGCCCGGTGGCATTTCGTTTACCGGGCCTACGGTTCTGTAGGCCGGATAAGCGAAGCGCCATCCGGCAGGAGACGACAATGTTAGAAGATCTCAAACGTCAGGTACTCGAAGCCAACCTGGCGCTGCCAAAACATAACCTGGTGACCCTGACTTGGGGCAACGTCAGCGCCGTTGACCGGGAAAAAGGCGTGTTCGTGATCAAGCCTTCGGGCGTGGATTACACGGTGATGACCGCGGAAGATATGGTGGTGGTCAGCATCGAAACGGGTGAAGTGGTTGAAGGCGATAAAAAGCCCTCCTCCGATACGCCCACTCACCGCCTGCTGTATCAGGCCTTCCCGACCATCGGTGGGATTGTGCATACCCATTCGCGTCACGCGACCATCTGGGCGCAGGCGGGCCAGCCTATTCCGGCCACCGGCACCACCCACGCGGACTACTTTTACGGCACCATTCCCTGCACGCGTCTGATGACCGATGCGGAGATCGGCGGTGAGTACGAATGGGAAACCGGGAACGTGATCGTCGAAACCTTCGAAAAACAGGGTATCGACGCGGCGCAAATGCCCGGCGTGCTGGTGCACTCCCACGGCCCGTTTGCCTGGGGTAAAAACGCGGAGGACGCGGTGCACAACGCGATCGTGCTGGAGGAAGTCGCCTACATGGGGATCTTCTGCCGCCAGCTGGCACCGCAGTTGCCGGATATGCAGCAAACCCTGCTCGATAAGCATTATCTGCGCAAGCACGGCGCGAAGGCGTACTACGGGCAGTAAAACATTGTCCGGTGGCGCTGCGCTTATCGGGCCTACGGATCCTGTTGGCCGGATAAGCGTAGCGCCATCCGGCAAAACAGGCACTGTATAAAACCCCAGCAAACACCCCTCAACCAGGCTATAATCAGGCCTGGTTTTGTTTTGTGGGATAGCGGCGTGGCACAGGCGCAAGAAGGCTTTTTACTGACCCGACACTGGCGGGATACCCCTCAGGGCACCGAGGTTGCGTTCTGGCTGGCGACGGATAACGGCCCGCTGCACGTTACCCTGCCGCCTCAGGAGTCCGTGGCGTTTATCCCTGAACACCACGTCGAGAAGGTAAAGCAGCTGCTGCGCGGTGAAAACGGCTGGCGCCTTACTCCCCTTGAGCTAAAAGACTTCCACCGCCAGCCGGTTTATGGCCTCTACTGCCGCGCCCATCGCCAGCTGATGCGCTATGAAAAATTGCTCCGCGAAGCGGGCGTGACGCTCTACGAAGCGGACATTCGCCCGCCGGAACGTTTTCTGATGGAGCGGTTTATCACCGCCCCCGTCTGGGTGGACGGCGCTGAGCAGAACGGTTGTCTCGTGAACGCGCGCCTGAAGCCTAACCCGCACTATCGCCCGCCGCTGAAGTGGGTCTCGCTGGATATCGAAACCACCCGTCACGGCGAGCTGTACTGCATCGGCCTTGAAGGCTGCGGGCAGCGGGTTGTCTATATGCTCGGGCCCCCAAACGGCGATGCGTCCGCGCTGGATTTTCATCTGGAATACGTTACCAGCCGACCACAGCTGCTGGAGAAGCTTAACCAGTGGTTTGCCGAGCACGATCCCGACGTGCTGATCGGCTGGAACGTGGTGCAGTTTGACCTGCGCGTGTTGCAAAAACATGCCGAGCGGTACCGCATTCCCCTGACGTTAGGGCGCGGAAACACGGAGCTGGAGTGGCGTGAGCACGGTTTTAAGAACGGCGTATTCTTCGCACAGGCTAACGGTCGTCTGATTGTCGACGGCATCGAGGCGCTGAAATCCGCCTTCTGGAACTTCTCTTCCTTCTCGCTGGAAGCGGTCGCCCAGGCGCTGCTCGGCGAAGGTAAATCCATCGACAATCCCTGGGACCGAATGGACGAGATCGACCGGCGCTTTAATGAGGATAAGCCAGCGCTCGCTACCTATAACCTGAAAGACTGTGAGCTGGTAACGCAGATTTTCCATAAAACCGAGATCATGCCCTTCCTGCTGGAACGCGCAACGGTGAACGGTCTCGCGGTCGACAGGCACGGCGGCTCGGTAGCGGCCTTCAGCCACCTCTATTTCCCGCGGATGCACCGGGCGGGCTATGTGGCCCCTAACCTCGGCGACGTGCCGCCGCAGGCCAGTCCCGGAGGTTACGTGATGGATTCACGGCCCGGGCTGTATGATTCGGTGCTGGTGCTGGATTATAAAAGTCTGTACCCGTCGATTATCCGCACATTTCTGATTGATCCGGTAGGGCTGGTCGAGGGGATGGCGCAGCCAGACGATGCGCACAGTACTGAAGGTTTTCTCGGGGCACGCTTCTCGCGCGAAAAACACTGCCTGCCTGAGATCGTGGGAAACATCTGGCACGGCCGCGACGAGGCAAAACGCCACGGCAACAAGCCGCTCTCACAGGCGCTGAAAATCATTATGAACGCCTTTTACGGGGTGCTGGGCACCAGCGCCTGCCGCTTCTTTGATCCGCGTCTGGCGTCGTCCATCACCATGCGCGGGCACGACATTATGCGCCAGACCAAAGCGTTGATTGAATCCCGGGGTTATGACGTTATTTATGGCGACACCGATTCCACCTTTGTCTGGCTGAAATCGGCCCGTTCAGAAGACGACGCCGCGCAAATCGGCAAAGAACTGGTCGCCTTCGTGAACGCCTGGTGGCGCGAAAGTTTGCAAAAAGAGCGGTTAACCAGTGCGTTAGAGCTGGAGTTTGAAACCCATTTTGCCCGCTTTTTAATGCCGACCATTCGCGGGACCGACCAGGGCAGCAAGAAGCGCTACGCCGGACTGATTCAGGAAGGCGACAAGCAGCGGATGGTGTTTAAAGGGCTGGAGACAGTGCGCACCGACTGGACGCCGCTGGCACAGCAGTTTCAGCAAACGCTTTATCTGCGGGTGTTCCGCAATGAGCCGTATCAGGACTACGTGCGCGAGACGATAGCCAGCCTGATGGCGGGCGAACTTGACGCGCAGCTGGTGTATCGCAAGCGCCTGCGCCGCCCGCTGGCGGACTACCAGCGTAATGTTCCTCCGCACGTCCGCGCGGCGCGGCTGGCGGATGAAGAGAACGTTCGCCGGGGCCGCGCGCCGCAGTATCAGAACCGGGGAACGATCAAATACGTCTGGACAACGAACGGACCAGAACCCGTTGATTACCAGCAGTCTCCGCTCGATTACGATCACTACCTGACCCGCCAGCTTCAGCCTGTTGCGGAGGGAATTTTACCGTTCATCAACGACGACTTTGCTACACTAGTGACAGGACAACTTGGGCTATTTTGACGCGTGACGAAACCGTTGCCATCCAGTACCATAGCGCCCTTTCCATTCCCGGACCCATTTTTCGATGACCGTCTTTTTTGACGGGGTCGAACTATTGCCTGCAATTAAAGATTAGAGCCGAACAACTATGCCTTTTACACTTGGTCAACGCTGGATCAGCGATACAGAAAGCGAACTTGGATTAGGAACCGTCGTTGCCGTCGATGCGCGCATGGTTACCCTCCTTTTCCCTGCTACCGGTGAAAACCGCCTGTACGCTCGCAATGACTCCCCTGTTACCCGCGTAATGTTCAATCCGGGTGATACCGTGACCAGCCATGACGGCTGGCAACTGAAGGTTGAAGACGTAAAAGAAGAGAATGGACTGCTCGCCTACATCGGAACGCGTCTTGATACCGACGAGACGAATGTCATCCTGCGTGAAGTGCTGCTCGACAGCAAACTGGTGTTCAGCAAGCCGCAGGACCGTCTGTTTGCCGGGCAAATCGACCGAATGGATCGCTTCTCCCTGCGCTACCGCGCGCGTAAGTTCCAGAGTGAGCAGTACCGCATGCCGTGGAGCGGCCTGCGCGGTCAGCGTACCAGCCTTATTCCCCATCAGCTGAATATCGCCCATGACGTGGGCCGTCGCCATGCGCCTCGCGTGCTGCTGGCTGACGAAGTGGGCCTGGGTAAAACCATCGAAGCAGGCATGATCCTGCACCAGCAGCTGCTCTCTGGCGCTGCCGAGCGCGTGCTGATTGTGGTTCCAGAAACGCTGCAACATCAGTGGCTGGTTGAAATGCTGCGCCGCTTTAACCTGCGCTTCTCCCTGTTCGACGATGAGCGCTATGCCGAAGCCCAGCACGACGCGGACAACCCGTTTGAAACCGAACAGCTGGTCATTTGTTCCCTGGACTTCGTGCGCCGCAGCAAGCAGCGCCTGGAGCATCTGTGCGACGCTGAATGGGATCTGATGGTCGTCGACGAAGCGCACCACCTCGTCTGGAGCGAAGACGCGCCAAGCCGTGAATACATGGCGATTGAGCAGCTTGCCGAGCGCGTACCGGGCGTTCTGCTCCTGACCGCCACGCCGGAGCAGCTGGGTCTTGAGAGCCACTTCGCCCGTCTGCGTCTGCTCGATCCCAACCGTTTCCACGATTTTGAGCAGTTTGTTGAAGAGCAGAAAAACTACCGCCCGGTGGCGGACGCCGTCGCGCTGCTGCTGGCCGGTAATCGTCTCTCTAATGATGAGCTTAACACTCTCAGCGATCTGATTGGCGAGCAGGATATTGAGCCGCTGCTTCAGGCCGCGAACAGCGACAGCGATAATGCGGGATCCGCGCGTAAAGAGCTGATCGACATGCTGATGGATCGCCACGGTACCAGCCGCGTGCTGTTCCGTAACACCCGTAACGGCGTGAAAGGCTTCCCGAAACGCGAGCTGCACACCATCAAACTGCCGCTGCCGACCCAGTACCAGACGGCGATTAAAGTCTCCGGCATTATGGGCACCCGTAAATCTGCGGAAGATCGCGCGCGCGACATGCTCTACCCGGAACAGATTTATCAGGAATTCGAAGGCGACACCGGCACCTGGTGGAATTTCGATCCGCGCGTGGAGTGGTTGATGGGCTACCTCACCGCTCACCGTTCCCAGAAAGTGCTGGTGATCTGCGCCAAAGCCGCTACCGCATTGCAGCTGGAGCAGGTTCTGCGTGAGCGCGAAGGCATTCGCGCCGCCGTGTTCCACGAAGGCATGTCCATAGTTGAGCGCGACCGCGCTGCGGCCTGGTTTGGTGAAGAGGACAGCGGCGCGCAGGTTCTGCTGTGCTCTGAAATCGGTTCTGAAGGCCGTAACTTCCAGTTCGCCAGCAATCTGGTGATGTTCGATCTGCCGTTTAACCCGGATCTGCTGGAGCAGCGTATTGGCCGTCTGGATCGTATCGGGCAGGCGCACGATATTCAGATCCACGTGCCGTATCTGGAGAAAACCGCCCAGTCCGTGCTGGTGCGCTGGTACCACGAAGGGCTGGACGCGTTTGAACACACCTGCCCGACCGGCCGCACCATTTACGATCAGGTCCATGGCGATCTGATCGGTTACCTGGCCGCGCCTGAAAATAGCGAGGGCTTTGATGAGCTGATTAAATCCTGCCGTGAGAAGCACGACGCACTGAAAGCGCAGCTGGAGCAGGGTCGCGATCGCCTGCTGGAGATCCACTCCAACGGCGGTGAAAAAGCGCAGCAGCTGGCCGAAAGCATTGAAGAGCAGGACGACGACACCAGCCTGATCAGCTTCTCCATGAATCTGTTCGACATCGTCGGTATAAACCAGGACGATCGCGGCGAGAACATGATCGTGCTGACCCCGTCCGATCATATGCTGGTGCCGGATTTCCCGGGCCTGCCGGAAGACGGCTGCACTATCACCTTTGAGCGTGATGTGGCGCTGTCCCGCGAAGACGCACAGTTCATTACCTGGGAGCACCCGCTGATCCGCAACGGTCTGGATCTGATCCTCTCCGGCGATACCGGCAGCAGCACCATTTCCCTGTTGAAGAACAAAGCCTTGCCTGTGGGCACGCTGCTGGTGGAGCTGATCTACGTTGTGGAAGCGCAGGCGCCGAAACAGCTTCAGCTTAACCGCTTCCTCCCGCCAACGCCGGTGCGTCTGCTGCTGGATAAAAACGGTACGAATCTGGCCGGCCAGGTGGAGTTTGAAAGCTTCAACCGTCAGTTGAGCGCGGTGAACCGCCATACCGGCAGCAAGCTGGTGAATGCGGTGCAACAGGACGTGCATGCCATTCTGCAACTGGGTGAAACCCAGGCCGAAAAAGCGGCCAGAGTGCTGATTGATGCGGCGCGCAGCGAAGCCGATGAGAAGCTTTCTGCCGAGCTGTCGCGTCTGGAAGCGTTGAAAGCGGTGAACCCGAACATTCGTGACGATGAGCTGGCCGCCATTGAGAGCAACCGCCAGCAGGTGCTGGAAAGTCTGAATCAGGCGGGATGGCGTCTCGACGCCCTGCGTCTTATCGTTGTGACGCATCAGTAAGCGGAGCGCAAAATGGTAATGGAGCCCTACAATCCCCCGATGGATCCGTGGCTGGTCATTCTGTATCAGGACGAGCACATTATGGTGGTTAACAAGCCGAGTGGCCTGTTGTCCGTGCCGGGGCGTCTGGAAGAGCATAAAGACAGCGTGATGACGCGTATCCAGCGCGATTATCCCCAGGCCGAGTCTGTCCATCGTCTGGATATGGCGACCAGCGGCGTGATTGTGGTGGCTCTTAATAAGGCGGCAGAACGTGAGCTGAAGCGTCAGTTCCGCGAGCGCGAGCCGAAGAAGCAGTATGTCGCCCGCGTGTGGGGCCATCCGGCGCAGGCGGAAGGGCTGGTGGATTTACCGCTGATTTGCGACTGGCCGAACCGGCCAAAGCAGAAGGTGTGTTATGAAACCGGCAAGGCTGCGCAGACCGAGTATGAAGTGCTGGAGTACGCGCCGGATAATACCGCGCGCGTCCTGCTGAAGCCGATTACCGGGCGCTCCCATCAGCTGCGTGTGCATATGCTTGCGATGGGTCACCCGATTCTGGGTGACAGATTCTATGCGCCGCCGGAAGCGCTGGCGTTAGCGCCGCGCCTGCAACTGCATGCGCAGACGCTCACCATCACCCACCCTGCTTTCGGCAACGCCATGACGTTCAAAGCCCCGGTGGACTTCTGAAAAAATGGCCCGACACTGTCGGGCCATTTTTTTATTTAAAACCTTTCTGCTCTTTAATCAGCTCGTAGGCTTTCTGGATTTCCTGCGCTTTCTGTTTCGCCATCTCCATCATCTCAGGCGGCAGGCCTTTCGCCACCAGCTTATCCGGATGGTGCTCGCTCATCAGCTTACGATAGGCGCGTTTGATGGTCGTGACATCGTCAGAGGGCTTCACGCCGAGGACATTACAGGCATCTTCAAGCGTAGGGCCACGCTGCGCCTGCTGCCAGCCGCCACCGGACGATTGCTGTTGATAACCGCCGCCAAAGTGCGCGCCGCCCTGCATCATGCGCAGGAACTGATCGAACTGCATGCGGGAAATGCCCAGCTCTTCAGCAATCACATACAGGACGTCCCGTTCATTCGGATGCAGAGAGCCATCCGCGAAGGCGGCCTGGATTTGAATTTCCAGAAACATCCGAATTAAATCAAAGCGCCCGAAGCAGATGCTACGGAACTGCCGCATTTTTTCACGCAGCGGGTAGTTATCCGCTTTACCAATCCGGAATGCATTCTGCGCCGCGACGCGGGATTCGCCGTGCAGATTCATGCGATCCATAAAGACGCTGGCAACCTGAATATCGGCTTCCGTTACGCGCCCTTTTGATTTGGTTAAGTGCCCCATCACCTCGAAGGTGGTGGAGAAGAAGAGTGACTGGCGCTCGCGCTGGTTGGCAAACCAGGCCATTTTGCGGCTGCGTGCTTTATCAAACATATGGCCGATAATGAGGCCAAGAACAACACCCCAGAATCCGGCACCCATAATAATTGCGAACGCAACGCCGATTATTTTACCCCAATACTGCATATACTCCCCGAATGGTCATGTTCCTGGCCGACGCAACGCCATCATTACAGTGGTCGCGCCACGGTCAATTGAGGGACATCGCCTATAATTTGCATTATCATACTCGTCATTCGATAGCGAGCCTAACACTCTGGCGCGCAAACGGGCAGGATTAACGCTGGTACTGCGCTGATGAGTAAGATAGTCTCTGAGCGTTTGTAAGCCGTAGCCACTGATGACGGAACAATAAAATACAACGTATGAAAAAACGTATCCCCACCCTTCTGGCCACAATGATTGGCACCGCCCTGTACAGCCAACAGGGGCTCGCAGCCGATCTCGCCTCGCAGTGTATGCTTGGCGTCCCAAGTTACAATCGCCCACTGGTGAAAGGCGATACGAATGACTTACCCGTCACCATTAATGCCGACAGCGCAAAAGGTAATTATCCTGACAATGCAACCTTTACGGGCAATGTCGATATTAACCAGGGTAACAGCCGTCTGCTGGCTGACGAAGTGCAATTGCACCAGAAGCAGCCGGAAGGTGCTCAGGCGCCTGTCCGTACGGTGGATGCGCTGGGTAATGTGCACTATGACGACAATCAGGTCATCCTGAAAGGTCCGAAAGCCTGGTCGAATCTGAATACCAAAGACACCAACGTCTGGGAAGGTGATTATCAGATGGTCGGTCGTCAGGGGCGCGGTACCGCAGACCTGATGAAGCAGCGCGGCGAGAACCGCTACACTATTCTCGAAAACGGCTCGTTTACGTCCTGTTTGCCAGGGTCAAATACCTGGAGCGTTGTGGGCAGCGAAGTGATCCACGACCGTGAAGAACAGGTTGCAGAGATCTGGAACGCCCGTTTTAAACTCGGCCCGGTGCCCATTTTCTATAGTCCTTACCTGCAACTGCCTGTGGGTGACAAACGTCGTTCAGGCTTCCTGATCCCGAACGCCAAGTACAGCACGTCGAACTACTTTGAGTTCTACCTGCCGTACTACTGGAACATTGCGCCCAACATGGACGCCACGATCACGCCGCACTACATCCATAAGCGCGGTAACATCATGTGGGAGAACGAATTCCGCTATCTGACCAAAGCGGGCGCGGGTCTGATGGAGTTTGATTATCTGCCATCAGATAAGGTGTTCCAGGACGAACATCCGAGCGAAGGTGATAAGCACCGCTGGATGTACTACTGGAAGCACGCCGGGGTATTGGATCAGGTGTGGCGCTTCAACATCGACTACACCAAAGTCAGCGATCCGTATTACTTCAACGACTTCGACTCTAAATACGGGTCCAGTACCGACGGTTACGCCACGCAGAAATTCAGCGTGGGCTACGCCATTGAGAACTTTGACGCGACGGTGTCGACCAAGCAGTTCCAGGTATTTGATACGCAATCGCGTAGTACCTATGGTGCAGAGCCGCAGCTGGACGTGAACTGGTACCAGAACGATGTGGGTCCTTTCGACACGCACGTTTACGCTCAGGCGGTCCATTTCGTCAACACCAACTCGGATATGCCGGAATCAACGCGTCTGCATATCGAGCCGACGATCAATCTGCCGTGGTCAAACGACTGGGCAAGCCTGAATACCGAAGCCAAGCTGATGGCCACCCACTATCAGCAGAAAAATCTGGACTGGTATAACAAACGCTATGGCACCGATCTTGAAGAGTCGGTAAACCGTACGCTTCCGCAATTTAAAATGGACGGGAAGCTGATTTTCGAACGTGACATGGCTCTTCTCGCGGATGGATACACCCAGACGCTTGAGCCACGTATGCAGTATCTGTACGTGCCTTATCGCGATCAGAGCAAAATTCAAAACTACGATTCGTCCTTCCTGCAATCAGACTACAGCGGCCTGTTCCGCGATCGTACCTACGGCGGCCTTGACCGTATTGCGTCTGCTAACCAGTTAACGACCGGCGTCACAACGCGCGTTTATGATGATGCTGCCGTTGAACGTTTTAACATTTCTGTTGGTCAAATCTACTATTTCACCGAGTCTCGTACCGGTGATGACGACATTAACTGGGAGAAAGACAACAAAACGGGCTCACTGGTATGGGCGGGCGACACCTACTGGCGTATGACGGATCGTTGGGGTCTGCGCGGTGGTGTTCAGTACGATACACGACTGGACAATATCGCGACGGGCAGCGCTGCCATCGAATATCGTCGTGATGAAGATCGCATGTTGCAGTTGACGTACCGTTACGCCAGCCCGGAGTATATCCAGGCGACACTGCCAAACTATGCGAATACAGACCAATACAAAGACGGTATTTCACAGGTGGGTACCGCCGCGAGCTGGCCTATCGCCGATCGTTGGTCAGTCGTCGGAGCCTACTACTATGACACGAATGCCCAAAAACCTGCTGACCAGATGCTGGGTCTGCAATATAACTCCTGCTGTTACGCAATACGTGTCGGTTACGAACGCAAACTTAACGGCTGGGATACGCAAAACAGTCAGGGCAAATACGATAACGTGATTGGCTTTAATATCGAGTTGCGCGGCCTGAGCTCTAACTACGGTCTGGGCACGCAGCAGATGCTGCGCTCGAACATTCTGCCGTATCGTAGTTCATTGTAATGTGCTTGATTTACAACGTAATCCGCTTTGCGGTTAATTGAAATGGAAAAAGTATGAAGAACTGGAAAACGCTGCTACTCGGTGTCGCTATGGTTGCGAATACCAGCTTCGCGGCCCCACAGGTTGTCGATAAAGTCGCGGCTGTGGTTAACAACGGCGTCGTGCTTGAAAGTGACGTTGACGGTTTGATGAAATCTGTAAAGCTCAACTCGGGCCAGGCAGGTCAACAACTTCCGGATGACGCTACGCTGCGCCACCAGATCCTGGAACGTCTGATCATGGATCAGATTGTCCTGCAAATGGGCCAGAAAATGGGTGTGAAGATCTCTGACGAGCAGCTCGATCAGGCGATCGCCAACATTGCAAAGCAGAACAACATTACCCCGGACCAGATGCGTAGCCGCCTGGCCTATGACGGCATCAGCTATGCCACCTACCGTAATCAGATCCGTAAAGAGATGCTGATTTCAGAAGTGCGTAACAATGAAGTCCGTCGCCGCGTCACCATCCTGCCTCAGGAAGTGGATGCCCTGGCGAAACAGGTGGGTAATCAGAATGATGCCAGCACTGAACTTAACCTGAGCCACATCCTGATCCCACTGCCGGAAAACCCAACCTCCGATCAGGCGGCTGAGGCGGAAAGTCAGGCGCGCGCTATCGTTGAGCAGGCGCGTAATGGCGATGACTTCGGCAAACTGGCGATCACCTACTCTGCTGACCAGCAGGCGCTGAAAGGCGGCCAGATGGGCTGGGGCCGTATTCAGGAGCTGCCATCCCTGTTTGCCCAGGCGCTGAGCACGGCGAAGAAAGGCGACATCGTCGGTCCAATCCGTTCCGGTGTGGGCTTCCACATTCTGAAAGTGAACGACCTGCGCGGTCAGAGCCAGAACATTTCGTTTACCGAAGTGCATGCGCGCCATATCCTGCTCAAACCGTCTCCGATCATGACTGACGATCAGGCCCGTGCGAAGCTGGAACAGATCGCCGCAGACATCAAGAGCGGTAAAACCACCTTCGATAAAGCGGCAAAAGAGTTCTCTCAGGATCCTGGCTCTGCAAACCAGGGCGGTGACCTGGGTTGGGCGGCAGCGGATATTTACGATCCAGCTTTCCGCGATGCGTTAATGAAGCTGAATAAGGGTCAGATGAGCGCGCCAGTGCACTCCTCCTTCGGCTGGCATCTGATCCAGCTGATGGACACGCGCAACGTGGATAAAACCGACGCGGCGCAGAAAGATCGTGCGTATCGCATGCTGTTTAACCGTAAGTTCTCTGAAGAAGCCGCAACCTGGATGCAGGAACAACGCGCCAGCGCTTACGTGAAAGTGTTGAGCAACTAATGAAACCGCATCGTGTTGTGATCACTCCCGGCGAACCCGCCGGGATTGGGCCTGACCTTGTGGTTCAGCTCGCCCAGCGCAGCTGGCCGGTAGAGTTGGTTGTTTGCGCAGATGCAACACTGTTACAAGACCGGGCAGCCTTGCTCGGTCTGCCTTTAACGCTCCTCCCTTACGTTGAAGGCCAACAGCCCGCACCGCAGCAGGCTGGTACTCTCACCCTGCTTTCAGTTCCGCTCCGTGCACCTGTTGTCCCCGGTGAGTTACACATCGAAAACGGCCACTACGTTGTCGAGACGCTGGCGCGCGCCTGTGACGGTTGCCTTCAGGGCGAATTTGCCGCCCTGATCACCGGTCCGGTGCATAAAGGCGTAATCAACGACGCGGGCATTCCGTTTACCGGGCATACCGAATTTTTCGAAGAGCGTTCGCACAGCCCGAAAGTGGTGATGATGCTGGCAACCGAAGCAATGCGCGTTGCGCTGGTAACAACGCACCTGCCGATCAAAGCCATTCCGGATGCCATTACGCCTGAACTCCTGCGTGAGATCATTGGCATTTTGCATCACGATCTGCAAACCAAATTCGGTATTCCGCAGCCGCATGTGCTGGTTTGCGGCCTGAATCCGCACGCGGGTGAGGGCGGACATATGGGCACTGAAGAGATCGACACCATCATTCCGGTGCTTGAGGAGATGCGGGCGAAGGGGATGAACCTCAGCGGGCCACTGCCTGCCGACACCCTTTTCCAGCCCAAATACCTGGATAAAGCCGATGCCGTACTCGCGATGTACCACGATCAGGGTCTGCCCGTGCTAAAATACCAGGGATTTGGTCGCGGGGTGAATATCACCCTCGGCTTACCCTTTATTCGAACGTCCGTTGACCACGGTACTGCGCTGGATCTGGCAGGCCAGGGAAAAGCGGATGTCGGCAGTTTTATCACGGCGCTTAATCTCGCCATCAAAATGATTGTTAATACTCAATGACTAATCGAGTCCATCAGGGCCACTTAGCCCGTAAACGCTTCGGGCAAAACTTCCTCAACGATCAGTTTGTGATCGACAGTATCGTTTCTGCCATTAATCCGCAGAAAGGCCAGGCCATGGTCGAAATCGGCCCGGGTCTTGCCGCGCTGACCGAGCCGGTAGGCGAACGCCTTGACGAACTGACCGTTATCGAACTCGACCGCGATCTGGCCGCGCGTCTGCAAACGCACCCTTTCCTCGGGCCGAAGCTGACGATTTATCAGCAGGATGCGATGACCATGAACTTTGGCGAACTGTCAGAAAAAATGGGACAGCCGCTGCGCGTGTTCGGTAACCTGCCGTACAACATCTCCACCCCGCTGATGTTCCATCTGTTTAGCTATACTGATGCCATTGCCGACATGCACTTCATGTTGCAAAAAGAGGTCGTTAACCGTCTGGTTGCAGGGCCGAACAGTAAAGCGTATGGTCGTTTAAGCGTGATGGCGCAATATTACTGTAACGTGATCCCGGTATTAGAAGTGCCGCCTTCCGCGTTCACGCCACCACCAAAAGTGGATTCTGCGGTTGTGCGCCTGGTGCCACATAAAACGATGCCGTATCCGGTCAAAGACCTGCGCGTGCTGAGCCGTATCACGACAGAAGCCTTTAACCAGCGCCGTAAAACGATTCGTAACAGCCTTGGCAATCTGTTTACCGTTGACGTGTTAGCTGAGTTGGGCATCGACCCGGCAATGCGTGCGGAAAATATTTCCGTAGAGCAGTACTGCAAGCTGGCTAATTACATCAGCGACAATGCGCCGCCGAAGGAGAGCTAAGCCATGATTGATTCGCCCCGCGTCTGTGTTCAGGTTCAAAGCGTCTACATTGAGTCCCAATCCACACCGGATGAAGAACGTTTTGTCTTTGCTTATACCGTAACCATTCGCAATCTGGGGCGGATGCCTGTGCAACTGCTCGGGCGCTACTGGCTTATCACCAACGGCAATGGCCGCGAAATTGAAGTCCAGGGTGAAGGTGTGGTCGGTGAACAACCCCATATCGCCCCTGGCGAAGAGTATCAGTACACCAGCGGTGCGGTCATTGAAACGCCACTGGGTACCATGCAAGGCCATTACGAAATGGTCGATGCCGACGGTAATGCTTTTCGCATTGCTATTCCTGTGTTCCGTCTCGCCGTACCTACACTTATTCATTAATCTAATGTCTACATATCTGATTGGCGACGTTCACGGTTGCTACGATGAACTGATCGCATTATTAAAACAGGTCGATTTTACTCCCGGGCAGGACACGCTCTGGCTTACAGGCGATTTAGTGGCGCGCGGCCCTGGCTCCCTTGACGTCCTGCGTTACGTCAAATCTCTGGGCGACAGCGTGCGGCTGGTACTGGGCAACCACGATCTGCATCTGCTGGCCGTATACGCCGGGATCAGCCGTAATAAGCCGAAAGATCGCATTACCCCCCTGCTGGAAGCACCGGATGCCGATGAGTTGCTCAACTGGCTGCGTCGCCAGCCACTGCTACAAATTGACGAAGAGAAAAAGCTGGTGATGGCTCATGCCGGCATCACGCCTCAGTGGGATCTTGAGACGGCAAAAACCTGTGCGCGCGACGCCGAAGCGGTGCTGGCGAGCGACTCCTACCCGTTCTTCCTTGATGCGATGTACGGCGACATGCCGAATAACTGGAGTGATGACCTCAGCGGCCTGGCGCGGCTACGTTTTATCACCAATGCTTTTACGCGGATGCGCTACTGCTTCCCGAACGGGCAGCTGGATATGTATTGCAAAGATACGCCGGAAAATGCCCCTGCGCCGCTTAAGCCATGGTTTGCGATTCCGGGCCCCGTGACAAACGAATATAGCGTGGTATTTGGGCACTGGGCATCACTGGAAGGAAAAGGCACCCCGGAAAATATCTATGCGCTGGATACCGGATGCTGCTGGGGCGGGGATTTAACCTGCTTACGCTGGGAAGATAAAACCTACTTTGTCCAGCCATCCAACCGACAGCTGGATTTAGGCGAGGGAGAGGCGGTCGCCTCCTGAAGATGTTTATCCTCTCCCTTTGGGGAGAGGATGAAAACGTTAACGACGTTCCAGAATTTCGAAGCAGTAGCTGTGCGAGTTCTGCGCATCCGCATCGTGAAACTCACTGAATACGGACTCCCACTCGTCCGGATCGTAATCCGGAAAATGGGTATCCCCTTCCACTTCCGCATCAATGTGCGTCAGATACAGTTTCTGCGCTTTTGGCAGGAACTGCTCATACACGCGACCACCACCGATCACCATGATCTCTTCGGCATCGCCGCAGGCGGCAATCGCTTCATCAACGGATTTCACCCACTGCACGCGATCGTCAGTGCCCGGCTGGCTACTGATCACAATATTCTTACGACCCGGCAATGGACGACCAATCGACTCCCAGGTCAGGCGGCCCATCACTACCGGCTTGTTTAACGTAGTACGTTTAAACCATGCGAGATCGGCAGGCAGGTTCCACGGCATGGCGTTTTCCATGCCGATAACGCGGTCTACCGCCAGCGCTGCAATCAGACTGATCATTGAAAATTTCCCGGATGCAAAAAATTGCCGCCACTATACGGAAAGCTTAATCTTTCGTCGACTGGCGGCAGGGTAAAGAATTAGAAATTTTTTAATATTGCTGGCAACTCCACTTCACGCAGAGGGTTTACTCTCCGGTTCATCCGCAGGATCGCCGGTATGCTTGCCCTCTTCCGTCCCTTGCCAGCCGTGGCGCTGAACCAGCGACAGGTGATTACGATCCTCGTTGATGATTTCCGTCAGCATGGTGCTGGTGCGTTTAAACACCGCTGCGCGTTCGGTTGCCGTACTGCTCGCCATCGCCACCATCTCTTCCACCATCTCATGGTTAAAGCGGCGGAACAGATCGGCACGTTCACGCGCTTCATACGCACCAAGCCCCAGACTTTCCAGCGCCATGCGGCCAGATTTGAGCGCCCCTTCGAAGGTTTCACGTTCAGGGGCTGCCACCCCCGCCTGACGCAGCTGGATGTAGTGATCCACATCGCGCGCACGTGAGATAATGGTCAGATGCGGAAAATGCTCTTTAACCAGCTCAACCATCTGCATGCTGGTCTCAGGATCGTCGATGGCGTTAATCAGCACCTCGGCTTTCGCCGCCCCGGCGGATTCCAGCAGGTCCGCCCGGGTCGCATCACCATAAAACACTTTCATATCGAATTTACGCAGCGTATCAACATGGTCAGGATCGTGATCGAGGATAACCATTTTCACACCGCTGGAGAGCAGTAAACGGCCGGCGATCTGCCCGAAGCGGCCAAATCCGGCGATGATCACGCGAGGCTGCTCCTCGTCGATCTCATCGGCTTCTCGCTCCTGTTCGCTTCCCGTTTTTTCCAGACGCGTCAGCAGCACCAGCAGAATTGGCGTTGCGGCCATCGACAGCGCGACCGCCAGCGTCAGCGCTTTTGCCCATTCCGGATCGAGTACATTTGCCATTTGCGCTGCGCCAAAGACCACGAAAGCAAACTCACTCCCCTGCCCCAACAGCACGGCAAACCAGCGGCGTTGCGGTTTTGGCACGTTTAACGGTCGGGCAATCAGCCACAGCATCGCCATTTTAATGACCAGGAAACCCACCAGCAGAATGATGATGCGCAGCGGGTGGGTTACCAGCGTCCCGAAGTCGATAGACATCCCGACGCCGATGAAAAACAGCCCAAGCAGCAATCCTTTAAACGGCTCGATATCGCTTTCCAGCGCGTGACGATATTCGGAGCTTGCCAGTAAGACCCCTGCGAGGAAAGCGCCCATCGCCATCGACAGCCCAGCCTCTTCAAGCAGCAATCCAAAACCAAACACCAGGAATAACGCAACGGCGCTGAATACTTCGCGCAGGCCAGAGCGAGCCACAAAGCGCAGCAACGGACGCGTTACGTAGCGCCCCAAAAGAATTACCAGCGCCAGCGCACCGACAACCTTCAGCGCAGATAAGGCAAATGCCCCCAGCGTCGTTGAAGCGCCGCTGGTTGCCAGCAGCGGGATCATCGCTACCAGCGGGATGGCGGCAATATCCTGGAACAGCAGTACGGAGAAGGTGCTGCGCCCCATTTGCGAGACCGTCAGGTTACGTTCGTTCATTGCCTGCATGGCAATCGCCGTCGAGGAGAGCGCCAGCGTCATGCCGATCAGCTCTGCGACTTTCCACTCCATCCCCAGCAAAATGCAGAACCCGCCCAACAGCAGACCGCAGGCCAGCATTTGCAAAGCGCCACCGCCAAACACCGAGGCGCGCAGTTTCCACAGCCGCTGCGGATCCAATTCCAGGCCAATCCCAAACAGCATCAGCACCACGCCGATTTCCGCAAAATGCAGGATTGACTCGGCATCCGTCACCAGCCGAAAGCCCCAGGGGCCAATCACACACCCGGCAATCAGATAGCCGAGCACCGAGCCCAGCCCCAGACGGACCGCCACGGGCACAATTAATGCCGCCGCGCCGAGGTAAATCAGCGCCTGTATCATCGTATGGCTATCCATTGTGCCCCTCCTGCCACTCGAGTAAGCGTTGTTTGTAGTGACGAGCCTGCGCCTGCAAGGTTTCATCGTCGCAGACAAAGGTACAGTGCATTGCAAAAGGCGGAAGCCAGTTCAGGCCACAGTAAAGGGCGGTAGCCTGGAGCGGCTGCGCCAGCACGTCAAATCCGGGGAAAGCGCCAATCTCAAAGTGGCTTTCACCCCCACCGGTGGTTACAGCCCACATCAGGCTTTTTCCCTGAAGCGCTTTGCCGTTATGTCCGTATGCCCAACCGTGCGACAAGACTTTGTCGATCCACAATTTCAGCAGCGGAGGTGTGCTGTACCACTGCATCGGATGCTGCCAGACGATCAGATCGGCACGAGAGAGCGCCTCCTGTTCGGCGGCGACATCGATACTGAAATCAGGATAGAGTTGATAGAGGGAACGTATCTCAACGTTTTCGAGCGTCCTTGCCTGCTCAAGCATCCGTTTATTCGCATGCGAATGTTGCGGATAGGGATGCGCATAAATTATCAGAACCATGAATATGCCTGTCTTTTACTTTTCTTGTAGCATTGAGTGTAGACAGTTACCACCCCGACTTAAAGGGGCTATCTAACGGTTAAAAGTAAAACGCAAGTATTGGCAACCCATCCCACCTTACCAGCGACAGTGGCGCTAAACACGAAGAGCGATACGCGAGACAAATTCATCCTACAAAATAGTTATGGCCATTCATATTATCAACAGATATTTTTAGCGAAACTTAAGTCATTATTTAATAAATCAACCTGTACATAACCTATTGAAAAAATAATAATTTTATGCTTTTTTTGTTTTAAGCTCACGCTTTAAGACAGACTAAATACGTTTTACGCACGTTATCTAATGTTCCTTCTCACTCAAATGGATGTGTACATGAGCAACAATTTCTTTAGATTAAATCATACAACCAAAACTCTTGGAAAGATATTTCCTGCCTTGTTGATATGCACCCCTGCGGTTGCGTTTTCTGCAACGATTGACCAATCAACTTCTGTTCCTCAAGATTTCTCAGCCGATGCTGAATATATTATTAATAAAAACGTGACGATCTCCTCCGCCGGTAGTGAAGCGGCGGTATCTGTCTCTGGGTTTGCGATCGATAATGTCACTAACAAAGGAAATATTTCCGGTACAGGAACTGGCCTCGATATTAATACTGGCGCGCAACGTGTAGTTATTAACAATGACAGTGGTGCAACCATTTCTTCCACCACTGCGAATGCTGTGAATATTCAGTCATTACTCGGCGATTTCAACAACAATGGAAATATCATCGGTGCGGAAAATGGCATTTATGTCAGTGAAAGCTCCTCAGCAGTAAATATTACCAACACCAGCACTGGAGTGATAAAAGGAAAAACAGGCCTGAGTTCTCAGACTGGCATTGGTATTAATAACAGTGGTGCAATTATTGGTACAAGCGGTGACGCTATCACACTAGGCACTGGCAATACAAAGATATTAAACAGTGGTACGGTACAAGGAACCCAGAACGGCATTAATGTAAAAGATACGGCAAAAGTAGATATTACGAATAGCGGAACGATTAGTGGCGATACTGCGGCTATTATGTTCGCCAGCAATAAAAATAACACCCTGGTACTTGATACGGGTTCCACTCTTATCGGTGACGTTATTTCCACCAATTCCATGGGAAACACTCTCACTCTGATCGGCACCGGTACGGAAGACAGTAACTTCGTGGGTCTGAATGTAGGCGACGGTTTTGCCAGCGTAAAAATGGAGGGTGAAAGCTGGGCACTGTCGGGCGATCTCGACATTATTGGCTCTGGCGACTCCTTGCTGATAGAGACTGGCGCGTTAACCCTGTCGGGTGCGGTATCGAATACCGGTAATACGCGGGTGGCCAAAGACGCCTCGCTGCAACTGGGCGATGGCGAAAAAACTGCGACGCTCAGCGGTGGGCTCACCAACAATGGTACCGTCATTTTTAATCAGGGTAGCGATTTCACTTTCGCCACCGACATGACCGGTAGCGGTAACGTCGAAAAAGTTGATTCCAACACGCTGACCCTGACAGGCAAAAATAGCTATACAGGGAATACGGTTCTGCACGGTGGCACCACGCTGGTCTCCACCGGAGCAACGCTCGGCGTCAAGGGCAGTAACGCCACCGTTACCGTTGAAAACGGCGCGACCTTTGCCACCGCAGGCGAAGTGAACAACAACATCGCGATTCTTAGCGGCGGTACGCTGGCGGCATGGAATGCAGTCCAGGGTAACTCCACGCTCAGCGCTTCCGGTGTTGATACCATCAACGGCAACGTGGCTAATGGCGGCACGCTGTTGCTGAGTGCGGCTGATAATAGCGTTGGCAATAATTTTACGATTAATGGCGACTACACCGGCTCTGACGGTAGCCAGATTGTGATGAACAGCACTCTGGGTGAAGATAACTCACCAACTGACCACCTCACCATTACGGGCAGCAGCTTCGGTCAGTCCGGCGTCAGCATTACCAACATTGGCGGCGCAGGCGCGCAAACCATTAACGGTATGGAAATTGTCAGCATTGGCGGCAGTTCCGAAGCCCAGCTGACGCTGGCAAAACCGGTCGTCGCAGGCGCCTGGGAGTATAACCTCTACCAGCACAGTGACGGAAACTGGTATCTGGAATCAAAGGCGACGCCTTCTGATGATCCTTCCGACGACACCGATGACGGTGGCAATAATGATGACGGCGGTAACACCGACGGCGGTGGCAACACCGATGACGGTGGTAACACCGATGACGGTGGTAACACAGATGACGGTGGTAACGCCGATGATGGTGGTAACACCGACAACGGCGGCAACACCGACAACGGCGGCAACACCGATAACGGCGGTAACACCGACAACGGCGGCAACACCGATAACGGCGGCAACACCGATAACGGCGGCAACACCGATAACGGCGGCAACACCGATAACGGCGGTAACAGTGCCCCGGAAGTTATGGCACCTGAAGTGGGTGCTTACTTAGGTAACTACCTTGCCGCGCAGAGCATGTTCCTGCATAAGCGCGACGATCGCGACCAGCTCACTTTCCGCAATGAAGACGATCTGAACACTTGGATGTACGTTAAGGGTCGCTATCATGAGAACGATGCGGGTGGCGATAAAGTCAGCTACGACACCACCACCACCGTTCTGCAAGTCGGCAGCGATTTCATGAGCAAGCCAATGGATAACGGCATCCTGCGTGCCGGTGGTATGTTCGGTGCAGGCCAGGCGAAGACCCATTCTGATGCGAAGCACAACGTGCGTGACGCACAGGGTAAAGTTGATGGCTTTAATGTTGGGCTGTACGCCACCTGGCAGGAAGATCAGAAATTACGTCTGGGCAGCTACGTTGATACCTGGGCCGCTTATAGCTGGTACAACAACAAAGTCACCAGCAATCGTAACGATGAAGATTACGATAGCAAAGGTTTCGCCGCGTCTGTTGAAGTCGGCCACGCGTGGGTTATCCAGTCTGAAAATGAACGTACATGGAAGATCGAGCCACAGGCGCAGGTGATCTACAGCTATCTCGATCAGGAAAATCACACCGATCGCGACGGCGTACGCGTAACCACGCTGGACAATGACAGCGTCTTTGGTCGTCTTGGCGTTAAAGCAAGCTACTTCCAGCAGAAGGACGTCAAGGCCTGGCAGCCATACGTCGCAGTTAACTGGTTGAAAGGTGCTGGTCAAAACGATCTGGCATTCAACGACGAAACCGTCAGCAACGATACGCCAGAAGATCGTGGTCAGTTAGAGCTGGGCATAACCGGCAACCTGAACGAAACCACAACGATCTCCCTGCGTGCCAGCGGTGAGTGGGGTGAAAACAGCTATGCCGCTTACGGCGGTCATATTTTGTTAAACCATCGCTGGTAATCGATCATTCTGACGCAAAAAAAGCAGTGGCATGTGCCACTGCTTTTTTTTTAGTTATCCAGCTCACCCATTGATTTAACCTGGTCACGGTTAATCTGTTCAGTTTGACCGGTTTCGGCGTTTTTGTACGATACCAGACCGGTATCGTCATCCACCTGCGGTTTCCCGTCAGTAACGATAGTTTTACCATCGGTGGTTTTTACGGCCTGATTTGACGAACAGCCCGCCACAGTGAACATTGCAGTGGCAGCCAGAACGGAAGCGATCAGTAGTTTATTTTGCATGGTGTTTTCCCCTGCTCTCAGTTGAATTTTCGTTATCGACCTAACCATTTTAGGCTAACTGACTGAAAGCGGATGAAAAACCAGAAGGTTCTTAAGATGGGTAAAGAAAACCGTAGGGCGGGTAAGCGAAGCGCCACCCGCCACTTGCCCGGCGGCGCTAACGCTTGCCGGGCCTACGCAGATTACTTGCTAATCTGAGCGTGCATTTCCTGCACCGAAATCACCTTCTCGGTGGCATCCGCATTCAGCGCCATGGCCGTCGCGAAACCGCCGTTCAGGGTGGTGTCGTAATGCACTTTATACTGGAGCGCGCTGCGGCGAATCAGCTTGGAGTCTTCAATCGCCTGGCGACCTGCGGTGGTGTTGATAATGTAGGTGTACTCACCATTCTTGATACGGTCCTGAATGTGCGGACGACCTTCATGCACCTTGTTCACCAGACGCGGGTTGATCCCAGCTTCACCCAGCACAATTGCCGTGCCGTGGGTTGCATCCAGCTCGAAGCCCTGTTTAAGCAGCTTGGCGGCCAGGTCAACCACGCGCTCTTTATCGCCTTCGCGAACGGAGAGCAGCGCACGGCCCGATTTTCTCATGGTGGAGCTGCTGCCCAGCTGTGCCTTGGCAAACGCTTCTGCGAAGGTGCGGCCCACGCCCATCACTTCCCCGGTAGAGCGCATCTCTGGCCCTAACAGTGGATCAACGCCCGGGAATTTGTTGAACGGCAGCACCACCTCTTTCACCGAGTAGTACGGCGGGATGATTTCTTTCGTGACGCCCTGCTGAGCCAGCGTCTGGCCAGCCATCACGCGCGCCGCCACTTTCGCCAGCGGAATACCGGTCGCTTTAGAGACGAACGGTACGGTACGCGCCGCACGCGGGTTGACTTCAATCAGATAAACTTCGTTGTCTTTCACTGCGAACTGAACGTTCATCAGGCCGCGAACCTGTAGCTCGAAGGCCAGCTTCTGCACCTGCTGACGCATCACATCCTGAATCTCCTGGCTCAGGGTGTACGCAGGAAGAGAACATGCGGAGTCACCGGAGTGCACGCCAGCCTGCTCGATGTGCTCCATGATGCCGCCAATCAGCACCATTTCGCCGTCGCAGATAGCGTCAACGTCGACTTCAACCGCGTCGTCGAGGAAGCGGTCGAGCAGCACTGGCGCATCGTTGGAAACGCTCACCGCCGTCTGGAAGTAGCGACGCAGGTCGGCTTCGTCATAGACGATTTCCATCGCACGGCCGCCCAGTACGTAGGATGGACGCACCACCAGCGGGTAACCAATCTCTTTCGCTTTCTCAACGGCCATTTCAATCGCGGTCACGGTGGCGTTCGCCGGCTGTTTCAGCTTGAGACGATCAACTGCCTGCTGGAAACGCTCGCGGTCTTCCGCACGGTCAATCGCGTCCGGGCTGGTGCCGATGACCGGCACACCTGCTGCTTCCAGCGCACGCGCCAGCTTCAGCGGAGTCTGGCCGCCATACTGCACGATCACGCCTTTCGGCTTCTCGATGCGCACGATTTCAAGCACGTCTTCCAGCGTAACCGGCTCGAAGTAGAGGCGGTCGGAAGTGTCGTAGTCGGTCGAGACGGTTTCCGGGTTACAGTTGACCATGATGGTCTCGTAACCGTCTTCGCGCAGCGCCAGCGAGGCATGCACGCAGCAGTAGTCGAACTCAATGCCCTGGCCGATACGGTTTGGACCGCCGCCCAGCACCATAATCTTGTCGCGGTCGACGGACGGGTTCGCCTCGCACTCATCTTCATAGGTGGAGTACATGTACGCGGTATCGGTCGAGAACTCTGCCGCACAGGTATCCACGCGCTTGTAAACCGGGTGCAGGTCATACTGGTCGCGCAGCTTGCGGATCTCCGCTTCACGTACGCCCGCCAGTTTAGCCAGACGCGCATCGGCGAAGCCTTTACGCTTCAGCATGCGCAGGAAGTCTGCGTCAAGGCCGTTGATGCCCAGCTCTGCCACTTTCTCTTCCAGACGCACCAGCTCTTCAATCTGCACCAGGAACCAGCGGTCGATGTTAGTCAGGTTAAATACGCCGTCGACGGAGAGGCCCGCACGGAAGGCATCGGCGATGTACCAGATACGCTCTGCGCCCGCGTCTTTCAGCTCGCGGCGGATTTTGGTCAGTGCTTCCGGGTCGTCCAGGCTGACTTTCGGGTCAAAGCCGGTCGCGCCCACTTCCAGGCCACGCAGCGCTTTTTGCAGGGATTCCTGCTGCGTGCGGCCAATCGCCATGACTTCACCAACGGATTTCATCTGGGTAGTCAGACGGTCGTTCGCGCCGGCGAATTTCTCGAAGTTAAAGCGAGGAATTTTGGTCACAACGTAGTCGATGGACGGTTCGAAGGACGCTGGCGTGCGGCCACCGGTGATGTCGTTCATCAGCTCGTCAAGGGTGTAACCCACCGCCAGTTTCGCCGCCACTTTCGCAATCGGGAAGCCGGTGGCTTTGGAGGCCAGCGCGGAGGAACGGGACACGCGCGGGTTCATTTCGATAACAATCAGACGGCCGGTTTTCGGGTTCACCGAGAACTGCACGTTCGAGCCGCCGGTTTCCACGCCAATTTCACGCAGTACCGCCATCGAGGCGTTACGCATGATTTGGTACTCTTTGTCGGTCAGCGTCTGAGCTGGCGCAACGGTGATGGAGTCGCCGGTGTGGATCCCCATCGCGTCGAAGTTTTCGATGGAGCAGACGATGATGCAGTTGTCGTTTTTATCACGCACCACTTCCATCTCGTACTCTTTCCAGCCAATCAGCGATTCATCAATCAGCAGCTCTTTGGTTGGGGAGAGATCCAGACCGCGTTCGCAAATCTCTTCGAACTCTTCGCGGTTGTAGGCGATACCGCCGCCGGTGCCGCCCATAGTGAATGATGGACGGATGATGCACGGATAGCCCACGTCAGCCGCGACGGCCAGCGCTTCTTCCATGTTGTGTGCGATACCGGAACGCGCGGTGTCGAGGCCAATTTTTTTCATTGCCACGTCGAAGCGACGACGGTCTTCTGCTTTATCAATCGCGTCGGCGGTTGCACCAATCATGGTCACGCCGAACTCTTCCAGCACGCCCTGACGCTCCAGCTCCAGCGCGCAGTTCAGCGCCGTCTGGCCGCCCATGGTCGGCAGCACCGCATCCGGACGCTCTTTCTCGATAATTTTGCGTACCACTTCCCAGTGAATCGGCTCAATGTATGTCGCATCTGCCATTTCCGGGTCGGTCATGATGGTGGCCGGGTTTGAGTTTACCAGGATGACACGGTAACCCTCTTCACGCAGGGCTTTACACGCCTGCGCGCCGGAGTAGTCAAATTCGCAGGCCTGGCCGATCACGATCGGGCCAGCGCCAAGGATCAGGATGCTTTTTATGTCTGTACGTTTTGGCATGGTCTTCTCAGCTCCTGATTATTTAGCAGTCTTACGGTATTGCTCGATAAGTTCGATGAAGTGATCGAACAGCGGCGCGGCATCGTGTGGGCCCGGGCTGGCTTCAGGGTGGCCCTGGAAGCTGAACGCAGGCTTATCGGTGCGATGGATACCCTGCAAGGTACCATCGAACAGTGACTTATGCGTCACGCGCAGGTTAGCTGGCATCGTCGCTTCATCCACAGCGAAGCCGTGGTTCTGCGCGGTGATCATTACCGTGTTGTTGTCGATATCTTTCACCGGGTGGTTACCACCATGGTGGCCGAACTTCATCTTGACGGTGTTCGCTCCGCTCGCCAGCGCCAGCAGCTGATGGCCGAGACAGATGCCGAATACCGGGATATCGGTTTCAAGGAAGGACTTAATGGCGTCGATAGCGTAGTCACACGGCGCCGGGTCGCCAGGACCGTTAGAGAGGAAGATGCCGTCCGGGTTCATCTTCAGAACATCTTCCGCAGACGTTTGTGCCGGGACGACCGTCAGGCGGCAGCCACGGTCAACCAGCATACGCAGGATGTTGCGCTTGGCACCAAAATCGTAGGCCACCACGTGGAACGGCAGCTCGCTTTCCGGTTTCGCTTCCGGCAGGTCGCCTTCCAGCGTCCAGCTTCCCTGCGTCCAGCTGTAGGCTTCTGTGGTAGTCACTTCTTTCGCCAGGTCCATCTCGTTCAGGCCCGGGAAGGCTTTCGCTTTTTCCAGCGCCAGCGCCGCATCGAGGTTGTCCCCTGCGATGATGCAGCCATTTTGTGCACCCTTCTCGCGCAGCAGACGCGTCAGCTTACGGGTATCGATATCGGCAATCGCCACAATGTTATGGCGCTTCAGGTAAGAAGAGAGGTCTTCGGTGTTGCGGAAGTTGCTGGCAATCAGCGGCAGGTCGCGAATGACCAGGCCTTGCGCATGTACCTGAGAGGATTCTTCGTCAGCCGCATTGGTGCCGACATTGCCGATATGAGGATAAGTAAGAGTAACGATTTGGCGAGAATAGGAAGGATCAGTGAGGATTTCTTGATAACCGGTCATTGAAGTATTGAAAACGACTTCCCCAACCGCCGAACCCGTTGCCCCTATGGCCCGACCGATAAACTGGGTTCCGTCTTCCAGAACCAATAGCGCTGACTTAATCAAAACACCCTCCAGAGAATATTCACTCACTTTATTTGCATATTAATTCATAACCATGTCATGGATCAATGCAAATGTGTTGCCAGCGGATTTTTGGCAAACGGCGGCATTCTGGGGATTTGCCATGTAAAAGTCAACTTAAAACGGGGATTTTGTTTATTCTTTTGCAGGCCTGATGGCTTGATTTCAAATTAAGCGGCAAAAAGATCAACTAAATCACTGTGGAAACCGCTTGCGCAGGCAGTTTAAAAGAAACAATCGTCTTGCGGGAATAAAAAGTGGACCAGATGGTCAAAATTTACAGTACAGCAACATAAAATAGCATGAAAACACTTACTTTAAATGAGTTAAATACAATAATTCTTTGAAATGAACAAAATAAAAGGGCAATAAAATATTGCCCTATGCAATCAAATAGTTACGACTGCAATAACCACATCACGATGGGTAATAACGCTTACAAATTGTTGAGTTCGAGCACATCTCGCATATCAAAAAGACCATTTGGCTTATCTTTTAGCCACAGTGCGGAGCGTACCGCCCCGTTTGCAAACGTCACGCGGCTGGATGCTTTATGTGTGATTTCGACCCTTTCACCAATATCGGCGAACATAGCGGTATGTTCGCCGACGATATCACCTGCGCGAACGGTGGCAAAACCAATGGTGCCAGGCACGCGCTCGCCAGTGTGACCTTCGCGAGAATAGACCGCGATGTCTTTCAAATCTTTATCCATTGCATAAGCAATCGCTTCGCCCATCGCCAGCGCCGTGCCAGATGGGGCATCGACTTTATGGCGGTGGTGCGCTTCAATAATCTCAATGTCGGTATAGTCGCCCATCACCTTCGCTGCCTTTTCCAGCAGTTTCAGCATAACGTTAACGCCTACGCTAAAGTTCGCGGCGAAGACAATTGCAATGTCGGCGGCTGCTTCATGAATGGCCTGTTTACCGGCATCATCGAAACCGGTGGTGCCAATCACCATCCCTTTACCGTGCTGGCGGCAAAACGCCAGGTGAGTCAAAGTGCCTTCCGGACGGGTAAAGTCGATGAACACGTCAAAGTCTTCTTTCACCGCCTCCAGGTTGCTCTGCACGGTAACGCCTGTCTTGCCCGCGCCTGCCAGCTCGCCCGCATCGGAGCCCAGCAGGGATGAACCTTCACGCTCCAGGGCCGCGCCAAGTGCCACGCCATCCATCTGTAGTGCCGCCTGAATCAGCTGGCGACCCATACGTCCACCCGCGCCCGCAATGGCGACACGGATCTGTGCATCATGCATAGTTATTCTCTTACGTTAAAATGATGTAAACCGTTTTCAGATTAACCAGCCTTCGCTAAGGCTGCCAACTGAAAACACCAATAATTAGAATTTAACGTGAAACCGACTCAGATATCAGTAAAAGACATGATTTTGTCGTCACGATAAGATACGAAGCAAAAAAAAGGCCAGCACAGAAGGTGCTGGCCTTTCATCAGAAAAGAAATTATTCCACTTCGCGGGCGTCGATTCGCAGCTCTTTCGGCACTTCAAAGACAATGTTCTCTTCACGGCCTTCCAGCGGCACCGCTTCGCCACCACCCAGCTCTTGCAGGCGGGCAATGACGTTTTGCACCAGAATATCCGGCGCTGAAGCACCTGCGGTAACACCGACGCAGTCCGCGTTTTTCACCCACGCTTCCTGAATGTCCGTTGCGTCGTCGATCAGAAACGCCGCTTTCCCCATACGCTGCGCCAGTTCGGCCAGACGGTTAGAGTTAGAGGAGTTTTTTGAACCGACCACCAGCACCACGTCCGCCTGTTCAGCCAGCGCGCGCACGGCTTCCTGACGGTTGGTGGTTGCGTAGCAGATATCATCTTTGCGCGGCCCGACGATTTTTGGGAAGCGCTGGCGCAGGGCGTCAATCACGTCTGAGGTGTCGTCCACGGAAAGCGTCGTCTGGGTCATAAACGACAGACGCGCTTCGTTTTTCACATTCAGCGTAAAAACGTCTTCCGGCGACTCAACCAGATACATACCCCCTTCCGGGTTGCTGTACTGACCCATGGTGCCTTCAACTTCCGGGTGACCGGCATGGCCAATCAGAATCGACTCTTCACCACGACGGCTTGCACGCGCCACTTCCATATGCACCTTGGTCACTAACGGACAGGTGGCATCGAATACGGTCAGATCGCGGCTTTTGGCTTCGTTACGTACGGCCTGGGATACGCCGTGCGCTGAGAAGATGAGGATTGCGCCGTCCGGCACTTCGCTGATCTGCTCGATAAAAATCGCACCGCGCTCGCGCAGGCTGTCGACCACGTAGCGGTTGTGCACCACTTCGTGACGCACGTAAATCGGCGCGCCGTAAATCTCCAGCGCATTTTCAACAATGCTGATAGCGCGGTCTACACCGGCGCAAAAACCGCGCGGGTTAGCCAACAGGATCTGCATTTCAGTCCTCCAGCGCCGGATCGATCTCCAGCACTTCTACATCAAAATGAACGGTACGCCCGGCAAGCGGATGGTTGAAGTCAACGGTGATGGAATCCCCGTTGATTTCGCGGATCACGCCAGGCATTTCACTGCCGTCCATAGCGGTAAAGAGCATAATCGCCCCGATCTCCGGTTCACCCGCATCCATAAACTCACGGCGCGAGAAGTACTGAATCAGATCCGGGCTTGGCACACCGAATGCCGCATCCGGCTCCAGTGAGAACGCTTTTTTCTCACCCTCTTTCAGCCCGAGAAGCTGTTGTTCGAGGCCTTCAGACAGGGAGGTGTCGCCCAGACGAAACAGCGCCGGTTTGCCATTGTTGCGGGTGGATTCGGCCGTGGAGCCGTCATCCAGCTTCAGCGTGAAATGAACGAGAACCGCGCTGTTGCTCTGTACGGATTTAGACATGCAAATTGCTCGCTTGTTTTGGGTCACCTGTTGCCCGGTGGCGCTACGCTTACCGGGCCTACGGGGGCCACAAATTCTGTAGGCCGGGATCGCTACGCGTCACCCGGCTGGTTTTGTTACGCCTGCTCTTTCGCGGCCGGTTTAGGCAAGAAGCCTTCCAGCACGATTAACGCTGCACCAACGCATATTGCGCTATCGGCGAGGTTAAAGGTCGCAAAGTGCCAGTTGCCGACGTAGAAGTCGATCATATCGACTACAAAGCCGTGCCACAGGCGGTCAAACAGGTTACCCAGTGCGCCACCAATGATCAGCGCGTAGGCGATGTTATTCAGCTTTTGCGTGGCCTTCGAGCGGTACATCAGCACCGCGAGCACGACGCAGATACCCATTGCGATACCTGCGAAGAACCAACGCTGCCAGCCACCGCTGTCGGCAAGGAAACTAAACGCCGCGCCGTAGTTGCGGGCGTAGTGCAGGTTAAGCGACGGGAACAGCGGGACCGTATCCCCCAGAGCGAAATTCTGGAGGATCAGGAACTTGCTGCCCAAATCAATAATCAGCACCACTACCACCAGCCACAGCCAGCGCAGTCCTGTTGAACAGAGAGTTTTACTCATCAGGCAAACTTACGTTTTTCGCCGTCGCCGGCGACGTTGCTTACACAGCGTCCGCAGATGTCTGCGTGTTCCGCCACCTGGCCGACATCGGTAGTGTAATGCCAGCAACGCGGGCATTTTTCACCATCGGCTTTGCTCAGTGCGACCTTCAGTCCTTTGAGCAGTTCGCTCTGCTGAGCATCAGCAGATGCCTCGGCATAATCCGCAACTTTCGCACCGGAGGTCAACAGGACAAATCGTAATTCATCGCCCAGCGCGGTCAGCTTCGCGGCCAGCTCAGGCTCTGCGTACAGGGTCACCGTCGCTTCCAGAGAGCCACCGACTTTCTTGTCAGCGCGCGCCTGCTCGATTACCTTGTTCACTTCGCCACGCACTTTCAGCAGCTCGTCCCAGTAGGCGTCGTTCATTGCTTCAGTGCTGGAGAGGTCGAACAGACCTTCGTACCACTCGCCGGTGAAGACATACTTCTCACGGTCGCCCGGCAGGTAACCCCAGATTTCATCTGCGGTGAAGGACATGATCGGCGCCATCCAGCGTACCAGCGCCTCTGCGATGTGGAACAGCGCGGTCTGGCAGCTACGACGCGCCACGCTGTCCGCTTTCGCGGTGTACTGGCGGTCTTTGATGATGTCGAGATAAAACGACCCCATCTCAATGGAGCAGAAGCGCATCAGGCGCTGCACCACTTCGTGGAAGTCGTAAGACTCATAGGCTTTCAGAATATCTTCCTGTGCCGCTTTCGCGCAGCCTACCGCCCAGCGATCGAGCACCACCATCTCTTCCGGCTTCACCATGTCTTTTACCGGATCAAACCCGTTCAGGTTCGCCAGCAGGAAGCGCGCGGTGTTACGGATACGACGATAGCTGTCAGCAGCACGTTTCAGGATCTCGTCAGACACCGCCATTTCGCCCGTGTAGTCGGTGGATGCCACCCACAGGCGTAGAATATCCGCGCCCAGCTTGTTCATCACGTCCTGCGGAGAAACGGTGTTACCGATGGATTTGGACATCTTACGGCCCTGACCATCCACGGTGAAGCCGTGGGTCAGTACCTGGCGGTAAGGTGCTTTGCCCTTCATGGCGGTGGAGATCATCAGGGATGACATGAACCAGCCGCGGTGTTGGTCGGAGCCTTCCAGATACATGTCGGCAGCGTGACCGGCGAACTCAGGGCGCACGTCAACCACGGAGGAGTGGGTAGACCCGGAGTCGAACCACACGTCCAGGGTATCCGGCACTTTCTCGTAGTTGTCCGCGTCAGCGCCCAGGATGTCACGGGAATCGAGATCCCACCACGCCTGAATGCCGTCAACTTCAACGCGCTTCGCCACCTCTTCCATCAGTTCCAGGGTGTTCGGGTGCAGTTCCTGCGTCTCTTTATGCACGAACAGCGACATCGGCACGCCCCAGGTGCGCTGACGGGAGATACACCAGTCAGGACGGTTAGCCACCATGGATTCGATACGCGCCTGGCCCCAGTCCGGGATCCACTGCACGCCTTTGATCTCTTTCAGAGACTGCTCGCGCAGGCCTTTCTGGTCCATGCTGACGAACCACTGCGGGGTCGCACGGAAGATAATCGGGGTCTTATGGCGCCAGCAGCACGGATAGCTGTGCTGCATTTTCTCAACGTGCAGCAGCGCGCCGCTGGTGCGAAGCATGTCAACGATGATGTCGTTGGCTTTAAAGACGTTGATACCGTCCAGCGCCGGGTAGGTGCCAGGCAGGTAAGAGCCATCCGGACCGACCGGGTTGGCGATTTCCAGACCGTATTTCAGGCTGATGTTGTAGTCGTCAGGACCGTGGCCGCCGGCGGTATGCACCGCACCGGTACCCGCGTCCAGCGTGACGTGGTCGCCCAGGATCGCCGGAACGTCGAAGTCCAGGAACGGGTGTTTGAAGCGCATCAGCTCCAGCGCGTCGCCTTTTACGGTACCCAGCACGCTGTAATCAGTGATGTTCGCGCGTTTAAGCACGCTTTCAACCAGATCTTTTGCCAGGATAACCGCGCGACCATCAATTTGTACCAGCGCGTACTCAAACTCACCGGACAGGGAAATGGCACGGTTGGCTGGTAACGTCCACGGGGTGGTGGTCCAGATAACCAGCGAGACTGGACCGCTTACGCCTGGCAGGCCAAATTTAGCTTTGATCGCATCCTGATCGACCGCTTCGAACGCCACGTCGATAGAAGGCGAGGTTTTGTCGTAATACTCTACTTCCGCTTCTGCCAGCGCAGAACGGCAGTCCACGCACCAGTGCACCGGCTTAGCGCCTTTATGCAGGTGACCGTTGCCGATGATTTTACCCAGCGCACGGATAATGTTGGCTTCGGTTTTGAAGTCCATGGTCAGGTACGGGTGCGACCAGTCGCCCAGCACGCCCAGACGGATGAAGTCAGCGCGCTGACCGTCAACCTGGGTGGCAGCGTATTCGCGGCATTTCGCGCGGAACTCTGCGGCGGTGAACTTCTCACCTGGCTTACCGTACTCTTGCTCCACTTTCAGCTCGATTGGCAGACCATGGCAGTCCCAGCCCGGAACATAAGGCGAGTCATATCCCGCGAGTCCTTTGGACTTCACGATAATGTCTTTCAGAATCTTGTTTACAGAGTGACCAATATGAATGCTGCCATTCGCATAGGGAGGGCCATCATGCAGAATGAAGGTTTTTTTGCCTTTTTTGGCTGCACGAATGATGCCGTACAGGTCATCATCAGTCCAACGCGCCAGCATTCCCGGTTCGCGCTTGGCGAGATCGCCGCGCATCGGGAACCCTGTTTCCGGCAAATTCAGGGTTGATTTATAGTCACTCATCAGATTCTCGGTTCCGTATTTATCACGTAGGCAGTTAAGCCGGTTCTAAAGCCCAAAAAACTCGCGGGCCGTTAATTCATCTCGCGCGATTTGCGCCTTAAGTTCATCCAGCGAAGCGAATCGCTGTTCATTGCGTATTTTTTTACGCAGTATCACATCTATATGGCGACCGTAGAGGTCCATTACAACGTCCAGCAGGTGTACTTCTAACTGTTGACGCACACCGGAAACCGTTGGACGTGTACCAATGTTGGCAACACCGTAAAAAGGCTTCTCACCCAGTCCTGCCACTTCCACCGCATAGACCCCTTTAACCGGGGAGACCTGACGACGCAGCGGTATATTCGCCGTCGGAAAACCTATCGTGCGGCCCAGCGCATCGCCATGGACCACACGACCTGAAATTGTGAACTGATGACCCAGCAGCGTTTCTGCCGTGTCAAGTTCATCGTTCGCCAGCGCCTGACGTACCGCCGTGCTGCTGACGCGCACCCCGCCCTCACAGAAGGTCATCGTACTGGTGACGTCAAACCCGTACTCCAGGCCAGCCTTCTGTAATAACAAGAAATCGCCCTGACGACCAGCGCCAAAGCGGAAATCATCGCCCACGGCGAGAAACTGCACGCCAAGCTGCCTGACCAACAGATCGCTGACAAAGTTTTGTGCGGTCAGCGCGGCAAACCGACGGTCGAAGCGTACGCACAGGACGTAGTCCACGCCGGACTCCGCCAGGTAGCGTAACTTCTCACGCAGACGCGTCAGCCGCGCGGGGGATTTCTCGCCGGCAAACAGCTCCAGCGGCTGCGGTTCGAAAATCATCACCACAACGGGCAGGCCACGCGCCTCCCCTTCTTTACGCAATCCCTGCAACAGCGCCTGATGCCCACGATGCACGCCGTCAAAATTACCAATGGTCAGCACGCACCCGTGCGGGGCTTGACTGAGATTATGTATGCCGCGTATCAGCTTCATGACTGGCTCAAAACAGTGAAAATCGCCAAAGTATACCTTGTACGGCGGTTAAGGTTAACCGGCGATTGTTCACGCGAAACAGAAAGCCGTATGATTTCATCAGGCTGACCTTTCACAGCAAAAAAATCTGCCCGAGAACTGCGATTTTTATGCCGAAAGGCTGTATTCACGAAAGACAAGCTGGTAGAATCCTGCGCCATCACTACGTAACGTAGCGTCGCTCATTAACGGCGCTTATTTGCACAAATCCATTGACAAAAGAAGGCAAAGAGGGCATATTCCTCGGCCTTTGAATTGTCCACATAGAACATATTTGGGAGTTGGACTTGGCTAATATCAAATCAGCTAAGAAACGTGCCGTTCAGTCTGAAAAGGCTCGTAAGCACAACGCAAGCCGTCGCTCTATGATGCGTACTTTCATCAAGAAAGTATACGCAGCAATCGAAGCAGGCGACAAAGCTGCAGCGCAGAACGCATTTAACGAAATGCAACCAATCGTGGATCGTCAGGCTGCTAAAGGTCTGATCCACAAAAACAAAGCAGCGCGTCATAAAGCAAACCTGACCGCGCAGATCAACAAACTGGCTTAATCGCTACTTGTTGTTGCTTGTTTGAAAGAACCCGCTTAACGCGGGTTTTTTTATGTCTTCAGATTGCCGGCGGCGTAAACAGCGCCGAGTAGTCGCGGTTGCAGATTCGCTGCACCGCCGGGTGCTGAATCATCCTTTCGGCGAATATGGCGTGATACTCTTCCATCACGTTATCCACCCTGCCAATCTCGGTAATCTTGTCGTCTGAATAGAGATCGTGCGCGTACAGCGTCGGGGCAACGAAGATAGCGTTGTGCGCCTCGCCAAAAGCCTTCATCAAAGCCGCATCGTCGAACTCACCGAGGATCTCCACGTTCAGCCCCTGCGAGTTAAACCAGTTCAGCAGCTTACGTCCGAGCATAGACCGCCTACCCGGCACCAGCAGGCGGCGCTCTTCCAGGCAAGCAGGAAACGGTTTTTCCGGCGGCGGATTAATGCACCAGAAACTGACGCCGCATTCGCCAATTTTCACCGAGAACAAGCCTTCCTGCTGCGTGGAGTCGATTGGGCAATCCGAAATGATCATATCCAGCTTATGCTGGCTCAGCTGTTCCAGCAGCATCTCGTGAGTGGACTCAAAGCAGCGTAAATGAATCTGTTCATCTTCCACCACCGCCGCATCCAGCACACCGCTTACCAGCCGTTTGGACAACGCATCCGCCACGCCCACGTCAAAGAGCAGGTTCGACTCTTTGCGATAGTTAACGATATCCAGCATCTCCTGGCTCAGGGTGAACATCTTGTCCGCATAGCGGAACACCAGTTCGCCCAGCTCGCTCGGCTCAATGCCACGTCCTTTCCGCTTAAAAAGCTTGCCCTGTAAGCGCTCTTCCAGGGCTTTGATTTGCCCGGTAATAGTTTGTGGTGTCAGATAGAGCGCCTCTGCCGCTCCCACGACCGAGCCCTGCTTGTAGACATGCCAGAAGTAATAGAGATGGTTATAGTTCAAATGAGACATCACGTTTTCACTCCCTGATAGTTTATCGGGAGAAGGCTTCCCTTCTCCCGGTTTCCTGTTATGCCTGGACAGCCTGTCCGGACAACTTCACCTTCAACAAGGTATAACCAATAACCGCGGCCAGTAACGACCCGATAAGAATGCCGAGTTTCGCCCAGACGATAAGCTCAGGCGCGCTGGCACCAAACGCCAGCGTCGAGATAAAGATCGACATGGTGAATCCAATACCGCACAGCACGCCGATGGCCATAATCTGACTAAAGGTGGTTCCGTTTGGCAATGACGCCAGCTTCAGCTTCAGCGCCAGCCAGCAGAACAGGCTGATACCCAGCGGCTTACCGATAAACAAACCAGCGATGATACCCAGCGGCAGCACAGAGGTGAGTCCGTCCAGGGTAACACCGGCCAGGGAAACACCCGCGTTGGCAAATGCAAACAGCGGCAGGATCATAAAGCCCACCCACGGATGAAGCACATGCTCCAGCTGTCTGGCAGGCGATTTGCCGTCCTGCTCCTTCAGCGGAATAAAGAAGCCAACGATGACGCCCGCCAGCGTGGCATGCACGCCAGACTTCAGCACCGCCGTCCACAGCACCATCCCCACCAGAATATAAATACCCGTGCGTCGGACGTTGAAGACGTTCAGCAACGCCAGCACCGCAATAGCCACGGCCGCCACGCTCAGCGACAGAACCGACAGATCGCTGGTGTAGAACAGCGCG
Organism: Enterobacter sp. 301B; assembly: GCF_003850715.1. Lineage (NCBI taxonomy): Bacteria > Pseudomonadati > Pseudomonadota > Gammaproteobacteria > Enterobacterales > Enterobacteriaceae > Enterobacter > Enterobacter sp. 301B. Next base: position 191,684 of record NZ_PQTC01000004.1, read on the forward strand.
ATAATCACGATAGCGCCCAGGTCATCGATAATCGCCAGCGCCATCAGGAAAATTTTCAGTGCTACCGGGACGCGGCTACCGAGCAAGGCTAAGACCCCGAGCGCAAACGCGATATCCGTTGCGGCCGGGATCGCCCAGCCGTCACGCGCAATCGGATCCTGCCACGCAAACGCGAGAAAGAGCAACGCGGGAACGATCATCCCGCCAATCGCCGCGATCACCGGAAACGCCGCGCGCTGACGGCTGGCAAGAGAACCGATCACCAGCTCACGTTTGACCTCCAGGCCTACCAGCAGGAAGAACACCGCCATCAGCGCATCGTTGATCCACAGCAGCATGTTCTTGTTAATTTCCAGCGCCCCGACCTTCAGCTCGACGGGGGTTTCCAGAAATGCGTGATAGAGATCGCGCGTCATGCCCATATTGGCGAGCAGCATGGCGGCTGCAGCAGCAATAATCAGGATGACGCCGCCGGATGCCTCACTGCTAAAGAAACGGTGTAGTAATTTCACGTTTAAACTCTCTTTTACAACAATACCTCGGTAAAACCATAATATCAGCGCAAACAGATCGGTAAAAACAGATTAATATTGGTTATAGATTCAGTTTAACCGAGGAATAACGCTATAAAGCAAAAAGCCCGGAATCGCTTCCGGGCTTTAAAGGATAGTAACCAGCTGGCAGGTTAGCGGGTTAAATCGTCGAAGAATTTTTTGACGCCATCGAAGAAGCTTTTGGAGCGCGGGCTGTTTTTCTCACCCGTCGGGCCACCAAAACTCTCCTGAAGCTCTTTCAGCAGCTGTTTCTGCTTGTCGTTCAGGCCGACCGGCGTTTCAACGACCACGCGGCATAACAGGTCACCCTGCGCGCCACCGCGAACGGATTTAACGCCTTTGCCGCGCATGCGGAACAGCTTCCCGGTCTGGGTTTCGCCAGGGATTTTCAGGTTAACGCGACCGTCCAGCGTCGGCACTTCGATTTCGCCGCCCAGCGCCGCCATCGCAAAGTTGATCGGCACTTCACAGTACAGGTTGTTACCTTCACGCTCGAAGATGGCGTGCTGTTTAACCTGAACCTGAACGTACAGATCCCCTGCCGGTGCGCCGTGCTCGCCAGCTTCCCCCTCACCTGCCAGACGGATGCGGTCGCCCGTATCTACGCCTGCCGGGATCTTAACGGACAGCGTTTTGGTTTTCTCCACGCGACCGTGACCGTGGCATTTGGTGCACGGATCTTTAATCAGCGTACCGCGACCATGACAATGCGGACAGGCCTGCTGCACCGCGAAGAAGCCCTGGCGCATCTGCACCTGACCGGAACCGTGACAGGTTGGACAGGTCTGTGGCTGAGTCCCCGCTTTCGCGCCGCTGCCGTGGCAAACGTCACACTCTTCCAGCGTCGGGATACGGATCTCTTTGGTTACGCCACGAACCGCTTCTTCCAGTGTCAGGTCCATGTTATAGCGCAGATCTGCGCCGCGCGCCGCGCGCTGACGACCACGACCGCCGCCGAAGATATCGCCAAATACATCGCCAAAGATGTCGCTGAAATCAGCGCCGCCGCCGAAGCCGCCGCCACCAAATCCACCGCCGCCCATGCCGCCCTGTTCAAAGGCCGCGTGACCATACTGGTCATAAGCCGCACGTTTTTGTGCATCGGTCAGGACTTCGTAGGCTTCTTTAATCTCTTTAAATTTTGCTTCAGCCTCTTTGTCACCCTGATTACGGTCAGGGTGGAATTTCATGGCCAGGCGCTTATATGCCTTTTTGATTTCACGCTCTTCCGCAGTTTTCGGAACGCCTAAAATCTCGTAATAGTCTTGCTTTGCCATTGGTTTTTTTAAGCCCCTTAACATGCGAGCACGGGCGTGGAGAATACTCCTACGCCCGTGCCGATTAATTACCCTGCATCAGGGCGATTATTTTTTATCTTTCACTTCTTCGAACTCAGCGTCGACAACATCGTCGTCTTTCGCGTTGTTCTGGGAAGCATCAGCGCCCGCCTGCTGCTGTGCGTGCTGCTGCTGAGCGATTTCCATCAGCTTCTGAGAAACCTGTGCCAGCTCCTGCATCTTCGCTTCAATGTCCGCTTTGTCTTCGCCTTTCAGAGACGTTTCCAGCGCGCTCAGTGCAGTTTCGATCGCAGTTTTGTCTTCCGCTGGCAGTTTATCGCCCGCTTCTTCAACCTGCTTACGGGTGCTGTGCAGCAGATGGTCACCCTGGTTACGGGTCTGAACCAGCTCTTCGAACTTACGGTCGGATTCCGCGTTAGCTTCGGCATCACGAACCATTTTTTCGATTTCCGCTTCGTTCAAGCCAGAAGATGCCTTGATGGTGATCTTCTGCTCTTTACCGCTGTTTTTGTCTTTCGCAGACACGTGCAGGATACCGTCAGCATCGATGTCGAAGGTGACTTCGATCTGTGGCATGCCGCGTGGTGCCGGGTTAATACCGTCCAGGTTGAACTGACCCAGAGATTTGTTATCCGCCGCACGCTTACGCTCACCCTGAATCACATGGATGGTTACCGCAGACTGGTTATCTTCAGCGGTAGAGAACACCTGGCTGTGTTTCGTCGGGATAGTAGTGTTTTTGTTGATGAGCGGAGTCATCACGCCACCCATGGTTTCGATACCCAGTGACAGCGGAGTAACGTCCAGCAGCAGTACGTCTTTCACTTCACCCGTCAGAACACCACCCTGAACCGCAGCACCGATAGCAACCGCTTCGTCCGGGTTCACGTCTTTACGTGGCTCTTTACCAAAGAATTCAGCAACTTTCTTCTGAACCATTGGCATACGAGTCTGACCACCTACCAGGATAACGTCCTGAATATCAGACACGGACAGGCCAGCGTCCTGCAATGCAACTTTCAGTGGCTCGATAGAACGGTTCACCAGGTCTTCTACCAGGCTTTCCAGTTTCGCACGGGTCACTTTGATGTTCATGTGTTTTGGACCGGTCGCGTCTGCGGTGATGTACGGCAGGTTCACGTCGGTCTGCTGAGCGGAAGACAGCTCGATCTTCGCTTTCTCAGCGGCTTCTTTCAGGCGCTGCATGGCCAGCGGGTCGTTACGCAGGTCAATGCCCTGATCTTTCTTAAACTCGTCAACGAGGTAGTTGATCAGACGGGTATCGAAGTCTTCACCACCCAGGTGGGTATCACCATTGGTTGCCAGAACTTCGAAGGTTTTTTCGCCGTCAACGTCGTCGATTTCGATAATAGAGATATCGAAGGTACCACCACCCAGGTCGTAAACCGCGATAGTACGGTTGCCAACTTCTTTATCCAGACCGTAAGCCAGCGCAGCTGCGGTTGGTTCGTTGATGATACGTTTTACTTCCAGACCTGCGATACGGCCAGCATCTTTGGTTGCCTGACGCTGAGCATCGTTGAAGTAAGCAGGTACGGTGATAACAGCTTCAGTTACCGGTTCACCCAGGTAATCTTCCGCGGTTTTCTTCATTTTCTTCAGCACTTCAGCAGAGATCTGCGGAGGTGCAGTTTTGGTGCCTTTCACATCAAGCCATGCATCGCCGTTATCGGCTGCGATGATTTTGTAAGGCATGATGGAAACGTCACGCTGAACTTCTTCGTCCTGGAAGCGGCGGCCAATCAGGCGTTTGATCGCAAACAGGGTGTTTTGCGGGTTTGTCACTGCCTGACGTTTAGCCGGCTGACCAACCAGAGTTTCACCATCCTGGGTATAAGCAATGATAGAAGGCGTGGTGCGATCGCCCTCGGCGTTCTCCAGCACACGTGCAGTAGTGCCATCCATAATCGCTACACAAGAGTTGGTAGTACCCAGGTCGATACCAATAATTTTACCCATCTAAACGTCTCCACTAAAAATTCAGTCAACATGTGGTTGTGTACCTGTAATAAGGGCAGAACGTGCTTTTTCAACTGCCCAGATTTGATTTTTTTCAGGTCCACACACTGCGGTTGCTTACAAGATGGGGTCACAACGGCATCCATCAAGGGGGAAGGATAAAAAATTTTTTAATTTCACCCCGATGAGATCATAGACGGCGCCGATGCCGCCCATTATGATGCCGCGCCCCGTCAGGGAGAACTGGCGCGGGTTTAACCATTTCACCATATTAATGATGATTTTTTTGAGGACTTATGGGCAACACTAAGTTGGCTAATCCGGCTCCGCTGGGCCTGATGGGTTTTGGCATGACCACCATTCTGCTGAACCTGCACAACATCGGGATGTTCCCGATGGACGGCGTAATCCTGGCGATGGGCATTTTTTACGGCGGTATCGCGCAAATTTTCGCGGGCCTGCTGGAATATAAGAAAGGCAATACCTTCGGCTTAACCGCCTTTACCTCTTACGGTTCGTTCTGGCTGACGCTGGTCGCCATTCTGCTGATGCCTAAAATGGGCCTGGCAGATGCTTCAAACGCCCATTTCCTGGGCGTGTACCTGGGACTGTGGGGCGTGTTCACCCTGTTCATGTTCTTCGGCACCCTGAAGGCGAACCGCGCGCTGCAATTCGTCTTCCTGAGCCTGACCGTGCTGTTCGCTCTGCTTGCCGCGGGTCACCTGGCGGATAACGAAGGCATCGTTCACGTTGCCGGCTGGGTCGGTCTGGTGTGCGGCGCAAGCGCTATCTACCTGGCAATGGGTGAAGTGCTGAACGAGCAGTTCGGCCGCACCGTATTACCGATTGGTGAAAAACACTGATCCCTCTGTCGTGCCCGCGTCGCGGGCACGACATCCCTCTGACTGGCGAAGCCACATCCCCAATACCAGCCCCATCAGCGATAACGCCAGCACGTACCATGCAGGTGCAAGGGGTGACAGCCCCATCAACACCGTGACCACAATCGGGGTCAGCCCACCGAAAATGGCATACGAGACGTTATAAGAGAAAGAGATGCCGGTGAAGCGTACCTCCGGCGGGAAGGCGCGGACCATTACGTACGGTACGGCGCCAACGACGCCCACGCACAGCCCGACGATGCCGTACAGCAGGAACAACTGTTCAGGATGGCTGCCCGCAAGATGGTAGAATGCCCAGCTCGACGCGGCCAGCAGCAGGCTGCCGACAATAAAGGTCACGCTGGCACCGAAACGATCCGCCGCCAGTCCCGCGGCCAGACAGCCAAAGCAGAGCATAATTGTCGCGATACTGTTCGCCTGTAACGTCACAGCAGGCGCAAAACCGTACTGTTTTTGCAGCCAGACCGGCGACATCAAAATGACCACCACGATACCCGCAGACAGCAGCCAGGTCAGAAGCATCGACACGACTACCGCTTTTTTATGCCGCACTACTACGGTTTTTACCGGCAATTCTTGCGCCAGCGCCTTCCGCTGCTGCATTTCCAGAAATATTGGCGTCTCCTGCAACCAACGTCGCAGGTACATTGCCACCAGCCCAAACGCCCCGCCCAGCAGGAACGGGATACGCCAGCCCCAGTCGTGAACGGCCTGTTGCGTCATGCTGGTATTGATGATGGTTGCAACCACGGAGCCAAGCAGGATCCCGATCGTCAGTCCTGCGGTCAGCGTTCCGCACGCAATGCCGATGCGGCGCACCGGGACGTGCTCAGCGACAAACACCCACGCGCCCGGCACTCCCCCGCCGATGGCCGCGCCCTGGAGAATACGCATCAGCAGCAGCAATAACGGGGCGATAATGCCCATCGACTCATAGGTAGGCAAAAGGCCAATCGCCAGCGTCGGCACGGCCATCAGCAGGATGCTGAGGGTAAACATCTTCTTGCGCCCAATCAAATCGCCAAAGTGCGCCATAACAATGCCGCCCAGCGGACGCGCCAGATACCCGGCAGCGAAAATGCCGAAGGTTTGCACCTGACGCAGCCATTCAGGAATATCAGCCGGGAAAAACAGCGCCCCCACGACGGCGGCGAAGAAGACAAAGATGATGAAGTCGTAAAACTCCAGCGCGCCGCCCAGAGCAGCGAGCGTGAGGGTTTTGTAGTCCTGTCGATTCAGAGGTCGGGTGTTATGTGACATAGCGAACCATTGTGCATGTGTTGTGGATTATTTTTTACAGCAATCGTAAAGAAAAAATTACTATATCGTAAATCCATTTACACGCTACTGCGGCTGGCGCTAATGTCACATTTAAAGCATTTTCAGGAGATTGTTTCGCGGCGAGCGCTTTTAGGGCGAAATGCTGCTACCACGTTGCCGTCAGTTTCCACGTACGGACCGTCAAGCAGTTGTATACAATACGGTACACTTGCAAAGATACCGTGGACGATAACGCTCCCGTCTTCGGCTTTTACTCCTTCCAGCGTTTCTTTTATCGACTTCGGCTGCCCCGGCAGGTTCAGGATCAGCGCCTGTTTGCGGATCACCCCGACCTGACGGGAAAGAATGGCCGTCGGGACAAAGTGTAGACTGATCTGGCGCATCTGTTCACCGAAGCCCGGCATTTCACGATCGGCGATAGCCAGCGTCGCGTCCGGCGTTACATCGCGGCGCGCGGGGCCGGTTCCGCCCGTCGTCAGCACAAGGTGGCAGCTCATCTCATCCACCAGCTCACACAGGGTCTGCTCGATGATCGGCTGCTCGTCCGGGATCAGGCGAGTCTGGATCTCAAACGGGGTAGTGAGCGCGCTGCCCAGCCACGCTTCCAGAGCAGGGATGCCTTTATCCTGATAAACACCGCTGGAGGCGCGGTCAGAAATCGACACTAAGCCGATGCGTAAGGTATTCATATCCATTCCATTCAAAAAGTACTGATTAAAGGGAATGATACACGCAGAGAGAAAATTCAGACAGAGGCGGGGGAAAGAGGCGTGACCGGGAACCCGGTCACGCAGAATGATTACAGCAGGTCGCCGATCATTTTTTCCAGTTTTTCCTGGTCGATAGCAAACTTACGGATACCGTCCGCCAGTTTATCTACGGCCATTGGATCCTGGTTGTGCTGCCACAGGAACTCGGACTCGGTGATGCGCTCTGGGCGCGCTTTCACTTCACCGGTGTAGGACAGTTTACGCTCGATAGCTCCTTCGCTTTCTGCCAGCTCTTTCAGCAGCGCAGGGGCGATGGTCAGGCGGTCACAGCCAGCCAGCTCAATGATTTCACCGACGTTACGGAAGCTTGCGCCCATAACAACGGTCTCATAGCCGTGCTGTTTGTAGTATTCGTAGATTTCCGTCACGGAAATCACGCCTGGATCTTCAGACGCCGCATACTCTTTCTTGTCGGTGTTGGCTTTGTACCAGTCCAGAATACGGCCCACAAACGGAGAAATCAGGTATACGCCAGCTTCGGCACATGCACGCGCCTGTGCGAAGGAGAACAGCAGAGTCAGGTTACAGTTGATCCCTTCTTTTTCCAGCTGTTCAGCGGCGCGAATGCCCTGCCAGGTAGAGGCCAGTTTGATCAGGATACGGTCGTTGCTGATGCCCGCATAGTTGTACAGTTTGATCAGGCGTTTTGCTTTGGCAATAGACGCTTCGGTGTCGTAGGACAGGCGAGCATCAACTTCAGTAGAGATACGGCCAGGAACGAGCTTCAGGATTTCCAGACCGATGTTTACTGCCAGTTTGTCAGTCGCATCCACAACCTGCTGCGCGCGGTCATTGCTCTGTGCTTTTGCCCAGGTCACCGCCTCGTCGATCAGTTTGCGATACTCAGGGATCTGCGCGGCGTTAAGGATCAGAGAAGGGTTGGTTGTAGCATCCTGCGGCTGGTACAGCTTCATTGCCGCAATATCTCCGGTGTCAGCGACGACAGTGGTGAACTGACGAAGGGAGGTCAATTTATCCGTCATGATAGTGTTTCTCTTTTAACGTTCCCTGGATAATTCACACTACCGACAGCCTGCCAGCAGCGGAAAAATGACAGGTTTACTTGTTAGGGGGATGTAACCGGTCTGCCCTGATGATAACACGAGTGAGAGGCAGCGCAACCGCAGACAGTGCGCTTAGGCAGAGTATGATAAACTCAGAATATTAACAGGCTGCTAAGTAACAGCATGCACAATCAGTGGTAGCGCTTACATATTCACGTTGGCATCAACAAGAGGGACGTTAGTGCCTGATTTCTTTTTCTTTATTAACGAAGTTCTCTGGGGTTCAATCATGATATACCTGCTTTCAGGGGCAGGTATCTGGTTTACGTGGCGCAGCGGACTGATTCAGTTTCGCTATATTCGCAAATTTGGCAGAAGTCTGAAAAACAGCGTCACACCACAGCCGGGCGGCCTGACCTCATTTCAGGCGCTCTGTACCAGCCTGGCCGCGCGCGTCGGCAGCGGTAACCTGGCCGGTGTCGCGCTGGCAATCGGCGCGGGCGGTCCGGGCGCGGTATTCTGGATGTGGGTGACGGCGATTATCGGTATGGCCACCTCCTTTGCTGAATGCTCGCTTGCGCAGCTCTACAAAGAAAAAGACGGCAACGGTCAATTTCGCGGCGGCCCCGCCTGGTATATGGCTCGCGGACTGGGAATGCGCTGGATGGGCGTCCTGTTCTCAATCTTTTTACTGATGGCCTATGGTCTTATTTTCAATACCGTTCAGGCTAATTCCGTCGCCCACGCGCTGCGCTTTGCCTTTAATTGTCCGGAGTGGCTGACGGGCGGCGCGCTTGCCCTTCTCACCCTGCTGACCATTGTGACCGGGCTGAGAGGGGTTGCCCGCCTGATGCAGTGGCTGGTTCCGCTGATGGCGCTGCTGTGGGTGTCAACCAGCCTGTTGGTATGCGCGATACATATCGACGAAGTGCCGAACGTCATCGTCACCATTTTCCAAAGCGCGTTCGGCTGGCGCGAAGCGGCTTCCGGCGCGCTGGGTTACACCCTTAGCCAGGCGCTCACTGCGGGTTTTCAGCGAGGCATGTTCTCCAACGAAGCGGGAATGGGCTCCACGCCGAATGCCGCCGCAGCGGCCGCATCCTGGCCCCCGCATCCCGCCGCGCAGGGCATTGTACAGATGATTGGCGTCTTCACAGACACCATTGTTATCTGCTCCGCCAGTGCGATGATAATGTTGCTGTCCGGCGCCGTTGAACATCCATCCGGCAGTACAGCAGGCATTCACTGGGTACAACAGGCGCTGGTCTCCCTCGTCGGCGGTTGGGGCGCAGGCCTTGTCGCCCTTGTCGTGGGGCTTTTTGCCTTCAGTTCTATTGTGGTGAACTATATCTATGCCGAGAACAACCTTATTTTCCTGAAAGTTGACTCGCGTCTGGCCCGCAACATCCTTCGCGCGGGTGTGCTGGCGATGGTATTTGTCGGTTGCCTGCTCAGCATGCCGATGATCTGGCAACTGGCGGATGTCATTATGGCGCTGATGGCCATCACCAATTTGACGGCAATTTTGCTTCTTTCACCGGTTGTAGCGCTGATCGCGCGCGATTATCTGCGTCAGCGCAAGCTCGGCGTACAGCCCGTTTTTGACGCCTCACGCTATCCCGAAATCGAATCACAAATTGCCCCTGGCACCTGGGATGATTTGCCGCGGCAATAACAGCTATCGATCAATTCAGGGCGATTTTTTGTTAAAGTCGCTCTAAATTTCCTGCAAGGACTGGATATGCTGATTCTGATTTCACCTGCCAAAACGCTCGACTACCAGAGCCCGCTCGCCACTGAGCGTTATACCCAGCCGGAATTGCTGGACTACTCGCAACAGCTGATCCACGAGGCGCGTAAGCTTTCGGCTCCGCAAATCGCTTCGCTGATGAGCATCAGTGATAAACTCGCCGACCTGAACGCCACCCGTTTTCATGAGTGGCAGCCTGACTTCACGCCCGCTAACGCCCGCCAGGCGCTGTTGGCCTTCAAAGGTGACGTCTACACTGGCCTGCAAGCAGAAACGTTTAGCGAAGCCGATTTCGATTTTGCCCAGCAGCATCTGCGCATGTTATCCGGCCTGTACGGGGTGCTGCGCCCGCTGGATCTGATGCAGCCATATCGTCTGGAGATGGGTATCCGCCTGGAAAACGCCAAAGGCAAAGATTTGTACCAGTTCTGGGGCGATGTCATTACCGATAAGCTTAACGCGGTGCTACAAGCCCAGGGGGACAACGTGGTGATCAACCTGGCCTCCGATGAGTACTTCAAATCGGTGAAGCCGAAAAAGCTGAATGCGGACATTATCAAGCCGGTGTTCCTCGACGAGAAAAACGGCAAATTTAAAGTGATCAGCTTCTACGCCAAAAAAGCGCGCGGTCTGATGAGCCGTTTCATCATTCAAAACCGCCTGACGAAGCCAGAGCAGCTCACTGGCTTTAACAGTGAAGGGTATTTCTTCGACGAGGCATCGTCAGGAAAAAACGAGCTGGTGTTTAAGCGTCACGAGCAATAAAAGACAACCCCGCCAGCTGGCGGGGTTTGTATTAATGGTGCTTCCGGTCCGGCCCCGGGCGATGATCGTCATGACGGTGATGATCGTGACGATCGCGATGTTCATCGTGCGGACGCCAGTGGTTATCGCGCCAGTCATAGTGCGCTTTCCACCAGTCATGGTCGCGCCAGCGGCCGCCATCCCAGTAGTGTCCGTTATTATCCCGATCGCCAATTTGCAGTTTTACCGCAGGGACGAGGGTGATCTCAGCTGCCTGCACCACCATGGGAGCGACCAGCATCAGTGAAAGCGCGATAAGTGCAGGTTTCAGTGTAGACATAGGTGACTCCTTATTCTTCTTGCCCAACGTGGGCCGATGTAAGGAGAGTACGTGATGGGAACGGTGGATGTTATTCTCTGCAATCCTAAACCCTAAGTGACCGCATTTATTGGGAATTTCTGCTTTTTTCCTGCTGTTTTTCTCCTTATTTTCTCCATAAAAAAGCCGGGTGGCGGCTTCGCCTTACCCGGCCTACTTTCTGAAATGTTCCAGGCCCGGTAAGGCGTAGCCGCCACCGGGCAATAAACTCACGCTCGGGTCATCATCAGCTTACGCAGTGCGGCAAAGTCTGCGGGCAGCTCATGGGACAGCAACGGCAGGTCGGCGCGCTCGGCCAGCTCTTTTGGCAGCGGCAGCGTTTCACCCAGGATCGCTTCCACGCTCTCTTTGAACTTGGCCGGATGGGCGGTACCGAGGAACAGGCCATACTCACCCGGTTGAAGCTGATCGCGCAGGGCACGATAGGCAATCGCCGCGTGCGGCTCAGAGGTATAGCCCACCGCTTTCAGCTCGCGCATGGTGGCTTTCGTGGTTTCGTCCGTCACCGCTGCGTAGCCCAGGTCGCCCAGACGCCAGACCTTACGGCGGAACAGCTCTTCCACACGCGGCCAGTTGTTAGGCTGTGACACATCCATCGCATTGGAGAGCGTGGCCTGCGTCGCGTTCGGCGCCCATTTTCCGTCCTTCAGGAAACGCGGCACGGTGTCGTTGGCGTTGGTAGCGGCGATAAAGCGCTTCACCGGCAGGCCGAGTGATTTCGCCAGCAGGCCCGCCGTCAGATCGCCGAAGTTCCCGCTTGGCACAGAAACTACCAGCTGATTGCGCGCGTCCTGCGGCAGCTGGGCCACCGCTTCGAAGTAGTAGCAGATCTGCGCCAGCAGACGGCTGATGTTGATGGAGTTGGCAGAGTTCAGCCCCAGCGCCGCCTTCAGCTCTTCGTCATCAAAGGCCTGCTTCACCAGCGCCTGGCAGGCATCGAAATCGCCGTCGATCGCCACGGTTTCAATGTTGCCCCCAAGAGTGCAGAACAGTTTTTCCTGAAGCGGGCTGATTTTGCCTTTCGGATAGAGGATCACCACGCGGACGTTTTTCAGGCCGTAGAACGCATGAGCCACCGCCGCACCGGTATCACCTGAGGTCGCGGTCAGGATGGTCACCGGTTTGTCGCCGCTGATGTGGGTCAGCATCTGCGCCATAAAGCGACCGCCGAAATCTTTGAACGCCAGCGTCGGGCCGTGGAACAGCTCCAGACAGCCAACATCAGGCTCCACCTGCTTCACCGGGGCCGGGAAAGCAAACGCCGCGCGCACGCGCTCTTCGAGCAGCTCCTGCGGGATTTCGTCGCCAATAAACGCAGACAGAATTTTGGTGCTGCGGGTGACAAAGTCCTGCTTAAGCAGTTCATCGATTTCAGTCAGTTGAAATTCCGGCAGGTCGTGGGGGAAGAACAGCCCCTGATTTTTGCCCAAACCCTGCGTTACCGCCTGCGCAAAGCTGACCTGCTCGTTATGATCTTTAAGGTTGTAGAGTTTCATTCGTTATCCCAATACTCGTGCGCCAGCCGTGTCCAGACGGCAAATATGAACAAAGCCTTCCTGATTTTGCAGGTAGTGTTTAGAGAGCCAGTCCGCCACGCGCTGCGCGGTGTCTGGCTTGTCGCATAAGGCGAACAGCGTTGGGCCGGAGCCGGAGATGCCGCACGCCTGTGCGCCGATATCCATGGATGCCTGTCGCGCTTCGTTAAAGCCCGGCAGCAGCTTCGTGCGATACGGCTCGGCAATAACGTCTTTCATCAGTTTCGCCGCCAGCTGCGGCTGTCGGGTATAGCAGGCATGAATAAAGCCCGCCAGATGACGCCCGTGGGCGATACAGTCCTGACGACGATACTGCGCCGGCAGGATCGCACGCGCTTCGGCGGTAGAAACCTTAATGCCCGGATAGGCAAGCACCCACAGCCACTCATCAAACCCTGGCACCTGCTGGCTGATGATGCCATTTTCTTCAATCATCAGCTGCATGCCGCCAAGGAAGCACGGCGCCACGTTATCATAATGAATGCTGCCGGAGATGCGCCCTTCCAGCTCGCCCATCAGCGCCAGCAGGCGGCTGTTGTTCAGCGGCTTGCCGCAGTGCTCATTCATCGCCACCAGCGCGGCGACCACCGAGCAGGCGCTGGAGCCGAGTCCCGAACCAATCGGCATGCTCTTTTCCAGCGTCATGGCGACCGGCACGTTTTTACCGATCTCCTGACAGAAGCGTTCCCAGCACTGATAAACGATATTCTCACGCGGTTCAGGCGGCAGCTTGCTGGCAAAACGGCCGACGTTATTCAGGCTGAAGCGCTCTGCCGCCTCAACCGTTACCGTATCGCCCAGCAGCGAACCATCCACCGGCGTAACCGCCGCGCCCAGCACGTCAAATCCGACGCTCATATTGGCGCTGGAAGCCGGGGCATATACTTTAACCATCTTAAACTCCTAACTTCCATGACAGGGTACGCAGCAGATCGGCAAACACGCCCGCCGCCGTCACATCATTCCCTGCGCCATAGCCGCGAAGTACCAGCGGCAGTGGCTGATAATAATGGCTGTAGAACGCCAGGGCGTTCTCGCCGTTTTTCACCTTGTACAGCGGATCGTTGCCATCCACTTCGGCAATCTTCACGCGGCAGACGCCGTCTTCTTCAATATTGCCAACATAGCGCAATACCTTACCTTCATCACGGGCTTTCGCAACGCGGGCGGCAAAGGCGTCGTCAAGCTGCGGCAACCTGGCCATAAAAGCGCTGACGTCGCCGCTGTCATCAAATTCTGCTGGCAGCACCGGCTCAATCACGATATCCGAAAGCTCCAGCTCGCGGCCGGTTTCGCGCACCAGGATCAGCAGCTTACGCGCCACATCCATACCGGAGAGGTCGTCGCGCGGATCCGGCTCGGTGTAGCCCAGCTCGCGCGCGGCGCGGGTGGCTTCCGACAGGCTCATCCCTTCGTCCAGCTTGCCGAAGATAAACGACAGGGAGCCGGAGAGGATGCCGGAGAAACGCTGTAGTTCGTCGCCCGCGTTCAGCAGGTTTTGCAGGTTCTCGATGACCGGCAGGCCTGCGCCCACGTTGGTGTCATACAGAAACTTGCGGCGCGACTTGCTCGCCGCCAGACGCAGCTGGTGATAGTAATCCATCGACGAGGTGTTGGCCTTTTTGTTCGGCGTCACCACATGGAAACCTTCGCGCAGGAAATCCGCGTACTGATCGGCCACCGCCTGGCTGGAGGTACAGTCGACGATCACCGGGTTAAGCAGGTGATACTCTTTCACCAGACGGATCAGACGACCCAGGTTGAACGGCTCTTTCGCCTCTTCCAGTTCCGCCTGCCAGTTTTCCAGGTTCAGACCGTGGACGTTAGTCAGCAACGCTTTCGAGTTCGCAATTCCGCAGACGCGCAAATCGATATGTTTCTTCTTAAGCCACTCCTGCTGGCGCTTTACCTGCTCCAGCAGCGCGCCGCCGACGCCGCCGACGCCCACCAGGAACAGCTCAATCACCTGGTCGGTGTTGAACAGCATCTGATGCACCACGCGCACGCCGGTAGTGGCGTCATCGTTATCCACGACAACGGAAATTGAACGCTCTGATGAGCCCTGGGCAATCGCCACGATATTGATATTGGCCCGCGCCAGGGCGGCAAAGAATTTGGCGGAGATTCCGCGCAGGGTGCGCATGCCGTCGCCTACCACGGAGATCACGGCCAGACGCTCCTGAATAGAGAGCGGCTCCAGCAGCTCTTCTTTCAGCTCCAGGTAGAACTCTTCTTCCAGCGCGCGACGGGCGCGCAGGCAATCGCCCTGCGGGACGCAGAAGCTGATGCTGTATTCGGAAGAAGACTGCGTGATCAGCACCACGGAGATCCCATTACGGGACATGGCCGCAAACACGCGTGCCGCCATGCCAACCATACCTTTCATACCCGGGCCAGAGACGCTGAACATCGCCATGTTATTAAGGTTCGAAATGCCTTTTACCGGCAGGTCATCTTCATCAGCGCTGGCGCCAATCAGCGTACCCGGCGCCTGCGGATTACCGGTATTTTTAATCAGGCAAGGGATCTGGAACTGGGCAATCGGGGAGATGGTACGTGGGTGAAGCACTTTGGCGCCGAAGTAGGAAAGCTCCATCGCTTCCTGGTACGACATCGACTTCAACAGCCTGGCGTCCGGCACCTGGCGCGGGTCACAGGTATATACACCATCAACGTCAGTCCAGATCTCACAACAGTCTGCACGTAAACAGGCCGCCAGCACGGCAGCGGAGTAGTCAGAGCCGTTACGCCCCAGCACCACCAGTTCGCCCTTCTCGTTACCGGCGGTGAAGCCTGCCATCAGGATCATGTGGTCAGACGGGATTTTGCTCGCCGCAATGCGGCGTGTCGACTCGGCAATGTCGACGGTGGATTCAAGGTAGTGTCCCACAGCCAGCAGTTTTTCAACCGGATCGATGACCGTCACGTGATGACCGCGCGCTTCCAGCACGCCTGCCATGATGGCGATAGAGAGTTTTTCACCCCGGCAAATTAGCGCCGCGTTGATGCTGTCCGGGCATTGACCCAGCAGGCTGATACCGTGAAGAACGTGTTTAATCTGGGCAAATTCGAGTTCAACGGTGGTTTTCAGCTGCGCCAGCGGGAAGCCAGGCTGGGCGTCTGCCAGCCCCTGAAGCAGTTCAGCGAAGATACGTTCGGCGTCGCTGATGTTCGGAAGTGCATCCTGGCCACCGATGGTTTTTTCAATCATCGCCACCAGGTGGTTCGTGATTTTTGCCGGGGCAGAGAGCACGGTAGCAACCTGCCCCTGCCTGGCGTTACTTTCCAGGATATCGGCAACACGCAGAAAACGCTCTGCATTTGCCACTGATGTACCGCCGAACTTCAACACTCGCATGGTTCTACCTCATTTCCTTTAGCCGAAAAAAAAGCCCGCACTGTTCAGGTGCGGGCTTTTTTCTGTTTTTCCTGTACGCGTCAGCCCGCATCGTTACCTGTGGTAATGATGATGGTTGTAGTAATGGTGGTGATGCTGATGCGTTTCATGGATGTTGTGTACTCTGTCATTATTATCTGTCTGTGCTCTATTCTTTTAGGGTTAAAGGATCGGACACCTTAAGTCAATGAATTTTTAATTTGATCACAATTCGGGACATTCTCACGTCCCGCTGCGTGCAGATTTATTTTCATCGGAATACCCCAGATGCAACCCCAGACATCAGCAGGATCGGCCATAATAAAAACCTATGACACTATTTTACTCGGCTAATTTTTTTTCAATATCATGAAGCAATCGGTGCAGCATTGCCGTGTCGCGCTGTTCAAGACGCCCCAGGCGCTGCTGTAACCAGTCCACCATTTTTTGATCGTCAGCGACGCCCAGTTGCTCGAGAAGCTTATCTGCACGAATACGCAGCGCCGCCAGCTGGTTTTCATCCGTTACTGACGCTGGCGGCTGAGAAATTTGTATTAAGGATGCTAATTGATAGCAGTACACCATCACCGCCTGCCCCAGATTGAGTGACGGATAATCCGCCACCATCGGCGCGCCCGTCAGGACGTCAGCCAGTTCCAGTTCTTCGTTAGTTAGCCCGGAATCTTCTCGCCCAAACACCAGCGCGGCTTTCTCCAGCCACTGGCTTTTTTCTTCCAGTAGTGGCACCAGTTCAGCAGGCGTGGCGTAATAATGAAACTTCGCCCGGCTGCGCGCGGTCGTCGCGACGGTAAACGAAATATCGTGCAGCGCCTCAGCGAGCGTAGCGTAAGTGGTTATATTATCGAGAATATCACCCGAACCGTGCGCCACCCATCGCGCAGCAGGCTCCAGATGCGCCGCGCTGTCTACGATACGCAAATCGGTAAAACCCATGGTCTTCATGGCACGCGCCGCAGCGCCAATATTTTCAGCTCTTGCTGGTGCCACCAGCACAATCGACAGATGCATTTATGCTCTCTTTTTAATCAGTTAGCAGGTAAAAATGTGATTCACTTCAACATATTACGCAGCACGAATTTACAATTTTGCAACACAAATCACCGAAATAGCGTTTCATAACAATTAAAAAAAGCTAAACTATTTTGTGGCTGAACAATCAGTTAGAATGTTAACAGAAGTCCATTATCCTTATGTTTTGTAATGATAATGACCTTATGAATACTCTTTTCCGATTGGATTCGTACCGTTTATCAATCAATGTCCGCAACTAGTTGGTTTATTGAAAAATTGTGACAAAGGCTAGCATTCAGCTACGATGATTTCATCAAACTGTTAACGTGCTACAATTGAACTTGATATATGTCAACGAAGCGTAGTTTTATTGGGTGTCCGGTGTCACTTAGCCTGTTATGTTGCTGTTAAAATGGTTAGGATGACAGCCGTTTTTGACACTGTCGGGTCCAAAGGGAAAGTACCCACGACCAAGCTAATGATGTTGTTGACGTTGATGGAAAGTGCATCAAGAACGCAATTACGTACTTTAGTCACGTTAAGCCGATCATGTTAATTTGCGACATGCATCAGGCAGGTCAGGGACTTTTGTACTTCCTGTTTCGATTTAGTTGGCAATTTAGGTAGCAAACATGCAGACCCCGCACATTCTTATCGTTGAAGACGAGTTTGTAACACGCAACACGTTAAAGAGCATTTTCGAAGCAGAAGGCTACGATGTCTTTGAAGCGACCGATGGCGCAGAGATGCATCAGATCCTTTCTGAAAATGATATCAACCTGGTGATTATGGATATCAATCTGCCGGGCAAAAACGGGCTTCTTCTGGCGCGCGAACTGCGTGAACAGGCGAACGTCGCGTTGATGTTCCTGACAGGCCGTGACAACGAGGTTGATAAAATTCTTGGTCTGGAAATCGGCGCGGATGACTACATCACCAAGCCGTTCAACCCTCGCGAGTTAACCATTCGTGCACGCAACCTGCTGTCCCGCACCATGAATCTGGGTACGGTCAGTGAAGAGCGTCGTAGCGTCGATAGCTACAAATTCAACGGCTGGGAACTTGATATCAATAGCCGTTCGCTGATTAGCCCGAACGGTGAGCAGTACAAACTGCCGCGCAGTGAATTCCGCGCGATGCTGCACTTCTGCGAAAACCCGGGCAAGATCCAGTCCCGTGCAGAACTGCTGAAGAAAATGACCGGTCGTGAGTTGAAGCCACACGATCGTACCGTTGACGTAACCATCCGTCGTATTCGTAAACATTTCGAATCTACGCCTGATACGCCGGAAATCATCGCCACGATCCATGGTGAAGGCTATCGTTTCTGCGGTGACCTCCAGGAGTAATCCTCCCGTCACGCAGTAAAAAACGGCGCTTTTGCGCCGTTTTTTTTATCAATGCCACGGCATAATCGGCACCGCGCTAATCGCGTTTTTCGGTGAGCCTTCCACGACTTTGTCGGAATAAGCCAGATAAGCCAGTGTGTTACGCTTCGCGTCATAAAAACGGACCACCTGTAGCTTTTTGAACACCAGCGAGGTCCGTTTCTGGAATACAACGTCGCCCTGCGCTTTGCCGTTTTTAATTTTGTCACTCAATTCCACCGGACCAACCTGCTGGCAGGAGATGGCCGCGTCAGACGTGTCTTCAGCCAGCCCCAGGCCGCCTTTAATCCCGCCGGTCTTCGCCCGGCTGACATAGCAGGTGACGTTTTTAACGTCCGGATCGTCAAAGGCCTCCACCACAATTTTGTGGTCCGGCCCAAACATTTTAAACACGGTGTCCACGGAGCCAATTTGCTCCGCCTGTGCCACGCGCCCTGCCATCAGCGCCAGTGCTGCAAAGACTAAAACCTTGTATTTCATATTGTTACCATTCATAAAAATTACGCTGAGCGATTATTCAACAGGTTAGATAAAAATGTAGCAAGATCACAGGATTAGAATATATCCGCACTTAAATCACCACAAAAAGCATTTATGCGCAAAAAAAACACTGAATGCTAAAACGTCAAAAAATGCTATTATCCGCTAACCTGTAAACAGGCACCTGCGGCAGTTTTAAGGATGAGGATAGTATATGGATCAGGCTGGAATTATTCGCGACCTGCTCACCTGGCTGGAAGGTCATCTCGACCAGCCTTTGTCACTGGATAATGTGGCGGCAAAAGCAGGCTATTCCAAGTGGCATCTGCAAAGGATGTTCAAGGATGTCACCGGTCATGCTATCGGTGCCTATATTCGCGCACGTCGTTTATCAAAGTCTGCTGTCGCGTTGCGCCTGACCGCGCGACCAATCCTGGATATTGCCCTGCAATATCGCTTCGATTCACAGCAAACCTTCACTCGCGCCTTTAAAAAACAGTTCTCGTTAACGCCAGCGCTTTATCGCCGCTCGCCGGACTGGAGCTCCTTTGGTATGCGTCCGCCGCTGCGTCTGGGCGAGTTTGCGATGCCAAAATATGAAATCATCACCTTGCCGGAAACGCACCTGGTCGGCACCACGCAGAGCTACTCCTGTTCCCTGGAGCAGATCTCCGAGTTCCGCCATCAGATGCGCGTTCAGTTCTGGCGCGAATTTTTAAGTCACGCTCCGGCGATCCCGCCGATTCTGTATGGCCTGAACGAAACGTATCCAAGCCAGGAAAAAGACGACGAGCAGGAAGTGTTCTATACCACGGCGCTGACGCCTGACATGGCGAACGGTTACATTCATGGCTCGAAGCCTGTCGTGCTGGAAGGCGGCGAGTATGTGATGTTCTCATACGAAGGGTTAGGAACGGGCGTTCAGGAGTTCATCCTGACCGTTTACGGGACCTGCATGCCAATGCTGAATCTGAATCGCCGTAAAGGTCAGGACATTGAGCGCTACTATCCGGCGCAAGATGCAAAACCGGAAGAAGGCCCTATCAATCTGCGGATGGAATTCCTGATTCCGGTACGTCGTTAACGCTGCAACTCATCCAGTGCAGGGGCATCAAGATGCGAAATGTCCCCTGCCATCTCAACCACCCACCCCGATGCCAGCCAGGCACTTTCCTGATAGTCGATACGGGAAATGGAACAGTTGCGCAGACGCAAACGGCGCTCGGCGTAAGCTGGCAGCCCCAGAATGGTACTCACCAGGCAACCCAGCGCGATACCGTGGCTCACCAGCAGCGGTCGGCTACCTGCCGGGAGTTTCAGGCACTCGGCCAGCGCGGCATGCATGCGCACGCTCAGCTCCTGCATGGATTCCCCCTCAGGGATGCGACCATCTTCAGTGCCGTTCACCAGCGTGCGACGCCAGCCTTCTTCGGTTTCCGTCAGCGTATCGATAGGGCGTTTTTCCAGCACGCCCATATCCAGCTCGCGCAGGCGCGGTTCAAGGGTCACGTCGCAGCCACAGGCATCAGCGATGATGCGTGCCGTCTGCTGCGTGCGGCCTAAATCACTGGAGATGACGTGAGTGATACCCAGCGTTCTGGCGCGCTCCGCCACCTGCCACGCTTGCTGCACACCTTTGTCGGTGAGAGGACTGTCTGACTGGCCTTGAATACGTCGCTCGGCGTTCCACTGCGTTTCACCGTGGCGAACAAGGTATACCTGTAACATGCTTTTTTTCCGTTATACTGCGATGAATTTTTTAAATCGAGCTTAATTATGCACCATGTTGTCTCTGCTACCACCAATCCTGCCAAAATTCAGGCAATTCTAAGGGCATTTGAAGAGATCTTCGGCGAAGGATCCTGCCATATTGACGCCGTCGGCGTCGAGAGCGGTGTGCCGGAACAGCCGTTTGGCAGCGAGGAAACACGCGCTGGCGCACGAAATCGCGTGGCGAATGCAAAAGCCGCCGCGCCAGATGCTGACTTCTGGGTCGCGATTGAAGCAGGTATCGACGAAGGGGCGACCTTCAGCTGGGTTGTCATCGAAAGCCGCGAGCAGCGCGGCGAAGCGCGTTCAGCCACGCTGCCGCTGCCGGAGGTCATACTGGAGAAAGTCCGCGCGGGTGAGGCGCTGGGGCCGGTAATGTCGCACTACACCGGCATTGATGAGATTGGTCGTAAAGAGGGGGCGATTGGCGTCTTTACCGCGGGCAAGCTCACCCGTTCGAGCGTTTACCACCAGGCCGTTATTCTGGCGTTAAGTCCGTTCCATAACGCGATTTATCGTTAAGTTTGTAGGCCGGATAAGGCGAAGCCGTCATCCGGCGTTTTTCAGCAATACCGCTTCAAGCCACTGACGCAGTTCAACCGGCGCCGACTTCAGGCTGTTTGAACCCCGGGTAATCGTCGCGATGCCCGCGCCCAGCTCGTTTTTCAGTTCACGCTGGCTCATTTCGCCACGCAGCAGTTCCTCAATAATGCGTACCCGTGTACCCAGCGCTTCACGCTCGTCTGGCGTCAGCATCAGCTGTAGCAAGGGTAAATGAAGATCTTTGTCGTAAGACTGGCGGAGCAACTCCACAAAACGAAGCCACTCCTGATGACGCTGTTCGGCCATGGCCGAGGAATACGGGGAATGCTGGGTCATGTTATGCTGCCTCTTGTACTCATTAGCGAGTACAGCATAACACAACCCGCGCCGATCAGTAACGTCTCTGCCACTCGGCATCGCTCATCAGGGCATCTTTCTCCCCCATGAAGTGCCGATAGTAGGCGTCATACGCCAGCACGTTCTTCACATATCCGCGCGTTTCCGAGAACGGAATGCTCTCGACGAACGCCACGGCGTCGAGTCGCCCTGCGCTGTTACCAAGCCATGTCCGCACGCGGCCTGGCCCGGCGTTGTACGCCGCTGACGCGAAGATGCGGTTATTACCGAACTGCTGATAGACGTACTGCAAGTAGCTGGTACCGATGTTGATGTTGGTCTCCGGATCCAGCAGCTGGGACGGGCTGCTGTAGCCTGGGATATTAAACATCTTCACCGTGTGCGTCGCGGTGCCCGGCATAATTTGCATCAGGCCGCTGGCCCCCACCGGCGAACGCACTTTCGGGTTCCAGGCGCTTTCCTGACGGGCAATGGCCATCGCGTAGCTTTGCGGAATATCTTTGCCGCTGGTGTAGCGATCGAACAGATCCTTATAAGCCAGCGGGAAACGCTCTTCGAGATGATCCCACAGCTTGCCGGCGATCGTCGCCTGCACGCTCAGATCCCACCAGCGATTATCAAACGCATAGCGGGCGAGCTGCGCCTTCTCGTCGGTGGTACGGCTGGTGACCAGGTTGGCCCATTCGCTGCGCGCGGTATTATCCAGATTCCAGTACATCAGCTCGCGCACGCGCGCCATTTCCGGACCCTGCGTCAGCGCCGGGTTCGCGTTGGCTGGCGCTTTGTCGATCTTCAGGGTGTACTCCTCACCCAGACGTTGCGCCGCCGCCATCGGGTAGAAGCCGCGCTGCTGCATCAGGGAGTGGAGGATCGCTTTGGCTTCGTCTTCACGACCACGCTCCAGCAGCAGGTCCGCCTGCCAGTAACGCCATTCATCTTTCTCTTTAGCATCCATCGGCAGGCGCGCCAGCCAGGTATTGAGGCCACGACGATCGCCCGTTCCCAGCGCCATGCGCACGCGACGCTCCACCAGCGAGACAGAGTTTGAACGCATTACCGCGTCGTCACGCCAGCGCGCCTGTTCGTCGGTGACATCTGTTCCCATCAGTCGCCATGCCACAATATCGCGCAGTTCCTGGGTTTGATCGTCATTAAGCTGCTGGGCCTGCACCAGCTGCGGGATCATCAGCCGGGCGTTTTCCACATCCTCACGCGCCACGCTGGCAAAGGCCACCGCCGCCATCTGGCGGGTAAAATCGGTCGCGCCGGTGGTACGCGCAAACGTCAGCACGGTATTGGGATCGTTTGCCAGACTGATAACGGCAGAGGCAATGGTCTGATAATCCGCGGGCATCTGGCCCGCCAGCACGGTGACCAGCCGGGTGTTACCGGCCTTCATCGCCAGGCGAATACGTTCCAGGTAAGAGAGCGGATCCTGCTTGCCCGAGGCGCGCCAGGCGCTGAACAGCGGGTCACAGGCGTTTGGCTGGCTTTTGCCCGTCAACCACAGCTCTTTCGCGCCGGTCCAGGCTTCCTCCTGCTGACCGGTCGCCCATTTCGCATAATAGTAATTACACTGCGCTTCCGTCGCGCCCGGCTTATCCGGGCTGAAAGCCAGCAGGCCGCGCCAGTCTTCGCGACGGGCCAGCTCGTTCACAAACCGTGACTTCAGGGTGCGCGCAGGCGGCAGTGTCGGGTTCGCCTGAATGAAGTTATTTACGGTGACGGTCGGTTGATTCATGAGATCATCAGTGATCTGACGATACTCCAGATACGGATACAGCGGATAATCCTTCAGCGTCGGCATCAGCGCCTGCACGGTATCCATCTGCTTGTTGTCCCATGCCTGCTTAATCTGGGCATAGCGGTTACGTTGTTCATCCAGTGAATCGGCATGCACCGCCTGGCTTACCGCCATTACGCATACGCTGGCAGCCAGCAGACGCCAGACCACCCGTTTGGCTTTTTCCACAAGCTCTTCCTCATTGTTTTTCGTCAGTTGCAGCGTCTTGCCACGTTAAAGTTACCTCAACTTATGCTAACCAGGCATCCCACAACGCGCCACGTCATGGACACTTTTTTACCTTTCTTGCGCGTTTTAACACTCCCGACGTTCCTGGCTGGGATTAGGGCGTGAAAAAGGCTACACTTCGAGGCTGAAATTCATTCTCATCACGATAAAAGAGGCGAAGTCCAACGTGGCTCAATTCGTTTATACCATGCATCGTGTCGGCAAAGTTGTCCCGCCGAAACGTCATATTCTTAAAAATATCTCGCTGAGCTTTTTCCCGGGCGCAAAAATCGGTGTTCTGGGTCTCAACGGTGCCGGTAAGTCCACCCTGCTGCGCATCATGGCCGGCATCGATACAGACATCGAAGGTGAAGCCCGTCCGCAGCCTGGCATCAAGATCGGCTACCTGCCGCAGGAACCTCAGCTGAACCCGGAACACACCGTGCGTGAATCCGTTGAAGAAGCGGTATCCGAAGTGGTTAACGCCCTGAAAGGTCTGGATGAAGTGTATGCCAAATACGCCGAGCCGGATGCGGACTTCGACAAACTGGCCGCTCAGCAAGGCAAATTTGAAGAGATTATCCAGGCGCACGACGGTCACAACCTGAACGTGCAGCTGGAGCGCGCGGCAGATGCCCTGCGTCTGCCGGACTGGGATGCGAAAATCGCGAATCTCTCCGGTGGTGAACGCCGCCGCGTGGCGCTGTGCCGCCTGCTGCTGGAAAAACCAGACATGCTGCTGCTCGACGAACCGACCAACCACCTGGATGCGGAATCCGTGGCCTGGCTGGAACGCTTCCTGCACGACTTCGAAGGCACCGTGGTGGCAATTACCCACGACCGCTACTTCCTCGACAACGTGGCGGGCTGGATCCTGGAGCTGGACCGCGGTGAAGGGATTCCGTGGGAAGGCAACTACTCTTCCTGGCTGGAGCAGAAAGATCAGCGTCTGGCGCAGGAAGCGTCTCAGGAAGCGGCGCGCCGTAAGTCTATTGAGAAAGAGCTGGAGTGGGTTCGTCAGGGCGCGAAAGGCCGTCAGTCCAAGGGCAAAGCCCGTCTGGCGCGCTTCGAAGAGCTGAACAACACCGAATACCAGAAGCGTAACGAAACCAACGAACTGTTTATCCCGCCTGGCGCACGTCTGGGGGATAAAGTGGTTGAAGTGACCAACCTGCGTAAGTCATACGGCGACCGCCTGCTGATCGACGATCTGACCTTCTCCGTACCGAAAGGTGCTATCGTCGGCATCATTGGTCCGAACGGCGCGGGTAAATCCACCCTGTTCCGCATGATGTCCGGTCAGGAACAGCCTGACAGCGGCTCTATCACCCTGGGTGAGACCGTGAAGCTGGCCTCCGTTGACCAGTTCCGTGACGCGATGGACAACAGCAAAACCGTGTGGGAAGAAGTCTCCGGCGGTCTGGATATCATGCGTATCGGCAACACCGAGATGCCAAGCCGCGCCTATGTTGGCCGCTTTAACTTCAAGGGCACCGACCAGGGCAAACGCGTGGGCGAGCTGTCTGGCGGTGAGCGTGGTCGTCTGCACCTGGCGAAGCTGCTTCAGGTTGGCGGCAACGTTCTGCTGCTCGATGAACCTACCAACGACCTGGACATCGAAACCCTGCGCGCGCTGGAAAACGCCCTGCTGGAATTCCCGGGCTGCGCCATGGTTATCTCGCACGACCGCTGGTTCCTTGACCGTATCGCAACCCACATTCTGGACTACCAGGACGAAGGTAAAGTGGAGTTCTTCGAAGGTAACTTCACCGAATACGAAGAGTACAAGAAACGCACGCTGGGCGCAGACGCGCTGGAGCCGAAGCGTATTAA
Source organism: Enterobacter sp. 301B (assembly GCF_003850715.1). Taxonomy (NCBI): domain Bacteria; kingdom Pseudomonadati; phylum Pseudomonadota; class Gammaproteobacteria; order Enterobacterales; family Enterobacteriaceae; genus Enterobacter; species Enterobacter sp. 301B. Next base: position 216,671 of record NZ_PQTC01000004.1, read on the forward strand.
GTACAAGCGTATTGCGAAATAAAAGCAAAACGGCAACTTCGGTTGCCGTTTTTTATGTTTGTTCCCTCTCCCCGTGAGGGGGCCAGAGTGAGGGCATCAGGCCGCACAGTGTGTAGGCCGGGTAAGGCGAAGCCGCCACCCGGCTTTTTTATTTGCCCACGTAATACCGCTTCACCTCATCAAACTGCATCGCAAAGTCGATATATCTCATCAGCGCAGGCGAATTGAGCTTACGGCTCGGATAGGCCAGCCAGAGATCGTTCCCCTCAACGCGCCACTCCGGTAGCACCTTTACCAGCGCGCCCTTTTCAATTTTATCTTCCAGCAGGAATGCGGGTAACAGCGTGATCCCCGCCCCGGCAATGGCGCATTCTCGGGCGTACACCAGGTTATCCGTCATGTGGGCGTTATCCGGCAGGTAGCGGTAATCCTCACTCTCGCTTCGCAGAAGCCACTCCGACCATGCCCGGTGCGTAATGCAGCGGTGATCCACCAGCTGTCGGGGATGGATTAACGGCGCCCGACGCGCCAGATAGTCAGGCGAGGCCAGCATGTAGCGCGGACAGTGCCCAATCATGCGGCCAATCAGGGAAGAATCCTGCGGTTTGCCGGTGCGCAGCGCCACGTCAAAACCCGACTCGACCAGATCTACCACATCGTCTGAAATTGATACATCCAGCGACACGTCAGGGTAGCGAAGCTGGAACTCGGCATTCATATGCGCCAGCAGCGTCGCGCCAATCCCTGCCGGACAGGTGATCCTCAGCCGTCCGCTGGGGTTTTCTCGCAGCCGCTGAATGGCATACTCCGCGCGCTCGCTGGCCGCCAGCATCTCGCGGCAGTGCACCAGATAGTGCTCGCCCGCAAACGTCAGGCTTATTCTGCGCGTCGTGCGGTTAAGCAGGCGGATCCCCACCTGCTGCTCCAGCTGGCTAATGCGCTGGCTGACGCTGGATTTCGGCAGTTCCGCCTTCTGCGCCGCCGCAGTAAAGCTGCCCATCTCAGCCACCAGCGCAAACAGCGCCATATCCTGTAGCTGTTTAAACATGATTGTTCACCCTGTACGAACGCTGAGTTCTTGATTGTCCATCTTATCATGCAGCTGACCACTTAATAGACTAGCCTCAACACAACGCATTCATTGAGGAGAACACCATGTCTGTTAAAGCCATTGCCGTTAACCCAGAAAATCCCTCCACCTTCGTTGAAATCACCCCGCCGATGCCGCAGCCCGGCGAGTACGATCTGCTGGTGGAGGTGAAAGCCGTCTCCGTAAACCCGGTGGATACCAAAGTACATGCAGGCATTGCCAAAAGCGGGCTGAAGGAGCTGCGCATTCTCGGGTGGGATGCCAGCGGGATCGTCAAAGCCGTCGGGGCTGGCGTCATTGGATTCAAACCGGGTGACGAAGTATGGTACGCGGGGGATATCACCCGACCGGGCAGCAATACCACGCACCAGCTTATCGATGCGCGCATTGTCGGGCACAAGCCTGCAAACCTTGGCTGGGCCTCTGCGGCAGCACTGCCGCTGACGGCGCTCACCGCGTGGGAAGGCCTGTTTGAACGGCTGAAGATTCAGGATGCCGACGCAGATAAAACGCTGCTGATAATTGGCGGCGCGGGTGGAGTCGGATCGCTGGCGATCCCGTTTGCGAAGCACAACAGCAAGGTGAAGATCGTCGCAACCGCCTCACGAGAAGATTCCGCCCGATGGTGTCGCGATCGCGGGGCTGACGTTGTCGTAAATTACCGCGACCTGAAGGGTGAACTGGCGAAACAGGGGCTCACCTTTGTGGATTACATTTTTATCCTCAACGACACCGACGGGCACTGGGATGCGGTCAGCGATCTGATTGCCCCTCAGGGACACATTTGTTCCATCGTTGAAAATGCGCATCCGCTAAACCAGGACAAGCTGAAGTCCAAATCTGCCGCCCTGCACTGGGAATTTATGTACACCCGCAGCATGTACCAGACCGCGGATATGGCGCGCCAGGGCGAGATTTTAAATGAGGTGGCGAAGCTGGTGGATAACGGCGTGGTGGAAAGCTCGCTCAGCGAAACGCTGCACGGGCTGAGCGTGGAAAGCATTACCGAAGCGCACCACATGGTGCTGGAGGGGCATATGCGTGGGAAAGTGGTGGTTGAGTATTGAGTGGTTTGTTCCCCCTCACCCTGCCCTCTCCCCACGGGGGAGAGGGTAAAGACAGCTCCGTGCGATCCCCTCTCCCCTTTGGGGAGAGGGTTAGGGTGAGGGGTAAGTTTTTTACCCCTGCTCACCCATCATCTCTTTCACCAGCTCGACGCAGCGCAGGAAACGGGTGTCGTAATCCGACTCTTCCACATGCACAAACTCAACGTTGTTCTCGTTAAGCATCTCCACCAGCATGGTCTGGAACTCACGCCTGTCTACCGAGCTGCCCAGGCTGCGCATGCCGTCGGCTACCCATGGGGTGTTGTTTTCCAGCAGGATAACCAGATCAAAGCGGTATTCATCAATCAGCGCCTGCACAAACGGGTGCTCGCGCCCCTCGTACTTTTTGCAGAACGCCTGCGTGGTGACGAAATCGGTATCAATAAAGGCGACTTTATTGGCGTATTTCACCGCGAAATCAATGTACTGGGCATGACCAAGCGCGATTTTATCGTAGTCGGAATACTGTAATGCCATCTCGTCACCACCGAGGTGTGAGAAGACGTAATCGCGGCCATACTCCCACGCACTGGTGGTATTGAAGATATTCGCCAGCTTATTCACCAGCGTCGATTTCCCGCTCGACTCGCCGCCGAGGATCGCCACCGTACGCACGAAGAATGGCTTCACCTCGGTCGGAATGTAATCCCAGTAGCGGAACGGGTTCTCGCGGATCTGCGCCCCGCTGATGTTCATAAAGGTGCGTTTAGGATCGATCAGCACGGTTTCGATACCCAGATGCTCGCGGAACTGCGGCGCGTCGGACTCTTCAGAGGTGTAGATCCAGTTAGGCGCAATGCCCTTCTCTTCCATAAACGCTTTGATGCCGTTGCTCCACACGTCCCAGCCGTGCGGGTACGGCTCCATGCCCTCTTCGTTAAAGGCATGAATACGAATATTTTTCTGATACTTAAATGTCTGAAGTAGCCAGCGCAGGCGGTCCGGCACGGTGGGCTGCTGCGACATGGCGCTGTCTTCAAACAGCTGGCGATCGCGGGTTTCATCATAACCCATGATGATATGCAGCTCGTCGACCTGGCTACAGGCGCGCTGGATCAGATAGATATGCCCGGTATGCAGCGGGTAGAACTTACCGAACACCACGCCAATGTTCTTTTGCATCCGCGGAAATTCAAGCCCCAGAAAACGGTGCAGCGCTTCCAGCTTCTGCGCGCTGGGGCTTTTGATTTTGGCGTTCAGCAGTTGGCTCAGGTAGCCCTTGGTCATGCCGCTGGCGTCCGCTACCTGCTGTAACGTGCAGCCCTTCTGGCGGATAGCGGTCTTGATGTAGTCAAATGATGACATAAATTACGGTGCCTCCTGCAAAATCGAATACGTAATTATAAGTCGTCAAAGACATTTAACGCATCTGCGAGTTTTTTAACGCCAAAAACCTGCATCCCTTCCGGGATTTTTTTCGGCACGTTGGCGGCCGGAACAATTGCGCGGCGGAAGCCATGTTTTGCCGCTTCGGAGATACGCTCCTGACCGCTCGGCACCGGGCGAATTTCGCCCGCCAGCCCTACTTCGCCAAATACCACCAGATCCTGCGGCAACGGTCTGTCGCGCAGGCTGGAGACCATCGCCAGCAACAGCGCCAGATCCGCGCTGGTTTCCGTAACCTTCACCCCACCAACCACGTTGACGAACACGTCCTGATCCGCCATTTGCAGGCCGCCGTGACGGTGCAACACCGCCAGCAGGATCGCCAGGCGGTTCTGTTCCAGACCGACCGCCACGCGCCGCGGATTACCCATCATCGAGTGATCCACCAGCGCCTGAATTTCAACCAGCAGCGGACGCGTCCCCTCCCACAGCACCATCACCGAACTACCGGACGTAATCTCGTCGCCACGGCTCAGGAAGATGGCCGACGGGTTGCTGACTTCGCGTAGCCCCTGCTCGGTCATGGCAAACACGCCCAGTTCATTCACCGCGCCGAAGCGGTTTTTATGGCTGCGCAGGGTACGAAAACGGGAATCCGCATCGCCGTCGAGCATCACCGAGCAGTCGATACAGTGCTCAAGCACTTTCGGGCCGGCCAGCGAGCCGTCTTTGGTGACGTGGCCCACCATCACTATCGCTACGCCGCGCGTTTTGGCAAAGCGCGTTAAGTACGCAGCCGTTTCACGCACCTGCGCCACGCTCCCCGGTGACGACTGAATGTCCGCCATATGCATCACCTGAATGGAGTCGATCACCATGAGCTTCGGCTGCTCTTCTTCGGCGATCATGCAGATCTGCTCGATGCTGGTTTCCGAGAGCATATTCAGATTGCCGGTCGGCAGACCGAGGCGGTGCGCGCGCATCGCCACCTGCTGGAGTGACTCTTCGCCCGTGACGTACAGGGTTTTCATCTGTTCGGCGAGCTTGCAGAGCGTTTGCAGCAGCAGGGTGGATTTACCCGCGCCCGGGTTACCGCCGATCAGAATAGCGCTGCCCGGCACTACGCCACCGCCGAGCACGCGGTCAAATTCTTTGAATCCGGTTGAGAAGCGCGGCAGCGCCTCAAGGCTGATATCCGAAAGTTTTTGTACCTTCGACACGCCTGCATTGCCCGCATAGCCGCTCAGGCGTTCATTGCGGGCCACGCTCGGCGAAGCCGCCACACCACGCACTTCGGTGATGGTGTTCCAGGCATGACAGGCGCTGCATTGCCCCTGCCAGCGCGGATAATCCGCACCACATTCATTACAGACAAATGCGCGTTTTGGAGCTTTCGCCACGGTTTACCTCGTTATTTCTGTGCGGTCTGCGCGCCGGATAGCGCTGACGCTTACCCGGCCTACAAAAGCAGGCCGCTATTTTTGATTAATGCTGCCGGAGAGAATGCAGAACACGCCCATCAGGTCAGCATGACGGATAGTGACTTCCGTCTTTTCATTCACTTTCGGCTTGGCGTGGTAGGCAATACCCAGTCCGGCAACTTTGATCATCGGCAGATCGTTCGCGCCATCGCCGATGGCGACGGTCTGTTCGACCGGAATGGCGTATTTCTCCGCCAGACGCGTCAGCGTATTGGCTTTGTACTGCGCATCCACGATGTCGCCAATCACTTGTCCGGTGAGTTTGCCGTCCATGATCTCCAGCTCGTTTGCCACCACGGTGGTCAGACGCAGCTTGTCACGCAGGTAATCGGCAAAGAAGGTGAACCCACCGGAGGCAATCGCCACTTTCCAGCCGAGCGTCTCCAGCTTGAGCACCAGCTGCGTCAGCCCTGGCATCAGGGGCAGTTCATCGCGCACCTGACGCAAAATGTTAGCATCGGCCCCCTTCAGGGTCGCCACGCGCTGTCTCAGGCTGGCGGTGAAATCCAGCTCGCCGCGCATCGCGCGCTCGGTGACTTCCGCCACCAGCTCGCCGCTGCCCGCCAGTTTAGCAATCTCGTCAATACACTCGATCTGAATGGCGGTGGAGTCCATGTCCATCACCAGCAGGCCAGGCGTTTTCAGGTGCGGAATTTTGCCGAGCGGGGCTACGTCCAGCCCGGCGTCGTGCGCCAGACGCGTGGCGCGCTGCGTCAGGGAACCCGCCAGGCGAATAACCTGATAATCTTCCACGCACCAGGCCGCAACGATGACCATCGCTGCGCCCAGTTTAGTTTGATACTGGGTGAGGCGTTGCTTATCCAGGCCGCGTCCGTACAGCAGCCAGCCGCTACGGCCAGCGTGGTAATCGAGAGGCATCACCTCATCGCCACTTAAAGAGAGCGGCAATCCTGGCCATAAAGAGACATCCGTTGGCAGGTCGCACCAGGTAATGTTCGGCATTGAAGCTCCTGTAATTTCGTTCGCGCCGGAAGGTTCCAGAGGGAAAATAACGCATGAGGCTACCCTGTAACCATCACTTCTGGCAACATTAAGCCGTAAATTTTAAGCAGGTGGAATATGGCTCGCGCAAAACTGAAATTCCGGCTTCATCGCGCCGTGATTGTCCTGATCTGTCTCGCACTATTAGTGGCGCTTATGCAGGGGGCATCCTGGTTTAGCCAGAATCACCAACGACAGCGTAACCCGCAGTTTGAAGAACTGGCCCGTACGCTGGCGCGCCAGGTGACGCTCAACGTTGCGCCGTCTATGCGCACCGAAACGCCGGATGACAAGCGGATAGCCCAGGTATTGCGCCAGCTTACGGAAAACAGCCGCATTCTGGATGCGGGCGTGTACGATGAACAGGGCGACCTGATTGCCCGCGCGGGTGAGCATGTCGACGTGCGCGACAGGCTGGCACTGGACGGCAAAAAAGCTGGCGGTTATTTCAATCAACAAATCGTTGAACCCATTCAGGGCAAGAATGGCCCACTCGGCTATTTACGTCTGACACTCGACACCCACACCCTGCCAACCGAAGCCAAACAGGTGGATAACACCACCAATATTTTGCGCCTGATGCTGCTGCTCTCGCTGGCGATTGGCGTGGTACTGGCGCGCACGCTGCTGCAAGGCAAGCGCACCCGCTGGCAGCAGTCGCCGTTCCTGTTAACCGCCAGCAAGTCAGTTCCCGAAGAGGAAGAGAGCGAGAAGAAAGAATAGTGATAAAGTAGGCGGATGATTCGGAAAAGGAACTCTGCCATGTCGACGTTACGCCTGCTTATCTCTGACTCTTACGATCCCTGGTTTAATCTCGCGGTGGAAGAGTGCATCTTCCGCCAGATGCCCGCCACCCAGCGCGTCCTGTTTCTCTGGCGCAACGCTGATACGGTCGTTATTGGCCGCGCGCAAAATCCGTGGAAAGAGTGTAACACCCGCCGTATGGAAGAGGACAACGTCCGCCTGGCGCGCCGCAGCAGCGGCGGTGGTGCGGTGTTCCACGATCTCGGCAACACCTGCTTTACCTTTATGGCGGGCAAGCCGGAATACGACAAAACCATCTCGACCTCCATTGTGCTCAACGCGCTCAATTCGCTCGGCGTGACGGCTGAAGCCTCGGGTCGTAACGATCTGGTGGTGAAAACACCTGAAGGCGACCGGAAAGTGTCAGGCTCAGCCTACCGCGAAACGATGGATCGCGGATTCCACCACGGCACATTATTGCTGAATGCCGATCTGAGCCGTCTGGCAAACTATCTGAACCCGGACAAGAAAAAGCTCCAGGCGAAAGGCATTACCTCCGTGCGCGGTCGCGTGGCGAATCTGGTGGATCTGCTGCCGGGGATTACTCATGAGCAGATTTGCGACGCGATCCGTGAAGCCTTTTTCAAGCATTACGGTGAACGCGTAGAAGCCGAGGTGATTTCTCCGGATAAAACCCCGGACCTGCCCAACTTCGCGGAAACCTTTGCGCGCCAGAGCAGCTGGGAGTGGAACTTCGGTCAGGCACCGGCGTTTTCACACCTGCTGGATGAGCGATTTACATGGGGCGGCGTTGAGCTGCACTTTGACGTGGAGAAGGGCCATATTACCCGCACGCAGGTCTTTACGGATAGTCTCAATCCTGCACCGCTGGAGGCGCTGGCCGCACGTTTACAGGGCTGTCTGTATCGGGCGGATATGCTGCAGCAGGAATGTGATGCATTAATTGGGGATTTTCCGGAGCAGGAAAAAGAGCTGCGGGATGTATCGGCGTGGATTGCTCAGGCCGTGCGCTAGTAAAAAAGCCCGCTGGCGCTGCGCTTAGCGGGCCTACAAAACCGTAGGCCGGGTCAGGCGAGGCCGCCACCCGGCACAACAGCTCTTACTCTTTATCGCCCAGCAGAACGGATTCCAGCGCGATTTTGATCATGTCGTTGAAGGTGGTCTGACGCTCGGCAGCGGTGGTCTGCTCGTGAGTACGGATATGGTCAGACACGGTGCAGATGGTCAGCGCTTTCGCACCGAATTCAGCCGCCACGCCGTAGATACCGGCCGCTTCCATTTCCACGCCCAGAATGCCGTATTTTTCCATCACGTCGAACATGTCGCCTTCTGGCGAGTAGAACAGATCGGCAGAGAACAGGTTGCCCACGCGCGCGTCAACGCCCAGCGCTTTTGCTGCGTCAACCGCGTTACGCACCATGTCAAAGTCAGCGATGGCCGCAAAGTCATGATCTTTAAAGCGAATGCGGTTGACTTTAGAGTCGGTGCACGCGCCCATGCCGATCACCACGTCACGCAGCTTAACGTCCATGCGCACCGCGCCGCAGGAGCCGACACGGATGATTTTCTTCACGCCGAAATCGGTGATCAGCTCTTTGGTATAGATGGAGCAGGATGGGATACCCATGCCGTGACCCATCACGGAGATTTTGCGGCCTTTATAGGTACCGGTGAAGCCCAGCATGCCACGCACGTTGTTCACTTCACGCACGTCTTCGAGGAAGGTTTCTGCAATGTGTTTCGCGCGCAGCGGGTCGCCCGGCATCAATACGACGTCAGCGAAATCACCCATTTCTGCATTAATGTGAGGAGTTGCCATCTTCAGTTCCTTTTACATTGTTGTTTTTGCCGGGTGGCGGCTGCGCCTTACCCGGCCTACATTCTGTTCTCCCTCTCCCTGTGGGAGAGGGTCGGGGTGAGGGCATCAGGCCTCACCCAATCCGTTTAGAACATAGCCTTGCCATATTCCATGTCAGACGTACCAAAGTATTTCGCAATCGTCTGGCCGATGTCCGCGAAGGTTTCACGATGACCCAGCGAGCCCGGTTTGACTTTCGGGCCGTACACCAGCACCGGAATGTGCTCACGGGTGTGGTCGGTACCGGTCCAGGTCGGGTCACAGCCATGGTCAGCGGTCAGGATCAGAATGTCATCTTCCCCCACCAGCTCCATCAGCTCTGGCAGACGGCGGTCAAACAGCTCCAGACCCGCGGCATAACCGGCAACGTCGCGACGGTGGCCCCAGGAGGAGTCGAAGTCCACGAAGTTGGTGAAGACAATGGTCTTGTCGCCCGCTTCTTTCATCTCTTTGATGGTGGCGTCGAACAGCGCATCCAGACCGGTCGCTTTGACCTTTTTGGTGATGCCGCAGTTAGCGTAGATGTCCGCGATTTTACCTACGGAAACGACCTGGCCGTCTTTCTCGTCGACGAGTTTTTGCAGCACGGTCGGCGCTGGTGGCTCCACGGCCAGATCGTGACGGTTGCCGGTACGCTGGAAGTTACCCGCTTTGTCGCCGATAAACGGACGCGCGATAACACGGCCAATGTTGTAGCCGCCTTCGGTCAGCTCTTCACGGGCGATCTCGCACAGCTCGTACAGTTTATCCAGGCCAAACGTCTCTTCGTGGCAGGCGATCTGGAACACAGAGTCAGCAGAGGTATAGAAAATCGGTTTGCCGGTTTTCATGTGCTCTTCGCCGAGCTGATCCAGAATCACGGTACCGGAAGAGTGGCAGTTGCCGAGGTAGCCCGGCAGGTTGGCGCGCTTCACCAGCTTATCGAGCAGATCCTGCGGGAAGCTGTTCTCGTGATCGGAGAAGTAACCCCAGTCAAACAGCACCGGCACGCCAGCGATTTCCCAGTGACCGGACGGCGTATCTTTACCGGAAGAGAGCTCGTGCGCCCACGCGTAGGCGCCCACCACTTCCGCGTTTCCGTCCATACCGGCTGCGATTTTACCGGTAGAACCTTCATGCGCTTTTACCAGCCCGAGGCGGGTCAGGTTTGGCAGGTTCAGAGGGCCTTTACGACCGTTGTCCGCTTCACCTTTTGCACAGGCTTCCGCGATGTGACCCAGGGTATCGGAACCCACGTCACCAAAACGTTCTGCATCTTCGGTTGCGCCGATGCCGAATGAGTCCAGCACCATAATAAATGCACGTTTCATAATTGTTCTCCGTACTTAGTGCTTCATAAAAATGCGATCAGATCAGTATACCGCTATTCAGTGATACGACGATAGACCGTCGGTGTGGTTTCCGGTGCTTTATCGTCAAGAGTTATTGCCGCCTTCACCGCTTTCGCCGCGTCCTGCCAGCTGGCTTCGTCTTTCGCGTGGATCACCGCCAGCGGACGTTGGCCGTCAACGCTGTCGCCCAGACGGGCCATATCGGTAAAGCCGACGCTGTAATCAATGGTGTCCGATGCCTGACGACGACCGCCGCCCATAGACACGACCGCCATGCCGAGCGCGCGGGTATCCATAGCCGAGACGAAGCCTTCGCTGTCCGCATAGACCGCTTTGCTGAGCATCGCGGTGGGCAGGTATTTCGCGTAGTTTTCCACGAAGTCGGTCGGGCCTTTCTGCGCCGCCACCATCCGACCAAAGATCTCCGCCGCTTTGCCGTTGTCCAGCACCGCCTGAAGCTTCGCGCGCGCGTCAGCGTCGTCTTTGGCCAGCTTGCCGGAGATGAGCATCTCAACGCACAGCGCCATGGTGACATCGAACAGGCGCGGGTTACGGTATTCGCCTGTGAGGAACTGCACGGCCTCGCGGACTTCAACGGCGTTACCGGCGCTGGACGCCAGCACCTGGTTCATGTCCGTCAGCAGTGCGGTGGTGCGCACGCCCGCGCCGTTGGAAACGCCAACGATCGCTTCAGCCAGCGCCTCAGAGAGTTCATAGGTCGGCATAAACGCGCCGCTGCCCACTTTCACATCCATCACCAGCGCGTCCAGCCCTTCCGCCAGCTTTTTGGCGAGGATAGAGGCGGTGATCAGCGGGATGGAGTCTACGGTCGCGGTAATGTCACGCGTCGCGTAGAAACGCTTGTCTGCTGGCGCAAGAGAGCTGGTCTGGCCGATAATCGCCACGCCAACGTCTTTAATAATGTCGCGGAAGCGGTTGTCATCCGGGAAGATATCGAAGCCCGGAATGGCTTCCAGTTTGTCGAGCGTACCGCCGGTATGACCCAGGCCGCGCCCGGAAATCATCGGGATGTAACCGCCGCAGGCTGCCACCATCGGGCCAAGCATCAGGGAGGTCACGTCGCCCACGCCGCCGGTGGAGTGTTTGTCCACAATCGGGCCGTTGAGGTTGAGGCTTTTCCAGTCCAGAACGGTTCCTGAATCTCGCATCGCCATGGTCAGGGACACGCGCTCAGGCATCGACATATCGTGGAAGAAAATGGTCATCGCCAGAGCCGCAATCTGCCCTTCAGAGATGGTGTTATCACGAATGCCGTTGATAAAGAAGCGGATCTCTTCGTCGCTTAATGCATGACCATCACGTTTTTTACGAATAATTTCTTGTGCGAGAAACACGGTAACCTCCATGCGGAATCGGGTGAATGGCGGCGGGTATGTTGACCCGCCCTACGATCCTGTAGGCCGGGTTAGCGTAGGCCACCCGGCAATTCAAACTTAGTAGCTGCTTGCGCTCTTACCGTCACCGTGACCCAGCGCTTTCAGCAGGCTGGCCAGCAGGCTGGACGCGCCGAAGCGGTAGTGGCGGGAGTCCGCCCAGTCGGCGCCGAACAGCTCGTCGGCAATCGCCAGGAACTGCTGCGCGTCTTCTGCGGTACGCACGCCGCCTGCCGGTTTGAAGCCAACGGTTTTGGACACGCCCATATCACGGATAACTTCCATCATGATGCGCGCGCTTTCCGGAGTCGCGTTGACCGGCACTTTACCGGTAGAGGTTTTAATGAAATCTGCGCCCGCTTTGATAGCGATTTCAGACGCTTTACGAATCAGCGCCTCTTCTTTCAGCTCGCCGGTTTCGATGATCACTTTAAGCAGCACGTTTGCCGCCGCACATGCGTCTTTACAGGCTTTCACCAGGTCAAAACCGACCTGCTCGTTGCCGGCGATCAGCGCGCGGTACGGGAATACCACGTCAACTTCGTCTGCGCCGTACGCAATCGCCGCGCGGGTTTCCGCCAGCGCGATCTCGATGTCGTCATTACCGTGCGGGAAGTTAGTCACGGTCGCAATGCGCACGTCCGGCGTGCCCTGTTCTTTCAGCGTTTTGCGGGCAATCGGGATAAAACGCGGGTAGATACAGACGGCGGCGGTATTACCCACTGGCGTTTTTGCCTGATGGCACAGGGCGATGACTTTTTCATTGGTGTCGTCATCATTCAGGGTGGTCAGGTCCATCAGTTTCAACGCGCGCAGGCTGCTTGCAGTTAAATCGGTCATAACATTCTCCAACGGCAGTGCCGTATAAATTTTACCTTGCGGGTCTGTGAGTATTCTAACATTCACCCGCATCCACACTTCGACATTCATCACAGTTAATGAAAACTGTGTGCAAATTTGCATTACTGTAATGAGATCTTCTTCAAACTTTCATGCGTCAACCGCCGACAAAAGCAGCGATACCCCCTGTCGGATCAAAAGCCCCGGCAGGCTGGCTTCTTACAATTCGTTCACCATCCGCAGAACCCTCAAGGAAGTTGAACATGCCCGACGCCCTGCAACAACGATGCCAGCACATTGTGACCAGCCCGGTGTTAACCCCGGAACAAAAACGTCATTTTCTGGCGCTGGAAGCGGAGAACAATCTGCTCTATCCCGCTCTGCCAGAGGCGGCCCGCGCCGCGCTGGACGAGGGATACATCTGCGACATGTTCGAAGGTCATGCGCCTTACAAACCGCGCTACGTGCTGCCGGACTACGCTAAATTTCTGGCTAACGGCTCAGAATGGCTGGAGCTGGAAGGGGCGAAAGATCTGGATGATGCCCTGTCACTGCTCACTATCCTTTATCACCATGTTCCGTCCGTCACATCGATGCCAGTCTATCTGGGTCAGCTCGATGAGATACTCAACCCATATGTTAAAATTCTAACACAGGATGAAATCGATAGCCGAATAAAACGTTTCTGGCGTTACCTGGACAGAACCCTGCCCGATGCCTTTATGCATGCCAATATCGGCCCGGCGGATACGCCCGTCACGCGTGCCATTTTGCGAGCGGACGCAGAGCTGAAGCAGGTCGCGCCGAACCTGACCTTTATTTACGACCCGGACGTCACCCCTGACGATCTGCTGATGAGCGTGGCGAAAAACATTTGTGAGTGTAGTAAGCCGCATATTTCCAATGGCCCGGTAAATGATAAAATTTTCACAAAAGGTCGCTATGGCGTGGTGAGCTGTTACAACTCCCTGCCGCTGGCGGGCGGCGGCAGCACGCTGGTGCGCCTTAACCTGAAAGCGATTGCGGAGCACAGCCGCTCACCGGAAGACTTTTTCACCCGTACCCTTCCCCACTACTGCCAGCAACAAATCGCGATCATTAATGCGCGCTGCGATTTTTTATATGAACAATCCGGCTTCTTTGAGAATAGCTTCCTGGTGAAAGAGGGGCTGATTGATGCCGATCGTTTTGTACCGATGTTTGGCATGTACGGTCTGGCCGAAGCGGTAAACGTGCTGTGCGAGAAAGCAGGCATTACGGGACGGTACGGTAAAAACGAGCAGGCCAATGCGCTGGGTTACCGCATCAGTGAACAGCTGGCGGCGTTCGTTGAAAACACGCCGGTGAAACACGGCTGGCAGCACCGCGCGATGCTGCACGCGCAGTCAGGGATCAGTTCTGATTCAGGCACCACGCCGGGGGCGCGTCTGCCGTACGGTGACGAGCCAGATCCCATCAGCCACCTGCTGGCCGTAGCCCCGCACCATAAACATTATCATTCGGGGATCAGCGATATTCTCACCCTGGATGAGACGGTTAAACGCAATCCTCAGGCGGTGGTGCAGCTGTGCTTGGGGGCGTTCAACGCCGGTATGCGTGAGTTCACCGCGAATGTGGCCGGAAACGACCTGGTGCGCGTTACCGGGTATATGGTGCGGCTCTCCGATCTGGAGAAATATCGGGAGGCCGGCTCGCGCACCAACACCACCTGGCTCGGCGAGGAGGCCGCGCGCAATACCCGTATTCTGGAACGTCAGCCACGCGTGATAAGCCATGAACAGCAGATGCGCTTTAGTTAGTCAGGTTATTCCCTTCTCCTGCGTGGACGGGCCGGGCAGCCGCCTGGCGCTGTTCCTCCAGGGCTGTAACCTGCGCTGCAAAACCTGCCACAACCCGTGGACCATCGGGCGCTGCAACGACTGCGGCGACTGTGTTCCCCACTGTCCTCATGATGCGCTGACGATTCAGGCCGGGCGCGTCTGGTGGCAGGAGAGTCACTGTCAGCAGTGCGATACCTGCCTGCACCTGTGTCAGCAGCAGGCGACGCCGATGGCGCAGCGATACAGCGTCGAGGAGATCCTCTCACGGATCCGCACGTCCGCGCCGTTTATTGAGGGCGTGACCGTCAGCGGGGGTGAGGCCACCACGCAGCTGCCGTTTGTGGTTGCGCTGTTCACCGCGATCAAAGCCGATCCGTCCCTGCGCCATCTGACGTGCCTGGTGGACAGCAACGGCCTGTTAAGCGAAACCGGCTGGCAAAAGCTGTTACCGGTGTTTGACGGCGCGATGGTGGATCTGAAAGCCTGGGGCAATGAACATCACCGTTTTCTGACCGGGCGCGAAAACACGCTGATCAAGCAGAGCATCCGCTGGCTGGCCGATCGTCATCGCCTGACGGAGCTGCGCCTGCTGGTGATCCCCGATCGGTGTGATTATCTGCAACATCTGTCATCGCTGACCGCTTTTATCCACGCGTTGGGGAACGTTCCGGTGCGGATCAACGCGTTTCATGCCCATGGGGTTTACGGGGAGGCGGCGCGATGGCGGAGCGCCGCGCCGGAGGACATCGAGCCGCTGGCGCAGGCCCTGGAAAGGCAGCAGATCACGGTGATCCGCCCGACCCTTTATCTATAGCGTGATGCCGAAGACCGCGCGGGTATTTTCCAGCAGCGCGCTGGCAATCACATCTTCAGGCTCCTGACGCAGCTCGCACAACACATCAAAAACGCGCGCCGCCTGCTCCGGGCGGTTGGGCTGGCCCTGAAAACCATTCAGCGGCATGTCAGGGGCATCCGTTTCCAGCAGGAGCGAAGACAGGGGGAGCTGCGCCATCACATCCCGGGTTTTGCTGGCACGCGGATAGGTGATAGTGCCGCCGACACCAATTTTATAGCCCAGCTCGATAAAACGCTGCGCCTGCTGAAGGCTTCCAGCGAAACCATGGACCACGCCCCTGCGCGGCACGTCGATGCGCTTCAGGTGCATCGCCAGTTTGTCATGGGTACGCCTGGAGTGGAGGATCACCGGCAGATCGTGGCGCTTTGCCAGCCGGAGCTGCGCATCCAGGATCGTCTGCTGGCGCTCAAACTGCGGATCTTCACGATAGAGATCGAGGCCGATCTCACCGATGGCAACCAGCTTCGTATCCGCGTTTTGCAGCGTGGCATCCAGCCTGTCGAGATGGTCATCAAGATGGTGCTCAATCACGATCGGATGCAGACCCAGCGCGGCATACAGCGCATCGTGACCCTGGGCAAGCGCCAGGACTTTCTCGAATCTCGCCGCTTCAATAGCGGGCACAATAATGGCTCTCACACCGGCCTCAGCCGCACGCGCAATACTTGATGTTTCCTCCCCGCTAAACGGCGGGAAATCAAAGTGGCAATGGGTATCGATAAAAGAGTGCGTCACGCCAGGTCCTCGTTATCGAGTATGCCGTCGTTGGCCTGCGGCGCGTCCACCAGCGGCATCGCCACCGCGTCATTGGCCACACTAGCGGGTGGCAATATGATGCTTTTATGCCGATGAAGAGGCGGTTGCTCGGCCAGCATTTTCCCGACGGTCGCCAGGAAGTATCGCCCGCATAGCCGCCCCGTTTTGTAATCCATACGCAACGCAGGCAGCCGACTGCCCAGCGCCATGCTCAGCAGCGGCTTCGGCGGGTAAATTTCAAAGATGCGCAGCTTGCCCGGTGGTTTTTCAATAAAACGCTGCATCGCGCCGTAGGTGGTTTCATGCTGCTTCGCGATATTCACCAGCGGTTGCAGGCTGCTGTCGCCCAGCCAGCGTTCCATCCGCTTAAACCACTGTGGGGTGTAATACATCTGAGAAGGCACCGTGCGGATCACCACAATGGTTTTCGCCCCGCGACGTGCGGCCTCCTGTACCGGCACCGCGTCGCTGATACCGCCGTCAAGATAGTTTATCCCCTCCAGCAGCGCGCCGGTACGGTAGAAACCCGGGATCGCGCTGGAAGCGCGAATGATATCCAGCCAGTTCTCTTTCTGCGGCGAAAAGTAACCCGGTGAATAGTCATCGCCACGGCTGGCGCACATCCAGAACGCTTTGCCGGTATCGAACAGTCGTGACGCGGTATCCATGGCCAGCGGCATCTGGCTGGAGGTGGCATCCAGTAACCAGTCGAGATCGATCAGGTTCCCGCCGCGTACGAAGCGTACCGGATTGAAGAATTCTTTGGAGGTGGTGTAGCGCATAATCACTTTGCGCGCATAGCCGGGCTGGTTGCAGACATAGGCGGAGAGGTTCTGCGCCCCGGCAGAGGTACCGAAATAGAGATCGAACGGGTTGAATTGCGCGCGCATAAATTCGTCGAGTACGCCGGCGGTGAAAATACCGCGCTGCCCACCCCCTTCACAGACCAGCGCAAG
Organism: Enterobacter sp. 301B; assembly: GCF_003850715.1. Taxonomy (NCBI): domain Bacteria; kingdom Pseudomonadati; phylum Pseudomonadota; class Gammaproteobacteria; order Enterobacterales; family Enterobacteriaceae; genus Enterobacter; species Enterobacter sp. 301B. Next base: position 233,252 of record NZ_PQTC01000004.1, read on the forward strand.
CTGGCCTGCATGAAACGGTTTTAACGTCAGCGGCGCAATATTGCCGAGCGTCACGGGAATTCGTTGCCCCACCTCTGCCTTCCTGTTTTCATTATTTTGATGAGACACAGTAACGCACATTCCCGATGGTTCTCAAACGAGAAAAAGCCAGTCACGAGGACTGGCTTGAGTTTGTTTAATAACTATTGCGTTTGCTACGGGCGACGTCGACCCGTAAACAGGCTGACCAGGAACAGAATAATACCGACGACGAAAACAATTTTCGCTGCCCATGCCGCGGTACCCGCCAGTCCACCAAAGCCCAATGCGGCGGCAATTAACGCGATAACCAGAAATATAATGCCCCAACGAAACATAAGCCTCTCCTTTACCATAGTTAATGTCGGCCGCTAAACGTGAGCGCTCAGGTCACTCACCGGCTTTTCCAGAGTCGTTTTTATTTCGCCCGCGGTTTTCAGCCAGACGGGCGAGTGGTACTGCTTTACTTCGTTTTCAGATCGTTTTTGACGCTTTTCACACCATCAATAGCTTTCGCAATTGACTCGGCACGATCGCTTTGTGCCTGGTTCTCAACCGTACCGGACAGCTGGACCACGCCATCGGTGGTTTCAACTTTCACCATACGGGATGGCACGATGTCGTCAGCTAACAGTTTAGCTTTGATTTCGCTGGTAGTTGCTGCATCTCCGGCATAGCCCTTCACCGACGATTCTTTGCTGTCACGTACGTGCAGTTTGTCGCTTACAGAGCTTACGCCCTCAACGCCTTTCGCTACTTTAACGGCCTCTTCAGCCTGGGTCTGGCTTTCAACGAAACCGCTCAGAGTGACAACCTTGTTGTCGGTTTTAACAGAAATATCGGTGCTCTTAATGGATTCATGATCCACCAGTGCGGCTTTCACTTTTGCTGTGATAGAGCTGTCATCCATGAAATTACCGACTTTATTCATAGAGCTATCGATTTTTTCCCCTGCGGTATTAGCGGTATTTTGCGCTTTATCCATGGTGCTGGATTCCGCCAGAGCAGAACCGCTTACCAGGACACTACCCAACGTTACAGCCAGCAGAGTTTTAGAAATCTTCAGTCTTGTCATATTCATCGATTTATTCCTGTGTTTTGCCCGTTATTTGGGCGACATACTTCCCTAAATCTTGGTTTTATATATTGCGAATTAACACACGGGCGAAATGGAGAACCAATGGACATGCATTGAACAGTTAATTCATCCACGCCCGGTGCTAAACACTGAGTTAAATATAGATCACAATCAGAGGGGTGCATTCAGAATTGGGGAAAAAACGAACGAATAGCGAAAAATTACGTTGAATTAAGAACATTCCGCAAGGGTTTAATAACACTGGAATTAAAGAAGAGCACGGCGGCTGCCGTGCTCTGAGAAGGAATTAATGCTCGCGCGTTTTGCGGAACTGAACGTCGGGATAACGTTCCTGCGTCAGGTTCAGGTTAACCATAGTCGGGGCGATATAGGTCAGATTATCGCCACCGTCCAGCGCCAGCTGAACTTCGTTCTTACGCTTAAACTCTTCGAATTTCTTCACGTCTGAACATTCAACCCAGCGCGCGGTCGCCACGTTCACCGATTCGTAAATCGCTTCCACGTTGTACTCGCTCTTAAGACGGGCAACTACCACGTCAAACTGGAGCACACCCACCGCGCCCACGATCAGATCGTTGTTGGCGATAGGGCGGAACACCTGTACAGCCCCCTCTTCGGAAAGCTGGACCAGGCCTTTCAGCAGCTGCTTCTGCTTAAGCGGATCGCGCAGGCGAATGCGGCGGAACAGTTCCGGCGCGAAGTTCGGGATACCGGTGAACTTCATCATTTCGCCCTGCGTGAAGGTATCGCCGATCTGAATGGTACCGTGGTTGTGTAAACCAATGATGTCACCCGGATAGGCTTCTTCCACGTGCGAACGGTCGCCCGCCATGAAGGTCAGCGCGTCGGAGATCACTACGTCTTTACCAATACGCACCTGACGCAGCTTCATGCCCTTTTCGTACTTACCGGAAACCACGCGCATAAAGGCGACGCGGTCGCGGTGTTTCGGGTCCATGTTGGCCTGAATTTTAAAGACGAAGCCGGAGAACTTCTCTTCCTTCGCTTCTACTTCGCGGGTGTCGGTTTTACGCGGCATCGGCTGCGGGGCCCACTCAACCAGACCGTCGAGCATATGGTCAACGCCGAAGTTGCCGAGTGCGGTACCGAAGAAGACCGGGGTAATGTCACCGCTCAGGAACAGCTCTCTGTCGAACTCGTGAGAGGCGCCTTTGACCAGCTCAAGCTCATCGCGCAGTTGCGCGGCCAGCTCTTCACCGACAGCGGCGTCCAGCTCCGGGTTGTCCAGCCCTTTCACGATGCGGACTTCCTGAATAGTGTGGCCCTTACCGGTCTGATACAGGTAGGTTTCGTCTTTATAGAGGTGGTAAACCCCTTTGAACAGCTTGCCGCAGCCAATCGGCCAGGTGATTGGCGCGCAGGCGATTTTCAGCTCGTTTTCCACTTCATCCATCAGCTCCATCGGATCACGGATGTCACGGTCGAGTTTGTTCATAAAGGTGAGGATCGGCGTATCGCGCAGACGAGTGACTTCCATCAGCTTGCGGGTACGATCTTCAACACCTTTCGCGGCGTCGATCACCATCAGGCAGCAGTCCACCGCCGTCAGGGTACGGTAGGTATCTTCGGAGAAGTCTTCGTGCCCCGGGGTGTCCAGCAGGTTCACCAGGCAGTCATGATACGGGAACTGCATCACGGAGGTGGTAATCGAAATACCACGCTGCTTTTCCATCTCCATCCAGTCGGATTTAGCATGCTGGCTGGAGCCACGGCCTTTAACGGTACCCGCGGTCTGGATCGCCTGTCCGAACAGCAGCACCTTCTCGGTGATGGTCGTTTTACCGGCATCCGGGTGCGAGATAATGGCAAAAGTGCGGCGTTTGGCCACCTCTTGCAGATAAGGAGACAACGTCATAATCAATTCTTCTTAGGTAAGCGCGGCAGCAGGCCGCGCATCATGGAATACGAAAAATGCGGCTATTTTACCCATCAACAGGGGGCAGGCAATCATTGTTTACACAGGAGCTGCTCCAGTTCGTTCAATGACGTTACGGTCCAGGTCGGCTCGATGCCTTCCGGCAGCGTGCGGCCATGCGCATTCAGCCAGACGGTCGACAGGCCCGATCTCATACCTCCCAGAATATCAGATTCTGCCGTATCCCCCACCATCAGCACGCGATCGCGGTCAGGATTGCCCGCTTGCGCCAGCGCATAATCGAAAATACGCGGATCCGGCTTCGGCACGCCTACCTCTTCGGAGATCACCAGCGCGTCGAAATGATCGCGCAAGCCAGTGCGTTCAAGGCGGATCTGCTGAAGCGCGGTAAAGCCGTTGGTGATGATCCCAAGCTTCACCTTCCCTTTCAGCGAATCCAGCAGAGAAACGGCGCCGGGCAACGGCGCGCAGATATCCGCCATCGCATTCAGGAAGGCCTCGTTCAGCACCCCAGGACTGATGTTTAACCGTTCAGCCCAGACGTCAAAACGCTGATGCTGAAGCTGTAACGCGGTGATGGCTCCGTTCTGGTAATCCACCCACAGCGGCTTGTTCACCGCCTGATAGTCCTGAAAATCTTCCGCGGTGAACGTCACGCTATAGTCGAGAAACATCCGCTGTAGGCCGCCGAACGAGTCAAACGTAAACAGCGTTTCGTCGGCATCAAAGAAAATCCAGTCCCATTTCATCGTTACAACCTTATTTTCGTTATCCAATCGGCAGAGCCATGATAATGGCGTCTTCACGTCCCTCTGCGGTGGGGTAGTAGTTACGGCGGATAGTCGCCTCGTTGAAGCCTAAGCTTTCATAGAGCGCGATGGCGGCGACATTGGACGCGCGCACCTCCAGCCACAGGGTGAAAACGTCACGGGTTTCCAGCTCACGAATGAGGTGCTCAAGCAGATCCCTGCCCAGCCCGCGGCGCTGGTAAGCGGGATCGACCGCGATATTAAACAGCGTCGCCTCGTCCAGAACGACCTGCGTGATGGCGAACGCGGCCATCGCACCGTCAACGTCCAGGCGGAGATTTAAATAGCGTTCGCCCTGATTGCTGGCAAACGTCTTTTCGCTCCACGGAAAGGCATGGGCGCGTGTTTCAATCGCGAACGCGGTGGCCAGGTCAGCCGTCGTGAGGGAAGAAATCGTGTTCATATTCGCAAATTTGTTGCCATAGCGCGCTACGCGCTTTTGGGTTGGCTTTCAGTTCGTCCAGTGCTGGCGAGCTGATCTGGCTTCCTTCAAGAGGTAGCTCATCCACCGCCCCGATTCGCCAGCTGTTACAGCGGCTGTCAGGGGGAAGCATCGCGACGCTTTCGGGCGCCAGCTGTAATACCTGATCGTTTGTCACCTTCAGGGTGCGAAGGACATCCTCAATCAGGGGTTCGTTCAGGGCAGGCGGCGCTTCTGCCACCATCACCAGGCGGACATGCGCAGGGATGGAGATGGCTATTTCGCCCCGCAACGCCGTCGGGCGACGCAAAGCCCACTGGGTGATGCCCAGCTGCTGCAACTGCCAGTCTCGTCGGGATGTCATAGCGAAAACTCCTGTCTCTCAGGCGCGCAAATATAGCAAATGTGTCGAAACTGCGCCATCTACCTACTATAATCCCCGCCTGAGTTTATTGAGGAACAATTCATGTCTGCATTTACCCCGGCAAGTGAAGTCTTGCTGCGTCACAGTGATGATTTCGAAGAAAGCCGTATTCTGTTTGCCGGAGATATGCAGGATGACCTGCCCGCACGTTTCGACTGTGCTGAAAGCCGTGCCCACACCCAATACTACCACCACTGGCAGGTGCTGAGCCGCCAGATGGGCGAGCGCGCACGCTTTAGCCTGGTGGCGGAGCAGAGCGATATTGCTGACTGCGATACGCTCATTTACTACTGGCCGAAGAACAAACCGGAAGCCCAGTTCCAGCTGATGAACCTGCTTTCTCTGCTGCCGGTCGGCTGCGATATTTTTGTCGTCGGTGAGAACCGCAGCGGGGTGCGAAGCGCAGAGCAGATGCTCGAAGGCTACGCGCCGTTGACGAAAATCGACAGCGCCCGACGCTGCGGCCTGTATCATGGCCGTCTGGAAAAACAGACCACTTTTGATGCCAACACCTTCTGGGACGAGTACCAGCTTGACGGACTGACCATTAAAACCCTGCCGGGTGTGTTTAGCCGTGACGCGCTCGATACGGGCAGCAAGCTGCTGCTTTCCACCCTGACGCCGCACACCAAGGGCAAGGTGCTGGACGTCGGCTGTGGCGCGGGCGTGCTGTCAACGGTTCTCGCCAGCCACTCACCAAAAGTGCGTTTAACCCTGTGTGACGTGAGCGCCCCGGCGGTAGAAGCCAGCCGCGCCACGCTTGCTGCGAATGGCATTGAAGGCGAAGTGATTGCCAGCAACGTTTTCTCCGACGTGACCGGTCGCTTTGACATGATCATCTCTAACCCGCCGTTCCACGACGGGATGGAGACCAGCCTTGAAGCGGCGCAAACGCTGATCCGTGGCGCAACCCGTCACCTTAACAGCGGCGGTGAGCTACGTATTGTGGCGAATGCCTTCCTGGCGTATCCGAAAGTGCTGGATGAAACCTTCGGCTTCCACGAAGTGATCGCCCAGACAGGCCGCTTTAAGGTGTATCGCACCGTGATGACGCGCCAGGCGAAAAAGTAATTCCCCTGCCCGGCGATGGCTGACGCTGCCATCGCCCATTTTTGCAGCAATCAAAACAACGTGCGCAATTTTCTGTTGACGTAAAGCTGAAAACATCTAGAATGCGCCTCCGTGGTTACGATACTTTTACAGTGTCGATGGTATGCGAAGGTGGCGGAATTGGTAGACGCGCTAGCTTCAGGTGTTAGTGTCCTTACGGACGTGGGGGTTCAAGTCCCCCCCCTCGCACCATAAATCACGTTGATATTGCTCGCACTGGGCGAAGGTGGCGGAATTGGTAGACGCGCTAGCTTCAGGTGTTAGTGTCCTTAGGATGTGGGGGTTCGAGTCCCCCCCCTCGCACCAACGAGGCGATATCAAACCAGTAAGATGACTGTGCGAAGGTGGCGGAATTGGTAGACGCGCTAGCTTCAGGTGTTAGTGTCCTTACGGACGTGGGGGTTCAAGTCCCCCCCCTCGCACCAATTATCTTACATCCCTTCAGCAGTACCTCTTGTTTTTCCCTTTTATTTCAAACTCATCAGAATCACCAGCAGTCCACTGATTAGCGCAACGCATGATGGCAACAGCACGTAATGCCGTAACTGTTTGTGCCAGATCATCGCGGATGTCACCAGCAAGCCCGAAACAATCATTGCTTTCCAGACATCAATGGGAAGATCGGCAAACATCAGCCCACCGATAATGGAACCAGGCAGCAATATTCCCCACCCACTTCCCAGCGCTTTGCTCAACATGGTTTCACCTCTCGCACTGATAATGATAACCAGTATCATATGATAGTAATTATCACTTGTCAGCATGCGACGTAAGAAATTGCGCCAGCAATTGCTTTCCCATAATGACAGAGAATGTGTAAGGTGATAAATTGCCCACCTGTTAACTTCCGATAACGTTTTTCTGATAATAAAAATTCAATTTTGTAGCGACCAATAATACATAACAACACCTTGCTCATTGTTTTAATTGAGTTTTAATAAAAACGCACGCATATGACATCACAATCCTGGCTGTCCTTAGTCAACAAGAAATATCAGCTTTCTTTACGTTTATTTTTATTTCTGAACGCTGCATCAGCATTGTTCTCGGTAACAAACCCTCTCTATTCCGTTCGTGTGTTATCAGTCCCCCTGTTTGCCGTATTGACTGCCAGCACTGGCTTACTTATCTGGCACTGGAAAAATAGCACGCGAAAAATAAATATCCCTGCTGTTTCAGCTATTTTTGGGTTTTTATGGGCATGGCAGATCGTCTCAAAATTTCTGTTAATAACGCACGATCACGCAACCTATTTAATGATGGCGCTATTAACAGTGCTTTTTATAGGGTCTCTGGCTTTCGCCAGTAATATTAAAGCCTTTACGTTACATTCATTTCCCGCTTTTATATCCTGCCTGTGGCTTAGCCCGTCCGAAAACTGGCTGAGAATGGCCTATTTTTTCGCGCTGCCGGTGGTCGCCATTGGTATCCATCATGTTCTTCAGCGGCGTAATGACCGTTTCGCCCAGGAGCTGCTTTCCGAACTGCTCGAAGAGCGTGAAACCCTGACCGATCTCAGCATGATGGACCCGCTCACCGGCCTATATAACCGTCGCGGGCTGCAAAGCCGGCTTGAGAACCTCCCCAGGCCTGACGCTGGCGAGCACTTTGTGCTGCTGATGGATATCGACCATTTCAAAGCCTACAACGATCATTACGGCCATATGATGGGCGATCAGGCCTTGATCAGGGTCTCGGCTGCGATCCGCGACGCCGTGCGCTCACGCGATGTTGTCGCCCGGTTTGGCGGGGAAGAATTTATGGTGCTGTTAAGTAACATCCCACTGGAGCAAGCGCGCCAGACAGCTGAACGCATACGTCAGAAGGTTTACGATCTCAAAATCCCCCACATGTTTAACGAAAGCGTCGCCACTAACGTGACCATCAGCATTGGCATAGCCATGTTCGAAGGTGAAGACGTTGATGGCGCACTGGCGAAAGCCGATAAAGCCCTCTATGAAGCCAAGCATATGGGACGCAACAGCATTCTGCTGAGCGACGAGCTTCATATCGCCTGAAACCGCCTTCACAGCGCCAGGATAAAACGCTTGCGCTCGGTTTTATCTATAGTTAGGATTGGCAATCATTATCATTTAGATTTGTAATCCACACTATGGCGACTCGTACCGCACACATCGTTGAGCCACTACTCTGGCGAGCTCCACTCTCCGCCGGAGAAACGACGCTTGCGGATGCCATTCGGGAAAAAATCGCCGTAACACGCGCCCATCTGCTGGATTTCATCAAACTGGATGAAGCACCGCCGCATCATGCTCTGACGCTGACTCAGTGGCAACGACCTGCCGAGCTGCGGTCACTGCTGGCAACCTATTCCGACCATATTTATCGTAACCAACCGACGCTGGCGCGGGAAAATAAACCGCTGCTTTCCCTCTGGGCACAATGGTATATCGGGCTGATGGTGCCGCCTGTCTTGCTGGCCCTGTTGACCCAGGAAACGATGCTCGATCTCTCGTCGGAACATTTCCACGTCGAATTCCATGAGACCGGACGCGCCGCCTGTTTCTGGATTGATGTACACGAAGATTCGAGCGCGAGTCACCTGTCAGCGCAGGCGCGTATGGAACGGTTGATTACAAGAGCGCTGGTTCCGGTCATTGATGCGCTGGAAGCGACGGGGGAGATCAACGGCAAACTGATCTGGAGTAATACCGGGTATCTTATCCACTGGTATTTAACGGAGATGAAGCCGCTGCTCGGCGACGAGAAAGTGGATGCGCTGCGTCAGAGCTGTTTCTTTGCCAGACAGCTGTCGGATGGGCGGGATAACCCTCTTTACCGCACCGTGGTTCCGCGTGAGGGACTTCTGGTGCGTCGTACCTGCTGTCAGCGCTACCGTCTGCCGGATGTTCAGCAGTGCGGCGATTGCACGCTTAAGTAGTCTGGCCCTGCCTGAAACCCGCAGAGAGAGGGAACAAACACTAAAAACGGCAACCTGCGTTGCCGTTTTGCTTTTATCTAGGCTACCTGCTGATTTTCCTCTTCCCCATTACGCTGTGCTTCTTCCGCTTCCTGCTGAAGCAACTGTTTCTCGTACACCTTGAAGAACGGGAAATAGATAATGGCGGAAACGCAGGCCAAAACCAGCACCAGAATGGCTGCACGGAAATCCCAGCCCAGTGCCCAGGCGGCACCAACCGGAGCCGGTGCCGTCCACGGCACAACGGAAATCACGCGGCCAATCAGATCAAACTTCATCGCTGCCCATGCCAGCACGGCATTGACCATCGGCGCCAGCAGGAAAGGAATAAAGAACACCGGGTTCATCACAATCGGCGTACCAAAAATCACCGGTTCATTGATATTGAAAATGCTTGGCACCACGCTCAGACGTCCAATGGAGCGCAGGTGCGCGGAGCGGCTACGCAGGTAACAGAACACCAGCCCCATCGTCGCTCCTGACCCACCGATCACAATAAAGAACGTCCAGAAGGCTTCCATAAAGATGTGTGGTAAAGGCAGGCTCGCCGCCAGCGCGGTCTGGTTCGCCCCCAGGTTCGTCAGCCAGAACATTTGCAGCATACCCGAGACAATCGCTGCGCCGTGGATCCCGGCAAACCACAGCAGGTGGCCAATCAGCACCGCCAGCAGGATCGCTGGTAGCGAGTCCGCCGCAGAGACCAGCGGTTTGAATATCGACATGATGGCCTGTGGGATCAGCATACCGAACTGCGACTGGATCAACAGACTCAGCGGATAAAGCGTCAGCACCACCACCAGCACCGGGATCAGCAGGTCAAATGAGTTTTTGATCATCGGCGGAACCTGGTCTGGCAGGCGGATCCCGATATTGTGTGCTTTCAGGAAACGCATCATCTCAACGCAGTAAATCGCCACCAGGATCGCGGTGAAAATCCCGGTGCCTCCAAGGCTATCAACCGGTAAGGCGCCTTTGGTTTTAGGGGCGGCGACCAGCAGGAACGCCATCAGCGACAGCATCGCGCACATGAACGGATCCAACTGATGGGTTTTAACGTAATGTTTGCCCAGGTTGTAGGCGATAGCCGCACAGATATAGAGGGACATCACCCCCATCGTCATATCAAACGGCGTCAGAATTTGACCTTCAAACTGCTTCGCCATATCCAGCCAGGCGCGAGCAAAGCCCCAGGTGGTATCTGGCGAAAAAGGTGGGTAAGCGAACACTAATAAAAACGACCCGACAATCATAAACGGCATTGCCGATATGAACCCGTCACGAATCGCCATAACGTGACGCTGGGAAGAGATGCGCCCGGCAATAGGGCTGACATAATTTTCAACGAAGCGGAAAATCAGATTAAATGCAGCATGGTTGGCAGACATAGCAGATCTCCTGTCAGACGTTCGTTTCGGACGTTCTCACGTCACACGTTGTTCCATACATCAGCGTCACAACCTTGCCGGATCGTGTACCTGCGGTACTGCTCAAACGGAATGGTTTCATAATTAGCTCTTATTATTAGATACAGGGGAAGTTACACACTCAGTATTAATCTCTGCATCACGCTCTGCAACCGGTTACTGTAACCGGTTTCTGTGAATGTGAAGGCGATCCAGAAATCGCCCCTGACGGATATTTGTTACTTAAGGGATATTTACAGCGACTAAATTCTTATGACAGATTACGGAAGATATTTGTCAGGAGGAATCAATGAGTTTGCAGTCTGTACAGCAGTTTTTCGCCGAACACGCTCCGGATATAGAAATCATCGAGCTTAACCAAAGCACAGCGACTGTTGCCCTTGCTGCTGCCGCGCACAACGTTGAACCCGGCCAAATTGCCAAAACGCTGTCACTGAAAATTAAAAATGATGTGATTCTGGTGGTTGCAAAAGGCGATGCGCGTCTGGATAACAAAAAGCTCAAAGAGACATTCGGCGCAAAAGCCCGCATGCTCAGCTGCGATGAGGTAGTAACCCTGACGGGTCATCCTGTTGGCGGCGTCTGCCCTTTTGGACTGGAAAATCCGCTCTCTGTTTACTGTGACATCACATTAAAACAGTACGCCGAAGTGTTACCCGCAGCGGGCGCCATCCACAGTGCGGTGCGTATATCGCCCGACAGAATGGCGGAACTGACCGCAGCAAAATGGGTTGATGTCTGTATTTGAACGTTGCGCCAGAAAAATTCTGGCGCATCACTTAACACTACGAGAAAGAAGGAACGGTGAGAGCGGAACGGCGTATTTCCCTGACCGGGAGATGCGCCAGGATATCTGCCGCATCCAGTAATCCCACATCAGAATTGACGCCCAGCTTTACCATTGCGTTAAACTTATGCGCACGGATGGTTTTGATATTGCGTTCAAGCTGTGCCGCAATTTCAGGGATCGAAAAACCCGATGACATATATCGCAGAATCGCCCTTTCAGTTGGGCTTAGCATACGATGCTGGCTCACACACCAGTGATTGTACACGTTGTCGTTCACGTGATGCGTTTCGCTGAGTAATGTCTCCAGCCCCTCCATTAACTGCTTCAGCGGAACCGATTTACTGATAATTCCATGTAAGCGAGAAGGCGAAAGATGGCTGACCAGTCTCGCCTCCATTTCATCAGAGGCCAGCACGATACGCTTGACGTCGCTGTGGGTGAAGGTGAGATCCCGCAAACAGGCCAGACAGTTTCGCCGCTCCTCACGCTCATCGGACAATGAATAAATTACGGCAAAGAATGAGATTTCCGAGAGCGCCGCTTTGAAGTTGTCAAATCTGGCAAACAGGTGCACCTGGTAATGGCTCAGGGCGGGCATCGCAAAAAGATGCTTCAGCCCCATAGCGCTCATTGAGCAGCTTTCGATGACGGCGATATGTTTTGTTGCAGTGGTCTTTTCCATTCCTCAAACTCTCCATAAGCCGACATTAAACTGAGTTCTCGCATTCCCTGGGTACTGCTTATCCACGCGTACATATCGGCATTACTGCGAAGTGATAAGCGACGCATTGCACTGTTTTTCTGTGCACTGATCGTTTTATTACTTTTATTAAGTAGCGTGGCTATTTGGTTGATTCCCCAACCTTTACCTAACAAACGCAACACCTTGCGTTCAGAGTGGGTAAGCGCAATCATTTGCTCACTCTCCTCTTCAATATCAGGATTTTCCGGTATCAATAACGTCTGGCTTATTCGCTCGGCACGTTCACTCCCCGCGCGAATAGCGTTAATTACGCCTTCAATGGGTTCCATATCCGAAAGCAGCGTGCTTTCCGGACGCATAAGAAGCTCTACTGCAAGTGGATAAAGGGGGCGCGAAACGAGGAATATCCAGTGAATATCCCGGTACTGATTCATTAACCCATAATATTGCTCAAGCGTGCCGCGTGGATTACGATACTCACCCGAAATATCGGCAATAACGACCCCAGCGCGACGCAATTGTAATAACGTCAACTCCTGCATCGAACGGCAGTACGTTATCTCAAAATCGGGAAAATGACGCGACATGACGCCACCTAACCCATTTTGCATAACCGGTACTCTGCTGATCACCACTCCGTGTTTACCATTCAATGGCAACATAGACCCTCCCTGTCATGAATTCTTTATTTAAGAACGAACTAACCCTGCAAGGTTAAACCCGTTTGCATTCCGAAGTACAAACGGGTTAATACTCGCAAAATAGAACAAATATCACATGGGTTAAGAAACGCCCAATACAGGCCTAATATCGCATAAAGACCATTTAAATTTAATTCAAATTGCGTGAAAAGATCGAAAATATGAAATTAGAAATACTTAATATATTGTTTTTATAAATCCTAATTTCACATTCATTAAATAAATAACAATGCTGTCTTTCCTCCGCCCCCATCGCGCCACTGATCGCACAAATGTTGATCTGGCCCAGCGCAAAGGGCCCTGCACTTTGTGTTAAAAGTAAGCAATCTCTCTTCTCTTCAGGGCGTTTCATGCAGGCAGATCGGTCTACGCAACGTGCCACCACGCGGCTATGTATTCAGTGCGGGCTTTTTCTCTTACAGCACGGGGCAGAAAGCGCCCTCGTCGAAGAGCTCTCCACACGCCTTGGGCTGGCGCTGGGGATGGACAGTGTTGAGAGTTCCATCTCGTCAAATGCCATTGTGCTGACCACCATTAAAGACGGACAGTGCCTGACCTCCACCCGTAAAAATCATGACCGCGGCATTAACATGCACGTCGTGACGGAAGTGCAGCACATCGTGATCCTTGCTGAACACAAGCTGCTCGATCTCCGGGAGATAGAAAAACGTTTCAATCAAATCAAACCCCTCCGGTATCCGCGCTGGCTGGTTGTGCTGATGGTGGGACTGTCCTGCGCCTGCTTCTGCAAGCTCAACGCGGGCGGCTGGGACGGCGCTGTCGTGACCTTCTTTGCCAGCAGCATCGCAATGTATGTCCGCCAGCTGTTGACGCACAGACAGCTACATCCGCAAATTAACTTCTGCATCACGGCATTTGTGGCGACAACCGTATCCGGCCTGCTTTTGCGCCAGCCCTACTTCGCCAGCACGCCTACTGTTGCGATGGCCGCCAGCGTATTGCTGCTGGTGCCGGGTTTTCCCTTAATTAATGCCGTCGCTGATATGTTCAAAGGCCATATCAACACCGGTCTGGCACGCTGGGCGATAGCCAGCCTGCTGACGCTGGCGACCTGTATCGGGGTGGTAATGGCCATGACACTCTGGGGGTTACGCGGATGGGCGTGATGGATTTTATGCTCGCACTGGCACAGGACATGCTCTTGTCTGCCCTTCCCGCCGTTGGTTTTGCGATGGTGTTTAACGTCCCACAGCGTGCATTACCCTGGTGTGCGCTGCTGGGTGCCATTGGCCACGGCTCTCGTATGATCATGATGACAGCGGGCTTTAATATTGAATGGTCGACGTTTATCGCCTCCATGCTGGTTGGCAGCATCGGTATTCAGTGGTCCCGCTGGTATCTGGCGCACCCGAAGGTATTCACCGTGGCGGCAGTGATTCCTATGTTCCCGGGCATTTCAGCCTATACGGCGATGATCTCCGCCGTCAAAATCAGCCATTTTGGCTACAGCGAACCCCAGATGATCCTGCTCCTGAGCAACTTCCTTAAAGCCTCGTCGATCGTGGGTGCGCTCTCCATCGGCCTGTCGATCCCCGGCTTATGGCTTTACCGCAAACGTCCACGCGTATAATAAAATCGCTTGCAATTGTATCGTGCACTATCTATATTCATTTCATGGACGCAAAAACGAACGACACCACCAACGCGCTTCTGCTGGATAACCAGCTCTGTTTTGCCCTCTATTCGGCAAATCTGGCGCTTAACAAGCTGTACCGGCAACTGCTGGCGCCGCTTAACCTGACCTACCCGCAATACCTGGTGATGCTGGTGCTCTGGGAACAGGATGATATTACGGTGTCAGACATTGGCGAGCGGCTATTCCTGGATTCCGCCACGCTGACTCCCCTGCTGAAACGCCTGGAAAGCGCAGGATTGATCCTCCGCCAGCGTTCCCGTCAGGATGAGCGTCAGGTCGCCGTCACCCTGAGCGACGCGGGTCGGGCGCTGCAACAGCAGGCTGTGACGATACCCCACGCCGTGGGCTGTGCAGCGCAGTGTGATACCGACACCATGCTGGCGCTCAAGCAACAGCTCGAAAGTTTGCGCCAACAGCTGCATCGCGCGTAAGGCTGTACTTTACGCGTCTAATTTTAACCTAAAACATCGCGCGCTATTTAATAGCGCACATAAACGTAAGATGAGGAACCTGCCATGTCTTTAGAAAAAGTTGTCTACACTGCCAAAGCCAAAGCAACCGGAGGCCGTGATGGCCGCGCCACGTCTTCCGATGGCGTTCTGGATGTCAAACTGGGTGTGCCAAAAGAGATGGGCGGCATGGGGGGTGAAGTAACCAACCCTGAACAGCTGTTCGCTGCGGGCTACTCCGCCTGCTTCCTGGGCGCAATGAAGTTCGTTGCGGCACGCGATAAATTCGCTCTGCCAAAAGACGCCTTTATTGAAGGCGAAGTAGGGATCGGCCCGCTGCCAACCGGTTTTGGTATCGAAGCGAAGCTGAACATCCACGTTGAAGGGATGGACGCAGCGGAAGCCAAAAAACTGGTGGATGCGGCGCACATCGTCTGTCCGTACTCTAACGCGACGCGCGGCAATATCGACGTGACGCTGAACATCATCGCGTAACCAGCCCCTGTGATTTTAGCCCCGGTAAGCGTAACGCCACCGGGGAAATCCTCTCCTTTCCTCCCCTCTCTCTGTGCTACCATAACCCTCAATCACGCCCGTAGTAATCAGTTGAGAAAGTGTTATGTCCTCCAGAATTCTGACCACCAGCATTGCTGGCATTGATGCCTTTATGCGCGATCCTCGCGGTGTGTTGACGCACGCCGAAGGCGGCACGCTCGCGGTATTTGCCGACAACGCCCCGGCGTTTTATGCGGTCACGCCGGAACGTCTGGCGCAGCTTCTGGAAATTGAAGAGAAGCTGTCGCGCCCGGCGAGCGATGTCATGCTGGATAATCAGTTTTTTGACGAACCCGCCAGCGCCCCGGTGGCCGTTCCAATGGGGAAATTTCCCATGTACGCCGGTTGGCAGCCGGACGCCGATTTTCAGCGGCAGGCGGCCTTATGGGGAATAGCCCTCTCGCAGCCCGCGACACCGGAAGAGCTGGCAGCCTTTACCGCATACTGGCAAGCTGAAGGAAAAGTCTTCCACCATGTTCAGTGGCAGCAAAAATTCGCGCGCAGTCTGCAAATCAACCGCGCCAGCAACAACGGCCAGCCAAAACGTGATATCAATGCTTTTTCAGAACCGGACAAAAAAATCCCTGATGGATTCCGAGGTGCGAAATGAAAAACGTCGGCGACCTGATGAAACGTTTGCAGAAGATGATGCCTGCCAACGTGAAGCCCGCCTTCACCACCGGTGAAGAGCTGCTGGCATGGCAAAAAGAGCAGGGTAAAATTCGCGCGGCTGCCCTCGCCCGCGAAAACCGCGCGATGAAAATGCAGCGCACCTTTAACCGCTCGGGCATTCGCCCTCTGCACCAGAACTGCTCCTTCGAGAATTATAAGGTCGAGTCTCAGGGGCAGATGAACGCCCTTAACCAGGCGCGCCAGTACGTGGATGAATTTGACGGCAACATCGCCAGCTTCATCTTTAGCGGAAAACCCGGCACCGGGAAAAATCACCTCGCCGCCGCTATCTGCAACGAGCTGCTGCTGCGCGGGAAGTCAGTGCTGATTATCACCGTGGCCGATATTATGTCCGCCATGAAAGACACCTTCAGTAATCGCGAAACCAGCGAAGAACAGTTGCTGAATGATTTAAGTAACGTGGATTTGCTGGTCATCGACGAGATCGGTGTCCAGACGGAGTCCCGCTACGAAAAAGTGATCATCAACCAGATTGTCGATCGCCGTTCGTCGTCAAAACGCCCAACCGGTATGTTGACGAACCACAATATCGACGAGATGACCCGACTTCTTGGCGAGCGGGTGATGGATCGCATGAAGCTGGGTAACAGCCTGTACGTCATCTTCGACTGGGACAGCTACCGCAGCCGCGTCACCGGCAAAGAGTATTAAGATATTTCCAGGGAGCGCCAGAAGAGCAGAGGTATATACTGAACCCACTTCTGGCCCAAAACGGACCTTGTTGAGTAAATCATTATGAAAAAACAATTTCTTATCAGCATCCTTACTGGCGCCCTGCTGGTGACTGGCGCAGCGCAGGCCGCATCATGGCAGGAGTCGCTCTCCAGCGCAGCAAGTGAGTTAACCAAAGAGAGCGGCACGTCCCAGGGCGGACTGTCAGCCTCGTCCCTCACCGGCCTGCTGGGCAACAGCTCCCAAAGCCTGAGTGCCGGAACGATGAACAACGCCGCGGGTATTCTGGAATACTGCGCGAAGCAGAAACTGGCTTCCGTCACCGATACCGAAAACATCAAAAACCAGGTGTTGGGTAAACTGGGACTGGACACCCAGGAGCAGAAAGCGGACACCAACTATATGGACGGTATACAGGGCCTGCTGAACGCGCAAAATGGTCAGCAGCTGAACCTCAGCACCCTTGGAAATTCATCTCTGGCGAAACAGGTGAAAACGAAAGCCTGCGATCTGGTGCTGAAACAAGGCGTTAATTTCCTCTCCTGATTGTCCCCCTTTTTCTGCCACAACACGCCGCGTTTATTACATTAGTCTTATACCGCGGCGTGAAGTGCGTTTTTTTACCCCCTGCCACCACCTCAGCCTCCGTATGCCACGATGCGACTGTATTCAAAAATCCGATTTTATAAACCAAATCCTAACAACAGCACACTTTCGTGACACTAAAATTGCAGCTAAGCGACATCGCAATTACATTGTATTACCCAAAAAATAAGCAATTAGCCGGCTAAGCGTCCGGCATGATGAGGATCTGCTGTTGTCAGAGTTAATGTCCCTTGTCCTTTTCCTGGCTTCCATCGGCGTTTATGCCTGGAAAGCCGGTCGTCACACCTGGTGGTTTGTGGCCACCCTGGTGGTGCTCGGTATTTTTATTGTTTTAAACATTACGTTATATGCCAGCGATTACTTTACCGGCGACGGTATTAACGACGCGGTGCTCTACACATTGACCAACAGTCTGACCGGCGCAGGTGTGGGTAAGTACATCCTTCCGGGTCTGGGGCTGGTGGTCGCCCTGGTGGGCATCTTCGCCGCGCTAGCCTGGGTTCTGCGCCGTCGCCGTCACCGTCCGCATCATCATGGCTACAGCCTGCTGGCGCTGTGCCTGGCGCTGGCCTCCGTGGATGCCAGCCCGGCATTCCATCAAATTACCGAGCTGGTAAAATCCCAGTCGCGCGATGGCGATCCGGACTTTGCGGCCTATTACAAAGAACCCTCGAAGAAAATCGATAACCCCAAACTCAACCTGGTCTATATCTACGGCGAAAGTCTGGAACGCACCTGGTTTGACAACGATGCTTTCCAGAACCTGACGCCAGAGCTTGGCGCGCTGAAAAACCAGGGCCTCGACTTCAGCCACACCATGCAGTTGCCTGGCACGGATTACACCATCGCCGGGATGGTGGCTTCCCAGTGCGGCATTCCCCTGTTCGCCCCGTTTGAAGGCAACGCCTCCGCCTCGATGTCGAGCTTCTTCCCGCAGAACATTTGCCTCGGCGATATCCTGAAAAACTCGGGCTATGAAAACTACTTTATGCAGGGCGCTAACCTGCGCTTTGCCGGGAAAGATGTGTTCCTGAGATCCCACGGTTTCGATCACTTATATGGTTCCGAAGAGCTGAAAACCACGGTCGCCGATCCGGCCTACCGCAACGACTGGGGCTTTTACGACGATACCGTTCTGGATGAAACCTGGAAGAAATTCGAGAAGCTTTCCCGCGCCGGTAAACGCTTCTCGCTGTTTGCGTTGACCGTCGACACGCATCATCCGGATGGTTTCGTCTCACGCACCTGTAAACGTCAGGGCTACGACATTGACGGTAAAAACAACAAGTCGTTCAGCGCTGTGACCTGTAGCCAGGAACATATCGCGGCGTTAATCGAGAAAATCAAAGCGTCGCCGTATTTCAAAAATACGGTCATCGTCGTTTCATCTGACCATCTGGCGATGAAAAACAGCGCCTGGGATGAGCTGAATAAGCTGGATCGCAGCAACCTGTTCTTTGTGCTGCGCGGCGATAAACCGCAGCAGGAGATCATTGCCGCTAAACGTAACTCGATGGATAACGGCGCTACCGTGCTGGATATTCTGGGTGGCGATAACTTCATTGGCCTGGGCCGCAGTACGTTGTCGGGCCAGTCCCTGTCGGAAATCTTCCTCAACATGAAGGAAAAAATCCTCGCCTGGAAGCCGGATATCATTCGTCTGTGGAACTTCCCGAAAGAGATAAAAGATTTCACCATCGATCAGGATAAAAAAATGATCGCGTTCTCCGGCAGCCATTTCCGCCTGCCACTGCTGCTGCGCGTGTCGGATAACCGCGTCGAGCCGCTGCCGGAAAGCGAATACTCCGCGCCACTGCGCTTCCAGCTGGCGGAATTTGCCCCGCGCGATAATTTCGTCTGGGTCGACAAATGCTACAAAATGGGCCAGCTCTGGTCGCAACAGCTGTCGCTGTCCACCGACTGGTGCGTCTCTCAGGGGCAACTCGGCGGCGAGCAGACCGTGCAACACGTTGACAAACCGCAGTGGCAGGGAAAAACCGCGTTTAAAGATACGGTTATTGATACCGCACGCTATCAGCGCAACGTAGACCTGCTGAAAATCGTCGACAACGACATTCGTTATAAAGCTGACAGCTTTATTTTTAACGTTGCCGGCGCGCCTGAAGAGGTGAAGCAGTTCAGCGGTATTTCACGTCCCGAATCGTGGGGGCGCTGGTCTAACGCGCAGTTAGGTGATGAGGTGAAAATTGAGTATACCCATCCGCTGCCGGAGAAATTCGATCTGGTGATCACCGCCAGGGCATTTGGTCCCAACGCAAACCGTCCTGTGCCGGTGCGCGTCGGCGATAAAGAACAGATGCTGACGCTGAGCAATGATGTCACCACCAGCACGCTGCATTTCGATAACCCCACGCGCAGCAATACGCTGGTCATTGTACCGCCCGAGCCGCAGTCCACTAACGAAGGGAATATTCTCGGTCACGCTCCGCGCAAGCTGGGAATCGGCATGGTGGAGATTAAAATTGTGAGCAGCGCTGGCTGATGACGGCGTTCACCCTCCGCCCGACGCGCATCGACGACGTCGCTGCCCTGCCCGCCATTGAACGCGCGGCGGGGCAGCGATTTCGCGACGTTCCTGAGCTGGCCTGGCTGGCAGACAGCGAGGTTATTTCCGTTGAAGATCACCTCGGTTACGCCGGACGCGGATTAAGCTGGCTGGCGCTGGCTGACGACAGGCCCGTGGGCTTTATTCTCGCCGAAGCCCAGCCATCTTCGCTGTTTATTGTGGAACTTTCGGTTCATCTGGACTGGCAGGGACGAGGTCTCGGACGTCGGTTGATTAACCGTGTCGCAGAGCATGCCCGCACGCTGGGGCTAACCTCGCTGACGTTAACGACGTTTCGTGATGTCCCGTGGAATGCGCCCTACTACAGACGATTAGGGTTTGAAATGATGACGACGCTGACGCCGGAAATGCGCCAGAAACGTGAAGAAGAGACGGCGCACGGTTTAGCGTATGGTTCCCGCTGCGCCATGTGCCTGCCTCTGTAAAATCGCCCGGTGGCGCTGCGCTTACCGGGCCTACAAAACCCAATTCCGCAGGCCAGGTCAGACGCAGCCGCCCCCGACAAAACCCCCAATCAGTAGGCCGGGTAAGGCGCAGCCGCCACCCGGCAAAACCCACAATCCGTAGGCCGGGTAAGGCGTAGCCGCCACCCGGCGAAACCCACAATCCGTAGGCCGGGTAAGGCGCAGCCGCCACCCGGCAAAACCCACAATCCGTAGGCCGGGTAAGGCGTAGCCGCCACCCGGCAAAACGCACATCCCGTAGGCCGGGTAAGGCGCAGCCGCCACCCGGCAAAACGCACATCCCGTAGGCCGGGTAAGGCGCAGCCGCCACCCGGCGAAACGCACAACGTCAGAACGTTTCCCAGTTATCGCCCGCATCTGCGGTCGCCGGTTTACGCGCCACTACCGGTGCGACAACGCTTTTCGCGGAGGCGAACTCGCGCGCCTTCATCTGTTCCTGCTGAATACGGAACACCGCAACGGCCTGCGTCAGACGGCTCGCCTGCTCTTCCAGTGCCGCCGCGGCCGCCGCAGACTCTTCCACCAGCGAGGCGTTCTGCTGGGTCACGCGATCCATCTCCGCCACCGCCAGCCCCACCTGGTCGATACCGCGGCTCTGCTCATCAGACGCAGACGCGATTTCGCCCATGATGTCCGTCACGCGCGTTACCGCATTCACGATCTCACCCATGGTTTCACCGGCGCTTTCTACCAGCGTTGATCCCAATTCCACGCGCCCCACGGAGTCTTCAATCAGGCTCTTGATCTCGCGAGCCGCCTGGGCGCTGCGCTGCGCCAGGTTTCGTACTTCACCTGCAACCACCGCAAAGCCGCGGCCCTGCTCGCCCGCACGTGCCGCTTCTACCGCCGCGTTCAGCGCCAGAATATTAGTCTGGAAAGCAATCCCGTCGATCACGCTGATAATATCGGCGATTTTCTGCGAACTGCCGGCGATGTCGCGCATGGTCTGCACCACGTTATCCACCACTTTCCCGCCTTTCTGCGCGGTTTCAGACGCGCTCAGGGCCAGGTTGCTCGCCTGACGGGCATTCTCGGCGTTTTGTTTCACTGTGGCGGTCAGCTGTTCCATGCTGGCGGCGGTCTCTTCCAGAGAGGCAGCCTGCTGCTCGGTACGGGATGAGAGATCGTTATTGCCCATCGAGATTTCGCTCGCACCGCTGTAAATGGCGTTTGCGCCGTTACGCACGTCACCCACGGTACGCACCAGCTCGCCCTGCATATGGCGCAGGGAGTCAGCCAGTTCACCCATCTCGTTGGAGCCTTCCACGTCGATGCGCTTCACCAGGTCGCCGCTGGCGATATGACGAATGCTGTCAATCAGACGGTTCAGCGGCGAAATCAGTGCCTGACGAATACCCAGCCAGACGGCAACAATCACCACCAGCACCGCAGCCAGCACGCTAATCAGCACCCAGATAGCCTGGCGGTAAGAGCTGTTGCTGTCTTCAACCGCGGTCTGATAGAGCGCGTCGTTTTGTTGCAGGTAGCTGACGTACTGCTTCTCAAAGCCATCCTGATAGCTCTGGGTCGGCTGGTCGAAGAACTCGTTGATCTTGCCCGCCCCCAGCAGCTGGATCAGCTCGGCCAGCGCGCCGTGGTAGATATCGTAATTACGTTTGATTTCCAGTGCCGCAGCGTCGCTCTGACGCGGGTCACGCGGAAGTGCTTCGTAATCCGCCCAGTTTTTTTCCGCCTGTTTCAGAGACGCAGAGGCAATCTGCATCAGCTCGGCGACGGTTGAGCCGCTGCCGATATTGTTCTGATCCATCATGTAGCGGATACCCGCGCGGTTCAGGGTGTTACGGGTTTGCAGCAGCGCCACCCAGCTACCGTTCAGGGTGGATTGTTGCTGGCGAATGGTTTGCAGAATGGTGAAATTCTCTTTGTCATGCTTCAGGGCATTGAAGAAAAGACCACCGGATGTGAGTTGTAAAAGGCCAAATATCGCTAAAACCAGCAGTAAGCTGGTGACAATCTTGATACGATTTAACATGTTTTCTCTTTCCTCAGGCAGATACAGAATATTCGGCCTGGCATGAGAAAACTTTACGAAAATCATCCTGGAATTTAGGGTTTTTACGCTTCGTCCCGCGCGGCAATATGTCGGTTTCCGAGTTCAATAAACTCTTCCAGCAGCGCCGTGAGCTGCTTCATCTTCTCCGGGGTATATTCCGCCTCAATCTGCTGGTACGCCTCTTCCACCTGAGCCTGAGCACGCTGGTACAGCGCGTTGCCTTCTTTCGTCAGCGATACGTACAGCTTGCGCTGGTCATTCACCGGCTTTAAGCGCAGCACCAGACCGTCGCGCTCCATCCGCGTCAGAATGCCGGTCAGGCTTGGGCGCAAAATGCAGGTGCGGAACGCCAGATCGTGAAAATCCATGGAGGGATGCTCGGCCAGCACGCGGACGATACGCCACTGCTGCTCGGTCAGATTATGCCGTTTCACTATCGGGCGGAAGTAGCCCATCGCCGCTTCACGCGCCTGCAACAGCGCGATGGTTAATGAATCATGCATCACCTTCCCCTTACATCATTAACAAGTAAACAATTTAAAACAGATGCTTTTATAGACAATACGTTGTAACCCAAAAAGTCTAACAGAAACAACGTCATTTTTTTAATGCATTGATTTTAATTATAATTAACCCATTGGTGTAAATTTATTGTTATTCATATCACAAATTATTCACTTCTGATTGCGAAACGAACAGCAAAAGCATAAAACCAGATCATTAATATATTAACGAAATCAAAACCGGACAGCCGGTTTGAGGAGTATGGGAATGAAAGGTACTGTTTTTGCCGTAGCGCTAAACCACCAAAGCCAGCGTGCGGCCTGGGCTGAGGCGTTTGAAAAAGCCCCCTATAACGCGCCGCCAAAAACGGCGGTGTGGTTTATCAAGCCACATAACACCGTTATTCGCGCAGGCGAGCCGATTCCCTTCCCGCAGGGAGAAACCGTGTTAAGCGGCGCAACGGTGGCGCTGGTGGTGGGCAAAACCGCCAGCAAAGTACGCGTTGAAGAGGCGGCGGCGTACATCGCTGGCTACGCGCTGGCCAACGAAATCAGCCTGCCTGAAGAGAGCTTCTACCGCCCGGCTATTAAAGCCAAATGCCGGGATGGATTTTGCCCGCTCGGCGAACCTGTCGCCGTTGATAACGTGGACAACCTGACCATCATCACCGAGATCAACGGTCGCGAAGCGGACCACTGGAACACGGCCGATCTGCACTGCAACGCCGCCGAACTGCTGAGCGCCCTGAGCGAATTTGCCACCCTGAACCCCGGCGATGCGATATTGCTCGGTACCCCGCAAAGCCGCGTCGAAATTCGCCCGGGCGATCGGGTACGCATTCTGGCAGAGGGATTTCCGCCGCTGGAAAACCCGGTGGTGGAGGAACGCGACGTTACCATCGCTTCGCGCACGCCGCCGCACGCCACGCTGTTCGCCCTCGGCCTGAACTACGCCGATCACGCCAGCGAGCTGGACTTCAAACCGCCCACCGAGCCGCTGGTGTTTATCAAAGCGCCGAACACCTTTAACGGCGACAACCAGACCTCGGTGCGCCCAAACAACATTGAATACATGCATTACGAAGCCGAGCTGGTGGTGGTCATCGGTAAAACCGCGCGTAAGGTCAGCGAAGCCGAGGCGATGGACTATGTTGCGGGCTACACGGTGTGCAACGACTACGCCATCCGCGATTATCTCGAAAACTACTATCGCCCGAACCTGCGGGTGAAAAGCCGCGACGGGCTGACCCCCATCAGCCCGAACGTAGTGCCAAAAGAAGCCATCCCTGACCCGCACAACCTTCGTCTTCGCACCTACGTCAACGGTGAACTGCGTCAGGAAGGCACCACCGCCGATCTCATTTTCAGCATCCCATTCCTGATTGCGTATCTGAGCGATTTCATGACCCTGCAACCGGGCGACATGATTGCCACCGGCACGCCGAAGGGGCTGTCCGACGTGGTGCCGGGCGATGAGGTGGTAGTGGAAGTGGAAGGCGTAGGCCGCCTGGTAAACCGAATTGTCAGTGAGGAGACTGCAAAATGAAAAAGATTAACCACTGGATCAACGGGAAAAACGTCGCCGGAAGTGAGTACTTCCAAACCACTAATCCGGCCTCCGGCGAGGTGCTGGCAGAAGTGGCCTCTGGCGGCGAAGCCGAAATCCATCAGGCCGTTGCCGCCGCCAAAGAGGCGTTCCCGAAATGGGCCAACCTGCCGATGAAGGAGCGTGCGCGCCTGATGCATCGCCTGGGGGATCTGATTGACCAGAACGTGCCGGACATTGCCGCGATGGAGACCGCCGACACCGGCCTGCCGATCCACCAGACCAAAAACGTGCTCATTCCACGCGCCTCGCACAACTTTGAGTTCTTCGCCGAGGTGTGCCAGCAGATGAACGGCAAAACCTACCCGGTCGATGACAAGATGCTCAACTACACCCTCGTGCAGCCGGTAGGCGTTTGTGCGCTGGTGTCGCCGTGGAACGTGCCGTTTATGACCGCCACCTGGAAGGTCGCGCCGTGCCTGGCGCTGGGTAACACCGCGGTGCTGAAGATGTCCGAGCTCTCCCCGCTGACCGCCGACCGTCTGGGCGAGCTGGCGCTGGAGGCGGGCATTCCGGCGGGCGTGCTGAACGTAGTGCAGGGCTATGGCGCCACGGCGGGCGACGCGCTGGTGCGTCATCATGACGTGCGCGCCGTCTCCTTCACCGGCGGCACCGCCACCGGGCGTAACATTATGAAAAACGCCGGGCTGAAGAAGTATTCCATGGAGCTGGGCGGCAAATCTCCGGTGCTGATATTTGAAGACGCCGACATCGAGCGCGCGCTGGACGCCGCCCTGTTCACCATCTTCTCCATCAACGGCGAACGCTGCACCGCCGGCTCGCGCATCTTCATCCAGCAGAGCATCTACCCGGAGTTCGTCAAACGCTTTGCCGAGCGCGCCAGCCGCCTGCGCGTGGGCGACCCGACCGATCAGAACACCCAGATTGGCGCGCTGATCAGCAAGCAGCACTGGGAGAAGGTCTCCGGCTACATCCGCCTCGGCATTGAAGAGGGGGCAACCCTGCTGGCGGGCGGCCCGGACAAACCGACCAATCTGCCTGCGCACCTGAAAGGCGGCAATTTCCTGCGCCCGACCGTGCTGGCGGATGTCGATAACCGCATGCGCGTGGCGCAGGAAGAGATCTTCGGGCCGGTGGCCTGCCTGCTGCCGTTTAAGGACGAAGCGGAAGGCCTGCGCCTGGCAAACGACGTGGAGTATGGCCTGGCGTCGTACATCTGGACGCAGGACGTCAGCAAAGTGCTGCGTCTGGCGCGCAACATCGAAGCGGGCATGGTGTTCGTCAACACCCAGAACGTGCGCGACCTGCGCCAGCCGTTTGGCGGCGTGAAGGCCTCCGGCACCGGGCGTGAGGGCGGCGAGTACAGCTTTGAGGTCTTCGCGGAGATGAAAAACGTCTGTATCTCCATGGGCGACCATCCGATTCCAAAATGGGGGATCTGATCATGGGAAAATTAGCGTTAGCGGCAAAAATCACCCACGTGCCGTCAATGTATCTCTCTGAACTGCCGGGCAAAAACCACGGCTGCCGCCAGTCAGCCATCGACGGGCATAAAGAGATCAGCAAGCGCTGCCGCGAGCTGGGCGTCGATACCATTATCGTCTTCGACACCCACTGGCTGGTGAACAGCGCGTATCACATCAACTGTGCGGACCATTTTTCAGGCGTCTACACCAGCAACGAGCTGCCGCATTTTATTCGCGACATGACCTACGACTACGACGGCAACCCGGAACTCGGCCAGCTGATCGCCGACGAAGCGGTGAAGCTTGGCGTGCGCGCCAAGGCGCACAACATCCCGAGCCTCAAGCTGGAGTACGGCACGCTGGTGCCGATGCGCTACATGAACGCGGATAAGCACTTCAAAGTGATCTCCATCTCGGCGTTCTGCACGGTACACGACTTCGCCGACAGCCGCAGGCTGGGCGAGGCCATCGTCAGCGCCATCGAAAAATACGACGGCACCGTGGCGGTGCTCGCCAGCGGCTCGCTGTCGCACCGCTTTATCGACGACCAGCGCGCGGAGGAAGGGATGAACAGCTACACCCGCGAGTTTGACCGCCAGATGGATGAGCGAGTAGTGAAGCTGTGGCGCGAGGGGCAGTTCAAAGAGTTTTGCAGCATGCTGCCGGAGTACGCCGACTACTGCTACGGCGAGGGCAACATGCACGACACGGTGATGCTGCTGGGGATGCTCGGCTGGGACAACTACGACGGTAAGGTGGAGTTTCTCACCGAGCTGTTCGCCAGCTCCGGCACCGGCCAGGTCAACGCCGTTTTCCCGCTGCCCGCGTAAGGAGCCACCATGCCGCACTTTATTGCTGAATGTACCGACAACATCCGCGAGCAGGCCGACCTGCCGGGGCTGTTTGCCAAAGTGAACGAGGCGCTCGCCGCCACGGGTATTTTCCCGCTCGGCGGTATCCGCAGCCGCGCCCACTGGCTGGACACCTGGCAGATGGCCGACGGCAAGCACGATTACGCCTTTGTGCATATGACGCTCAAAATCGGCGCCGGGCGCAGTCTGCAGAGCCGGGAAGAGGTCGGTGAAATGCTGTTTGCGCTGATCACAACGCATTTTGCAGAGCTAATGGCGGGCCGTTATCTGGCGCTCTCTTTCGCCATGGAAGAACTCGATCCGACGCTGAACTACAAACAAAACAACGTGCACGCGTTGTTTAAGTAGACATCTTTTTCGCCCGGTGGCGCTTCGCTTACCGGGCCTACAACGGCTCGAACGTAGGCCGGGTAAGCGAAGCGCCACCCGGCAACAGCCGCACAAAGGATACGCCATGCTCGACAAACACACCCATACCCTGATCGCCCACCGCCTGCATCAGGCGGAACAATCCCGGGAGCAGATCCGCGCGATCTCGCTTGAGTATCCGGAGATCACCATTGAAGACGCCTACGCCGTCCAGCGCGAATGGGTGAGCCTGAAAATTGCCGAAGGCCGCGTGCTGAAAGGCCACAAGATCGGCCTCACCTCCAAAGCGATGCAGGCCAGCTCGCAGATCAGCGAGCCAGACTACGGCGCGCTGCTGGACGATATGTTCTTCCACGACGGCAGCGACATTCCCGTGGATCGCTTTATCGTCCCGCGCATCGAAGTGGAGCTGGCCTTCGTGCTGGCAAAACCGCTGCGCGGCCCGAACTGCACGATCTTCGACGTTTACAACGCCACGGATTACGTCATCCCTGCCCTGGAGCTGATCGACGCCCGCTGCCACAACGTTGACCCGGAAACCCAGCGCCCGCGCAAGGTGTTCGACACTATCTCCGATAACGCCGCCAACGCGGGCGTGATCCTCGGCGGCCGCCCGATTAAACCCGACGAGCTGGATCTGCGCTGGATCTCCGCCCTGCTCTACCGCAACGGCGTGATCGAAGAGACCGGCGTGGCCGCAGGCGTCCTTAATCATCCGGCGAACGGCGTGGCGTGGCTGGCGAACAAACTCGCGCCATACGACGTGCAGCTTGAGCCAGGCCAGATCATTCTCGGCGGCTCGTTTACCCGCCCGGTTGCCGCCAGCAGAGGCGACACCTTCCACGTCGACTACGGCAACATGGGCTCCATCAGCTGCCGCTTTGTGTAAGGAGATGACCATGCAAAACGCATTCAAAGCGGCGCTGAAAGCGGGCCGACCGCAAATCGGGTTATGGCTGGGGCTAACCAGCAGCTACAGCGCTGAGCTATTGGCCGGGGCCGGTTTTGACTGGCTGCTGATCGACGGGGAGCACGCGCCGAACAGCGTGCAGACCGTTCTCACTCAGCTACAGGCCATCGCCCCTTATCCCAGCCAGCCGGTGGTGCGCCCGTCGTGGAACGATCCGGTGCAGATCAAGCAGCTGCTGGACGTGGGGGTGCAAACCCTGCTGGTGCCGATGGTGCAAAACGCCGACGAAGCGCGGCTGGCGGTCAGCGCCACCCGCTATCCGCCTGCCGGCATTCGCGGCGTCGGCAGCGCGCTGGCGCGGGCGTCGCGCTGGAACCGTATCCCGGACTACCTGCATCAGGCTAACGACGCCATGTGCGTGCTGGTGCAGATCGAAACCCTAAGAGCGCTGAAAAACCTGCCGCAGATCCTGGACGTGGACGGCGTCGACGGCGTGTTTATCGGCCCGGCGGATCTGAGCGCCGACATGGGCTTTGCCGGTAATCCGCAGCACCCGGAGGTGCAGGCCGCCATTGAGCAGGCGATCGCGCAGATACGCGCTGCCGGTAAAGCCCCCGGCATCCTGATGGCCAACGAGGCGCTGGCAAAACGCTATCTCGACCTCGGCGCGCTGTTTGTCGCCGTCGGCGTCGACACCACCCTGCTCGCCCGCGGCGCGGAAGCGCTGGCGGCACGTTTTATCGAACAACCGGTTACGTCAGTTAATAACAATAAATCCGTCTACTAAACGTAAGATCTGGAGCGCAGCATGACGACCTCTACCCTGCAAGATAAGAAAGCTATAGAACATCGCGTTATCAACAAGCTGTTCCGTCGTTTGATCGTGTTTCTCTTTATCCTGTTTGTCTTTTCGTTTCTCGATCGCATCAACATCGGCTTTGCCGGGCTAACGATGGGCAAAGATCTGGGCCTCACGTCGACCATGTTTGGCCTGGCCGCGACCTTGTTTTACGTCACCTACGTGCTGTGCGGGATCCCCAGCAACATCATGCTGGCGAAAATCGGCGCGCGGCGCTGGATCGCCGGGATCATGGTGGTGTGGGGCATCGCCTCTACCTGCACCATGTTCGCCACCAGCCCCGAAACGCTCTACGTCCTGCGCATGCTGGTGGGCATTGCCGAAGCCGGTTTCCTGCCGGGGATCCTGGTCTATCTCACCTGGTGGTTCCCGGCGTATCACCGCGCCCGCGCCAACGCGTTGTTTATGATCGCCATGCCGGTGACCATGATGCTCGGCTCGATCCTCTCCGGGTACATTCTGGCGATGGACGGGCTGTGGAACCTGAAGGGCTGGCAGTGGCTGTTCCTGCTGGAGGGGCTGCCGTCGGTGGTGCTCGGCGTGGTGACCTGGTTCTACCTTAACGACACCCCGGATCAGGCCACCTGGCTGGATGATGATGAAAAGCAGGCACTCAAAACGATGATCGCCCGCGAGCAGGAACTGGCCATTGCGCACGTCGCCACGCCGCGATCGACGCTGCGCGAGGTGCTGACGCCCGCCGTACTGCTCTACACGCTGGCCTACTTTTGCCTGACGAATACGCTGAGCGCGATCAACATCTGGACGCCGCAGATCCTGCAAAGCTTCAACACCGGCAGCAGCAATATCGTGATTGGCCTGCTGGCGGCGATCCCGCAGTTTTGCACCATCCTCGGGATGATCTGGTGGAGCCGCCGCTCCGACAGGCTGAAAGAGCGAAAAAAGCACACCATCCTGCCGTATCTGTTTGCGGCGGCGGGATGGATGCTGGCCTCGGCGACCGATCACAGCCTGATCCAGCTGCTTGGCATCATCATGGCCTCAACCGGATCGTTTACCGCCATGGCGATATTCTGGACCACGCCGGACCAGGTGATTAGCCTGCAATCACGCGCGGTGGCGCTGGCGGTGATCAACGCCATCGGCAACGTCGGGTCTGCCGTCAGCCCATTGCTGATTGGTATTCTGCGCGACGCGACCGGCAGCTTCAGCTCGGGGCTGTGGTTCGTGGCGGGTCTGCTGGTAGTGGGCGCGCTGGTGCTGACGCGCATTCCGATGACGCAGCGGGTTCAAAAGAGGAACGATCATGTGCCAGAGCCCTATCGCCAACATTGATATCAGCAAGGAGTACGACGAAAGTCTGGGCACCGACGATGTGCACTACCAGTCGTTCGCCCGCATGGCGGCCTTTTTTGGCCGCGACATGCAGGCGCACCGCCACGACCAGTATTTTCAGATGCATTTTCTCGACACCGGGCAGATTGAGCTGCAGCTCGACGACCACCGCTACTCGGTGCAGGCGCCGCTGTTCGTTCTGACGCCGCCGTCGGTGCCGCACGCGTTTATCACTGAATCCGACAGCGACGGCCACGTGCTGACGGTGCGCGAGGAGCTTATCTGGCCGTTGTTAGAAGTGCTCTACCCCGGCACGCGGGAGGCGTTCGGCCTGCCGGGGATCTGCCTGTCGCTTGCCGACAGGCCTGACGAGCTGGCGGCGCTGAAGCATTACTGGCAGCTCATTGCCCGGGAATC
This sequence comes from Enterobacter sp. 301B, assembly GCF_003850715.1. Classification (NCBI taxonomy): domain Bacteria; kingdom Pseudomonadati; phylum Pseudomonadota; class Gammaproteobacteria; order Enterobacterales; family Enterobacteriaceae; genus Enterobacter; species Enterobacter sp. 301B. The sequence continues at coordinate 263,545 of NZ_PQTC01000004.1, forward strand.
CACGGAACAGCTGCCGGGCCGTGAGCATACGCTGGTCCTGCTGGCGCAGGCCGTATTTACCCTGCTGCTGCGCAACGCGAAGCTCGACGACCACGCTTCAGGCGGCATGCGCGGCGAGCTGAAGCTGTTTCAGCGCTTTAACCAGCTGACAGATGCGCATTACCACGAGCACTGGACGGTGCCGGAATACGCCAGCGAACTGCATCTTACCGAATCCCGCCTGACCGATATCTGCCGCCGCTTTGCCAACCGCTCGCCGAAACGGCTGATCTTCGACCGCCAGCTGCGGGAAGCCAGGCGCTTGCTGCTGTTTTCCGACAGCACAGTGAGCGAAATTGCCTGGCAACTGGGGTTTAAAGATCCGGCCTATTTCGCCCGTTTTTTCAACCGACTGACGGGGTGCTCACCCAGCGCATACCGGGCGCAGAAAGTACCGGTTTCCTGAACGCATCACGGTTCGTAGGGCGGGTAAGCGCAGTGCCACCCGCCGAAAAGCCGCACAGATCACAAAACAACATCCCACCCGAAAAGTACCTGCCGTTGTCCCAATCGTCCCTTCACGTTCCGCCCCTCTCACGCTTCAATTAAACAACAAAAACAAAACATAAATTTAACAACCATCTTCCGATACGAGGTCCCTATGAAGCCTGAAGATTTCCGCGCTGATGCCAAACGTCCGTTAACCGGTGAAGAGTATTTAAAAAGCCTGCAAGATGGCCGTGAGATTTATATCTACGGCGAGCGCGTTAAGGACGTTACTACCCACCCGGCATTTCGCAATGCGGCGGCGTCCATCGCCCAGATGTACGATGCCCTGCACAAGCCAGACATGCAGGATACACTCTGCTGGGGCACCGACACCGGCAGCGGCGGCTACACCCATAAATTCTTCCGCGTGGCGAAAAGCGCCGACGATCTGCGCCAGCAGCGCGACGCCATCGCCGAGTGGTCGCGCCTGAGCTACGGCTGGATGGGCCGCACGCCAGACTACAAAGCCGCGTTCGGCTGCGCGCTGGGGGCTAACCCTGCCTTCTACGGTCAGTTCGAGCAGAACGCCCGCAACTGGTACACCCGTATTCAGGAAACCGGCCTGTACTTTAACCACGCCATCGTCAACCCGCCTATCGACCGCCATAAACCGGCGGACGAGGTGAAAGACGTTTACATCAAGCTGGAGAAAGAGACCGACGCCGGGATCATCGTCAGCGGCGCGAAAGTGGTGGCCACCAACTCGGCGCTGACCCACTACAACATGATTGGTTTTGGCTCTGCGCAGGTGATGGGCGAAAACCCGGACTTCGCGCTAATGTTCGTCGCGCCGATGGATGCCGAAGGGGTGAAGCTGATCTCCCGCGCCTCTTACGAGATGGTGGCAGGGGCGACCGGTTCCCCGTACGACTACCCGCTCTCCAGCCGCTTTGACGAGAACGACGCCATTCTGGTGATGGATCATGTGCTGATCCCGTGGGAAAACGTGCTGATCTACCGCGATTTCGACCGCTGTCGTCGCTGGACGATGGAAGGTGGCTTCGCCCGCATGTACCCGCTTCAGGCCTGCGTGCGTCTGGCAGTGAAGCTCGACTTCATCACCGCTCTGCTGAAGAAATCGCTGGAGTGCACTGGCACCCTCGAGTTCCGCGGCGTGCAGGCGGATCTCGGCGAAGTGGTGGCGTGGCGCAACATGTTCTGGGCGCTGAGCGACTCCATGTGCTCCGAAGCCACGCCGTGGATAAACGGCGCGTACCTGCCTGACCACGCGGCGTTACAGACCTACCGCGTGATGGCGCCGATGGCCTACGCGAAAATCAAGAACATCATCGAACGCAACGTGACCTCCGGGCTGATCTACCTGCCGTCCAGCGCGCGGGACCTGAACAACCCGCAGATCGACCAGTATCTGGCGAAGTATGTGCGCGGCTCCAACGGGATGGATCACGTCGAACGCATCAAGATTCTGAAACTGATGTGGGATGCCATCGGTAGCGAGTTTGGCGGACGTCACGAGCTGTACGAAATCAACTACTCCGGTAGCCAGGATGAGATCCGCCTGCAATGCCTGCGTCAGGCGCAAAGCTCCGGCAACATGGACAAGATGATGGCGATGGTTGACCGCTGCATGTCCGAGTACGACCAGCACGGCTGGACTGTACCGCACCTGCACAACAACACTGATATCAACATGCTGGATAAGCTGCTGAAATAACGCAGCGGGAGGTTTCAATGCAATCTGAAGAACGCCTGCGTTTTCGCGACGCGATGGCCAGCCTGTCGGCGGCGGTGAATGTGGTCACCACCGAGGGCGATGCGGGCCGCTGCGGCATTACCGCCACCGCCGTCTGTTCGGTCACGGATACCCCGCCCTCGGTCATGGTCTGCATCAACGCCAACAGCGCCATGAACCCGGTCTTCCAGGGCAACGGCAAACTGTGCGTCAACGTGCTGAACCACGAGCAGGAGATCATGGCCCGCCACTTTGCCGGGATGACCGGCATGGCCATGGAGGAGCGCTTTGCTCTCTCCTGCTGGCAGAAAGGACCGCTGGCGCAGCCGGTGCTGAAAGGCGCCCTGGCAAGCCTGGAAGGTGAGATAACCCAGGTGCAAACCATCGGCACCCATCTGGTCTACCTGGTGGAGATTAAGAACATCATCCTCAGCAGCGAGGGGCACGGCCTGATCTACTTCAAACGCCGTTTCCACCCGGTGATGATGGAGATGGAAGCCGCGGTTTGATCCCGTTGCACAAAAAAACGCTAAGGTTTCCGCAAAGGTGCGCCGTTAACTATCCATAAGATAAATTTTTCGGGGCGGCTGACGACGTCGTCAGCCGCCCCCTTAACGCTGGAAAGTCTTATGGCCCCTTCACCCCGAAGCCGCTCGGCTGAGCGTCTGGTTGACATCATTATTGCTCTGCACCGCAACGGAAGCGTTAATCGCCGCGATCTGATGCAAAAATTTGGCATTACCGAACGTACGGTGTACCGCGATCTACAGGCCCTTTCCCCGATTATCGAACACGACGGCAAAGGACGCTATCAGCTGCTGCCCGCATATCAGCCCTGCCGCTGCACGCAATGCCCTGATGCGAACGACGAAACCCCGCAGGGCTAGATTATTCTCAGTGATCTCAATCACATATTTTCTCCCGCCGGGGGTGAGCCTTAACCACTCACCCTCGCTTTTGACCGCTCACGCATCGCTTTCAACCACTCACCCATTTACCGTGCTTTACACGCGCGAGGATCTGGCACGATCGCTCCAGCATTAATCAATACCTCCTCACAACGAACCCTGACCCTTTTTTCTTTACATAAAAAACCAGGTCTTACTATGGATACTAAAAAACTACTTAAGCACGTGCCCTGGGCCATCCTCGGGATCATCGGCGCTTTCTGTCTGGCGGTTGTCGCATTACGCCGGGGCGAGCACGTCAGCGCCCTGTGGATCGTGGTCGCGTCGGTTTCCGTCTATCTTGTGGCTTATCGCTACTACAGCTTGTACATCGCGCAGAAGGTCATGAAGCTCGACCCGACGCGCGCCACCCCGGCGGTCATTAACAATGACGGCCTGAACTATGTGCCAACCAACCGTTACGTGCTGTTTGGTCACCACTTCGCCGCCATTGCAGGCGCGGGTCCGCTGGTCGGTCCGGTGCTGGCTGCGCAGATGGGCTACCTGCCGGGTACGCTCTGGCTGCTGGCGGGCGTAGTGCTGGCGGGAGCGGTGCAGGACTTTATGGTGCTGTTTATCTCCTCGCGCCGTAATGGTTCGTCGCTGGGCGAGATGATCAAAGAGGAGATGGGCCGCGTGCCGGGCACGATCGCCCTCTTCGGCTGCTTCCTGATCATGATCATCATCCTGGCAGTGCTGGCCCTGATCGTGGTGAAAGCGCTGGCCGAAAGTCCGTGGGGCGTCTTCACCGTCTGCTCTACCGTGCCGATTGCGCTGTTCATGGGCATCTACATGCGTTTCTTGCGCCCTGGCCGCGTTGGCGAGGTGTCGGTCATCGGTATCGTGCTGCTGGTCGCCTCCATCTACTTCGGCGGTGTGATTGCGCACGACCCGTACTGGGGCCCGGCGCTGACCTTTAAAGACACCACCATCACCTTCGCGCTGATCGGTTACGCGTTCATCTCAGCGCTGCTGCCGGTGTGGCTGATTCTGGCTCCGCGTGACTACCTGGCGACCTTCCTGAAAATCGGCGTGATCGTCGGGCTGGCAATCGGGATTGTGATCATCAACCCGGAGCTGAAAATGCCGGCGGTGACGCAGTACATTGACGGTACCGGTCCGCTGTGGAAAGGCGCCCTGTTCCCGTTCCTGTTTATCACCATTGCCTGCGGTGCCGTGTCTGGCTTCCACGCACTGATCGCCTCCGGCACCACGCCGAAGCTGATGGCCAACGAAACCGACGCACGCTTCATCGGTTACGGCGCGATGCTGATGGAATCCTTCGTGGCGATCATGGCGCTGGTTGCGGCGTCGATTATCGAGCCTGGGCTGTACTTCGCGATGAACACCCCACCAGCGGGTCTCGGCATCACCATGCCAAACCTGCATGAGATGGGCGGCGAAAATACCGCGCTGATCATGGCGCAGCTGAAAGACGCCAGCGCACACGCGGCGGCGACCGTCAGCTCCTGGGGCTTCGTGATTTCGCCTGAGCAGATTATGCAGACCGCGAAAGACATCGGCGAACCATCCGTGCTGAACCGCGCAGGTGGCGCACCGACGCTGGCGGTGGGTATCGCACACGTGTTCCACAAAGTGCTGCCGTGGGCGGACATGGGCTTCTGGTACCACTTCGGTATCCTGTTTGAAGCGCTGTTCATCCTCACCGCGCTGGATGCCGGTACGCGTGCAGGCCGCTTCATGTTGCAGGATCTGCTGGGTAACTTCGTGCCGTTCCTGAAGAAAACCGACTCTCTGGTAGCAGGTGTTCTGGGTACTGCGGGCTGCGTAGGTCTGTGGGGTTATCTGCTGTATCAGGGCGTTGTAGACCCGCTGGGCGGTGTGAAGAGCCTGTGGCCGCTGTTCGGCATCTCTAACCAGATGCTGGCGGCTGTGGCCCTGGTGCTGGGCACCGTTGTCCTGGTGAAGATGAAACGCACCAAATACATCTGGGTAACCGTGGTGCCTGCGCTGTGGCTGCTGCTCTGCACTACCTGGGCGCTGGGTCTGAAACTGTTCAGCACCAACCCGCAGCTGGAAGGCTTCTTCTTCATGGCTAACCAGTACAAAGAGAAGATTGCCGCAGGCGGCGCGGATCTGACCGCGCAGCAGATTGCCAACATGAACCATATCGTGGTGAACAACTACACCAACGCGGGTCTGAGCATTCTGTTCCTGGTGGTGGTGTACAGCATTATCTTCTACGGCATTAAAACCTGGATGAAAGTGCGTAATGCCGATGGCCGTACGGACAAAGAAACCCCGTACGTGCCGGTGCCGGAAGGCGGCGTGAAGACGTCTTCACACCATTAATAAAATGGCGGGTGGCGCTGCGCTGACCCGCCCTACAACGTTACTGTAGGCCCGGTAAGCGTAGCGCCACCGGGCTTTTTCTTATCAGGACACGTTATGTTTGGTAACTTAGGCGAAGCAAAAAAATACCTCGGTCAGGCGGCGAAAATGCTGATTGGCATTCCGGACTATGACAACTACGTTGAGCATATGAAGACCAACCATCCGGATAAGCCGTACATGACCTACACTGAATTCTTCCGCGAGCGTCAGGAAGCGCGCTACGGCGGAAGTGGAGAAGGCGGCGTCCGCTGCTGCTAAAGGAGAAACCATGACCCCGATTGCCGTTACCCTGCTGACCGGTTTTCTCGGCGCCGGTAAAACCACCCTGCTGCGCCACATCCTGAATGAACAGCACGGCTTCAAAATCGCCGTCATTGAAAACGAATTTGGCGAAGTCTCCGTTGACGATCAGCTGATTGGCGACCGCGCCACGCAGATCAAAACCCTGACCAACGGCTGCATCTGCTGCACCCGCTCCAGTGAATTAGAAGACGCCCTGCTGGACCTGCTCGACAGCCGCGATCGCGGTGACATCGTCTTCGACCGTCTGGTGATCGAGTGCACGGGCATGGCCGACCCCGGCCCGATTATTCAGACCTTTTTCTCCCACGACATTCTGTGCCAGCGCTACCTGCTGGACGGCGTCGTCGCCCTGGTCGACGCGGTCCATGCCGACGAGCAGATGAACCAGTTCACCATCGCCCAGTCTCAGATTGGCTACGCCGACCGCATTCTGCTGACCAAAACCGACGTGGCGGGTGAAAGCGAAAAACTGCGTGAGCGCCTGACGCGCATCAACTCGCGCGCACCCATTTATACCGTGACGCACGGCGATATCGACCTGTCTCAGCTGTTCAACACCAACGGCTTTATGCTGGAGGAGAACGTCACCGCGAAACCGCGCTTCCACTTTATGGCAGACAAGCAAAACGACGTAGCGTCGATTGTGGTGGAGCTGGACTACCCGGTGGACATCAGCGAGGTCTCGCGCGTGATGGAGAACCTGCTGCTGTCGTTTGCCGACAAGCTGCTGCGCTATAAAGGAATGCTGTGGATCGACGGCGAGCCGAACCGCCTGCTGTTCCAGGGCGTGCAGCGCCTGTACAGCGCCGACTGGGATCGTCCGTGGGGCGATGAACCGCCGCACAGCGTGATGGTGTTTATTGGAATACAGCTGCCGGAAGAGGAAATTCGGGCAGCGTTTGCGGGGCTACAGAAATAACCGCCTTGCTTCCCCTCTCCCCTGTGGGGAGAGGGCCAGGGTGAGGGGTAAAGCCCAATATTATTTCAACGCCTCCGGCAGCGTCACAATCCACAGCTCGCTGTCGGAATCCGGCTTCTTCAGCGGCTTGACGCTGAGGGTAGTTTCAACCGCTTTGTCATCCAGCGTCAGCTTGCCTTCCGCGTTCACCCGATAATCCTTGAGCTTCTTGCCCTCGGCCGGGTTGTGCATCGCCACCTTCACGCCAAAGTCATTATCGTTCGCCACCGCCAGCGTTTTGTCGTCAATCAGCGCCAGCCCTTCGGCCTTTTCCTGCTGCCAGCCCAGCGCACGCAGATCGACCACCTGCGTTTTTTCAGCAAGTGTAATGCCGCGCTGCGCCAGCGTTTTCTCATCGTCAAATTCCGGGTATTCGCCCGGCTTGTCGAAGGCGGCCAGATCGCTCGCCTTGCTCAGATCCACCCTGTAGATGAGGTTACGCATTGCGTCGTTTTTATCTTCGCCCTGTTCAATCAGCAGGATAGTGTGGTTATCCAGCGCCACGATATCGCCGATTTTGGCGTCGCTGTTTTTGCTGTAGGCCGCGCTGTCGATAGGGTAGCCGTGCATCGCGGTTTTTCCGGTCGCAGGATCGAAGCTGACCAGTCGCGTAAACAGCGCCTGCTTTTTGCTCTTCCCGTCGATATCCAACGTACTCTGGACAGCGGCGATAATACGTCCGTCCGGCATGCGGGTCAGGCCTTCAAATCCCCGGTTTGCCTGGCGCCATTTGATAACATTTGGCAGACCGCCCGCGATGGATTTCTCCCCTTCCGCCGCCTGTGGGCCGTGGATCGCGAGGATTTTCCCTTTACTGTCAATATTAATCAGGAACGGACCATACTCATCGCACAGCCAGTAGCCGCCCTTCCCGTCCGGCGTGATGCCTTCCGTATCCAGCCCGCGGTTATCGCCTTTCAGCACTTTTAAGGTGTCGCTTAGCGCGATTTCATTGGTGGAACCAATCACGCCACTTTGCAGCGGCAGACCGTTGATTTCGCCTTTATCGTCATGCAAAGGACGCGCGTCCACGGCCTCCGCTTTACCGTTTTGCACGCGGATCGTCATTAGCAGCGGGGCGAAATCCGGGGTAACAAAGATTTTAGCGTCATTTTTCCCCATTTTTGGCGAATCCGCGTTAGGACCGCGATCGGTCACGGTCGTAAACGTCAAGGCATCGCCCTGCTTGCCCGTAAACAGCAGGCCAGAGCCAATCCCCACAGGCAGCCCGTTCGGAAACGCGCTGGCAAACGCACCGCTGTATTTGACATGCGCGCCTTCGGGAAAACTGACGACGTAACGCTCCGCGGTTGGCTGTGCCGCCAGGCCAGAGAAAGAGAGCGCACAACCAATTAGCACAGGAATGATTTTTCTTTTCATAGTGTTAGCACCCAGTAAGTGAAGCCAACAACGTAATGAAGAAACGTGTCAGAAAAATGACATGGTGAAAGCGGTTCGGCACGACGGGGCGTATAGCCACCTCCAGAAATGTAAACCTGTGTCTTTATCTGTGACAACTGAAACACTTTTGGAAATTATTAGAAACTCAATTAATTCATCCTGAACTAATTTTTCCGACCCGTTCAGCGTACGTTTAATGAGAATCCTGAACCCTTGCTAAACGCGAATGCATTACGTATTGACTCCTTGCCGGGTCAACATTCGAACAACATTTAAAATTCAAAAACCAAACAAAATCAGCATAAAAACGTGACAAGCATCGCATTTGCAGAGATAAACAGCTCTTGTTAAGGTGCCCTCAGATTAATTTGATGACGAGGAAAAACTCATGAAAAAGCTCAACGTTCTCCTTCTTTCCGCTCTGACTGCCGTATCGGGCTCCGCACTGGCCATGGGCGGCAGCATTGAGCAGGGTAAAAACTTTACCAACCTGAATGTGGAAATGGGGAAATCAACCTCCGGTCTGTACACCGAAGGTAGCTGGCTGAAAAACACCGATGACGGCACCACAACCGGTGGCGTAGGAGCAGGCTACAACTTTGAAGTCGGCCCGGTGATGCTGAACGCAGGCGCTAAGGCCCTCTACGTTGGCCCGAAAAAAGGCGATAACGGCGTGGCGTTCCCGGTCGGCGGCGGTGTGAACGTTGCCCTGACCGACAGCATCAGGGTATTCGGTGAAGGCTACGTTGCGCCAGACGGCCTGAACAACAGCGTGAAAAACTACGTTGAAGCGAATGGTGGCGTAAGCTGGACGCCAGTGAAGCCGGTGACGCTGAAGGTGGGTTATCGTCACGTGAGCGTTGATGGTAAAGACGGTCGTCCTAACCACACGCTGATTGACGGCGCATATGTTGGCGGTGGCGTGTCCTTCTAAGCCTGTTTGCCCGTTTCGCCCGGCGGCGCTACGCTTGCACGGGCCTACAATGAAGGGTGCAATTTATGAATATTATTGCACCTTGTAGGCCGGGTAAGCGCAGCGCCACCAGGCAAAAAAGGCGATGAGACTGTTAATAAAAAAACCTGCCGGATGGCAGGTTTTTTTATGTCCGACATTACTTGCGAACGACCACCAGCTTCTGGTTCACAAACTCTTTGATCCCCAGGTCCGACAGCTCGCGTCCGTAACCCGAACGTTTTACGCCGCCGAACGGCAGTTCTGCCGCCGTATCGGTGAGCCAGTTGATGTACACCATCCCGGTCTCAATACGCGATGCCATCTTCTTCGCGCGCTCAATATCCTGGCTGAACACCGCTCCGCCCAGGCCGTAGTGGGAGTCGTTCGCCACCGCGACCGCCTCGTCGTCGTTTTTCACCACGTAAATCTGCGCTACCGGGCCAAAGAACTCTTCGAAGTACGCCGGGTTGTCGCGTGAGATGTTGGTCAGGATGGTCGGCTCAAAGAAGCTCCCGTCTCGCTGCACAGGTTTGCCGCCATAGTGCAGCGTAGCGCCGTTTTTCACCGCCTCGTTAACCTGTTTGGTCAACGTGTCGAGCGCGTCTTTAGAGGACAGCGGCCCCAGCGTGGTGCTTTCGTCCAGCGGATCGCCAATCTTCACCTGCTTAAATGCCTCGGTGAATTTGCTCAGGAAGGCATCGGCAATCTTTTCATGCAGGATAAAGCGCTTCGCCGCGGTACAGACCTGCCCGGCGTTGTTGAGCCGCGCGTTAACGCCGATCTTCACCGCCTTATCCAGGTCCGCATCGTCGAGCACCACGAATACGTCGTTACCGCCAAGCTCCAGCGTGGATTTCTTAATGTGCTTCGCCGCCTGGGCCGCTACCACGCTGCCCGCTTTTTCTGAACCGGTTAGCGCCGCGCCCTGTACGCGATCGTCAGCGATGATGTTCGCCACCTGATCGGACGAGATAAACAGGTTGGTCCACGCCCCTTCCGGCGCGCCCGCCTCACGCACCAGATGGGCGAAGGTTTCCGCACAGTGCGGCACAATGCTGGCGTGTTTAGCGATGACAGGGTTACCCGCCGCCAGGTTTGGCGCCAGAACGCGCATCAGCTGATAGTATGGGAAGTTCCATGGTTCGACGGCCATCAGCACGCCGATGGGGTGATGTTCAACCCATGCTTCCCCGAGTTCAGAGTCATACTTCACCGGGGCCAGGAACTGCTTCGCGTTGTCCGCATAGTAGCGGGCGATTTGCGCGCACAGCTTCACCTCGCCGCGGCTCTGTTCGATGAGCTTACCCATCTCCTGGCTGGCGATTTTCGCCAGCTCCTCCACGCGTTCGTCGATCAGGTCCGCCAGCTTATGCAGCACCGGCAGGCGCTGGCTTATGTCGCCTTTCGCCCAGTCGGAGTGATAGAGCGCATCGGCTGCCTTCAGCGCCGCTTCAACATCTGCGTCAGTGTGGGAGGGATATTCTTTGATGAGCTGGTTAGTGGCAGGATTTACTGTCTGATAAGCCATATCGAATCTCCATGTTTTACCGCTTAGGGTATTAAGGGTAGTCAACATGACTGGCTATGGACGTAAAGTTGGGTATATCCGGAAGGTTCTGAGTAAAGCGATGCCATACCGTGGCTGGCGTGGTATAAAAAACTTTCAGAAGGAGTTGCTATGACCGATACCCGCCACATCCGTCAGACCTTTCACCGCGCCTCGGGCCTTGAACTACGCAGCACGTGGCAGAGCATGCAGGCGTACAAACGCCATTGCCACCCTCAGCTCTCCATCGGCGCAATTGTGGAAGGCCAGACATGCTGCGTGTGTAATGGCAGAGAATACATCCTCCAGCCCGGGGACCTGATTGTGATCCCGGCTTATGTCCCACACAGCTGCAACCCTGTTGCCGGGCAGCCGCGTAGTTATCATATGCTTTATATCGATACGGACCTTCCCCTTGCGGTTCAGGTGATTCGCAACGCTACGCTGTTTATGTATTACCGGGAAGTTGTTGAGAGGATGTCCCCTGCGTCCGTGGACAGGCTGCTTGCTGCCCTTCCCCATTGCATGGATGAGGCAGAAAAGCCTGGATCAACCAGCCAGCAGGTTCAGCAGGCATTTCTTTCCAGTCTTTCCAGCCCGCCTTCCCTCGACGCACTTGCGCAACGATTCTCGCTGCGAAAGGAGACGCTGATCCGTACCTTCAAGAAGGACACGGGCCTGACGCCTGGCAGCTTCCTCAATATCTCCCGCGTAGAGTACGCCAAAGCGCGGCTGCGTGCCGGGGATGATATCGCCGATGTCGGCTACCAGAGCGGGTTTGCCGACCAGAGCCATTTTCATAAGACCTTTGTGCGCTACACCGCCGCCACACCGCGCCAGTACGCTACGGGCCGATCAATATCAGACAATAAATAGGTTCTGTGTTTTCGTAGTCTGGCCCCAGTTTTGCTTTCAGAGGTCGCTATGGAACTGTTCTTCCCTTCCGCTTTTCTCGCCCTGGCGCTGGCGCATTTTGTTGCCCTGTTAAGCCCGGGCCCGGATTTTTTCCTGCTGATGGGCTACGCCGCCCGCTACCGACTGCGCGGCAGCGCCGGATTGTGCTTCGGTATCGCCGCGGGTAACGGGCTGTATATCTTACTGGTGATTATCGGCTGGAGCGCACTGCGCCAGTTTGCCTGGCTGTTTACGCTGATAGAGCTTTGCGGGGCACTGTATCTGCTGTGGATCGGCTCGCATCTGGTGCGCAGCCAACCGCAGGCGCTGGCGCTTGCTGAAACCCGACAGCGGTGTCCTTCTCTGATGAAGCAGATCCTGCTGGGGCTGGGGTCGGCGCTGTTAAATCCGAAAAATGCGCTGTTCTACCTGGCGCTGATGACGGCGTTACTCGGGCCGGACGTCACGCTGCTCCAGCAAACAACGTGCGGCGTCTGGATGGTGACGGTGGTGCTGGTGTGGGATCTGGCACTGGTGTCGATGATGGGGCTATCGGCGGCGCAACAGAAGCTTAGCCGTTCGCTGTGGTGGATTGAGCGCACGGCGGGCGTGGTGCTGATGGGGTTTGGTGGGTGGGTGCTGTGGCGGCTGCTGGTAAATAGTGTGTTGCCCCTATAGAAAGCAACGCCTTTATTACCTTACAAAATAAGTGACTTAGCTATTAGTATTTCTTCCCTGACGTGGCAAGCTAACGCCACAGCAATCGTTAAGGGAACAACGTGAAAAATTACAAAGTCATTACGCCACTTTTTCCAACCTATGCGCAGGTTCAGGCAATGATGAAAGCCGTCTCCGGCTATTCAGTGAATTCGGTACGTAACATGATCAGTGCGATTCAGGAACAAACCGGCACGCCGCAAAACCCGGTCGACTGGTCCGAACCAGATATGTGGATCAACGAACGCCTGAAAGGCGAAGACGCTGAGATCGCGCTGCGAATATGGAATCAGGATAGCCACATCCTCAATCCGCGCCATAGCTACGGTAGCTATTTGTTTCTTAACTCTTCTGTCTTCGAGCTGATGGAAACGACGCCGAAAGATACCTGGGTCCCTACCCAGCGCGGGCAGCAATTCCTGAATAATGACGATGCCACGTTACGCGCGCTCGACGATAAAGAAGGGTTACTGCAACTCCTTGAACTGCTTGCAGGACGTGAAATGTCCCGTCGTGCTGACTTACTCCCGGAATGGCAGGCTTTTTTACACCAGCATTCAAAATTCGCTTCTACTAGTTCTATCAAAAGCACGCTCTACTCGCGCCTCTACAACCTGATCGATCGCGATATGGTCGCCCGTGAAGGGATGAGTTACTACATCACCGATAAAGGCCGGGCATGGCTAGCGAATGCGTTACCGGCCCGAAAAGCCGACCCACGAAAAGAACTTCTGGACGCGGTTAAGCGCTATAACCAGCAGCAAAAAGAGCAGCTTCGCGAACAAATCAGCACCATGAATCCCTATAAGTTTGAGCATTTGATTGGTCAACTTCTGGAGGCAATGGGTTATGAACAGGTGGAAGTGACCAAAGCGTCGGGCGATAAGGGCGTCGACGTTGTCGGCAGAGTACAGGTGGGCATTACCACCATCACGGAAGTGGTGCAGGTTAAGCGTATGCAGAGCAATATTACCCGCCCTGTTATCGATCAGTTACGTGGGGCGTTGCCTTATCACAGCGCGATTCGGGGCACGCTCATCACCACGGGTCGTTTTGCCGGGAACTGTGAAAAAGCGGCTCTGCATCCCGGTGCGGCTCCTATTACCCTGATAGATGGTGACCGACTGCTAGAACTGCTGATTGAGAATAATGTCGGCATCCGACGTAGCAACGCGGTCGAGCTGCTGGATGTGGATTTACAGCTTTTTGATGAGCTGGAAGAGGGATTAAAAGGCGAAATTTAACGTCTTAATCGCTACAATAGACGCCAAATTTTTCCTGAATGAGTTCATCATGGCCAAAGCACCAACAAAAAAAGCCAAAGCAAAGAAAGGCTTTGAAGACACATTATGGGATACCGCGAACCAGCTTCGCGGTAGCGTTGAATCCTCCGAGTACAAGCACGTGGTACTGAGCCTCGTGTTCCTGAAATTTATTAGCGATAAATTTGAGTCTCATCGTAAGAAAATGCTCGCCGATGAAGAGCAAAAAATGTTTGTTGATATGGAAGTGTTCTATCAGCAGGACAACATCTTTTATTTGCCGGAAGAGGCCCGCTGGTCATTTATCAAAAATAATGCCAAGCAAGGCAACATCGCCGTTCTGATTGATACCGCCCTCTCCACCATTGAGAAGAACAACCCGACGCTGAAAGGCGCGCTGCCAGATAACTACTTCAGCCGTCAGGATCTGGAGACCAAGAAGCTGGCATCGCTGATCGACACCATCGACAACATCGAAACGCTGGCGCACGAAACCGACGTTGAAGCGCTGTCGAAAGAAGACCTGGTCGGCCGCGTGTACGAATACTTCCTTGGCAAGTTTGCCGCCACCGAAGGCAAAGGCGGCGGTGAGTTCTATACGCCAAAATGCGTGGTGACGCTGCTGACCGAAATGCTCGAACCGTTCCAGGGCAAAATCTATGACCCGTGCTGCGGCTCGGCGGGGATGTTTGTCCAGTCGGTGAAGTTCGTTGAAAGCCACCAGGGGAAAAGCCGCGATATCGCCCTGTACGGTCAGGAACTGACAGCCACTACCTTTAAGCTGGCGAAGATGAACCTCGCGATTCGCGGCCTGTCCGCCAACCTTGGCGAACGTCCTGCGGATACCTTCTTCAGCGATCAGCACCCGGATTTAAAAGCCGACTACATTCTGGCAAACCCGCCGTTTAACCTGAAAGACTGGCGTAACGACGCCGAGCTGACCAACGATCCGCGCTTTGCAGGCTACCGCACGCCACCAACCGGTAACGCCAACTACGGCTGGATTTTGCATATGCTCTCCAAGCTGTCGGCCAACGGCACCGCCGGTTTTGTGCTGGCGAACGGTTCGATGAGCTCCAACACCAGCGGCGAAGGCGAGATCCGCGCGCAGATGATCGAAAACGATCTGATCGACTGCATGATCGCCCTGCCCGGCCAGCTGTTCTACACCACCCAGATCCCGGTCTGCCTGTGGTTTATGACCAAATCGAAGGCGGACGACCCCGCCAAAGGCTACCGCAACCGTCAGGGTGAAACGCTGTTTATTGATGCGCGTAATCTCGGCACCATGATGAACCGCACCACCAAAGAACTCACGGCGGATGATATCGCCACCATCGCAGATACTTACCATGCGTGGCGCAGCACGCCGGAAGAGCTGGCCGAGCGTGTTAAGCGTGGTGACAGCAAGCTGGAGCAGTACGAAGACCAGGCCGGGTTCTGCAAGGTTGCCAACATTGAAGAGATCAAGGCTAATGACTATGTGCTGACACCGGGCCGCTACGTCGGTGCCGCCGAGCAGAAAGATGACGGCGTGGCGTTTGAAACCAAAATGCGCGAGTTGTCGCAGACGTTGTTTGAGCAGATGAAGCAGGCGGAAGAGCTGGATAGAGCGATTCGTCAGAACCTGGAGGTGTTGGGTTATGGGGAATAAGTGGACAGAATGTGAATTAGGCGTTTTTATTGAGCTTAAACGTGGTTACGATCTTCCTAAAAGCGCTCGAAACGAAGGCAGCATCCCAATAATTTCCTCATCGGGTTTTACTGATTACAATGACAAACCAATGGTTAAGGGGCCAGGGGTAGTAACAGGTCGATACGGAACAATCGGTGAGGTTTGAATCGCCACGGATAATCTAGACACTTCCTAGCCGTTGATAATACTGGTTTTCATATTCTGTCGGTGACATCTGATCGCTGGAACCATGCCGACGCTTACTGTTATAAAACATTTCGATGTAATCA
>NZ_PQTC01000050.1:0-8821 GCF_003850715.1 Enterobacter sp. 301B
TGATTACATCGAAATGTTTTATAACAGTAAGCGTCGGCATGGTTCCAGCGATCAGATGTCACCGACAGAATATGAAAACCAGTATTATCAACGGCTAGGAAGTGTCTAGATTATCCGTGGCGATTCAGGGTAACCGGCTCATGATTGCTCTTGCTGACTCTCTGAATGTCAGCATTGGTGCTCTCAGAAACATGGCTGCAGAGGGTAAGTTAACCACTGATGTGATCGTGAATGGATTGCTCTCCCAGGGCGATAAAATTGGACAGGAGTTCGCTAAAACTACTGCAACGATCAGCCAGTCTCTTGAAATTGCCAACAACAACATAACGAAGTTCTTTGGTGAGAATGCCACTGTAAAAACTGGCGTCAAAATATTCAGTGACTCAGTCATTTCCCTGAGTGAAAACCTGGACGTTCTCAGCACTACGCTCACAATTGTTGCCGGCGTAATGGGTGCGAGGTATGTCGGTGCGCTAACCATGGCTACCTCAGCGAAAATCGCTGATATCGCCGCATCCCGTCAGCAGGTTGTAGCAGACAATCAGATGGCACAGGCTGCTTTGGTGGCCGCTAATTCTGTTCAGCGTAAGGCTCTTGCTGATAAGGAGGCTGCACTTTCGTCACTCGCCCTGGCACAGGCTGAATATAACGTGGCAAAAGGTAGCGCTGCAGAGATGCTGGCAATGGATGCCCTTGTAGCCGCAAAAACCAGGGCTACTACCGCATCTATTGCTCTTGCCGAGGCTGAAACTGCCCAGGCTGCTGCGTCGGCCCGTGCAGCGACAGCTGCTCGTGCAGCGTCCATTGGTATCGGAATGGCTCGTGGTGCGCTTGCTCTTATAGGTGGTCCAGCGGGGGCGGCTATGCTTGCTGCCGGAGCGATCTTCTATTTCTGGCAGAAAGCCCAGCAGGCAAAAGATGAGGCTATCGCCTTCGCCGATGGCCTGGATAAGCTCAACGCCGCCATGAGTGCAATGTCCAACACGCAGCTGCGTGGGGCTATTGCAGATGCCAATAATTCTATTCGAGCTCAGAAAGAGGCTGTCGCTGATCTGCAGAGTGAAGTTGACTCGTTGAGAGATCGGTATCAGAACTTTACCCCGGCAGCGCAGAAGGTTGCCGAGTCCATGGGGCAAGGTGCAGATTTCGCCCGCCAACAAGCTGAGGTTTCTGACGAACTGGCTCGCAAGACGCGTGACCTTGAGGCAGCAAAGGATAAATTATCCCGAACAGAAGAGACCGCGTCAGAGGCGACCCGCACACTCACGAACAATATGCTTACGGCGATGGGCGTTCATGATCAGCTTATCGAAAAATCATGGTCGCTCGAGCAGGTTCAGGGCGCGGTAGCGAAAGCCTTTGGAGAGACAGCTGATGAAATAAACCGAGCCAATCAGGCCGGAAAAAGTTTCGACCCCAAAGCGCTGCAGATATCTCCCGCGACCAAGGAGGGCGATAAAGTTATCGCTACTCTGGAAGAGCAGAATGAATTACTTAAAATTCAGGACGAGAGAGAGCGGGCGATAGCCAAAGCCAGGATGCAGACTGCCAAGGTCACTGACAATCAGAATCAAATCTCTGCAGCTGGCAGGCTGGCTGCTGAAAATTATGATTTAGAGAAGTCAGAAGAAGCCAGAAAAAAAGCTCAACAAGAGAGTGAGCAGCAGGGGAAAAAATCAGCGTCTTCTGCTGAATCTGTTGCTCAGAAGCTGGCAAACCTGAAGCAGCAAGCAGAACTGGCGGCTGGGTCAACTCAAGAACTCAGCAGAGAGCAGGCCATGCTTAATGCCGAGCAATCTCTTGGGAAGGGCGCGACTCTGGCCCAGATCGCAGAGGCCCGCCAGTACGCCGCTACAAAATGGGATACGGCCAACGCACTCAAAGCGCAGGCCGCAGCCGAGAAACTCCTGCCAGAAGCGCGTGAAAACGCCAGCTATAAGCAGGATGTTCAGGATCTGAAAACCGCACTGGCTGCGAAGAAAATAAGCCAGGAGCAGTTCAATCAGACATCTGAACGACTGGAAGCAACACACCAGGCAAACCTCGCAAAAATCCGCGCGCAGCAGGCGGTGACGCCACAGCAAGAGGCAGTTGCACAGGTTGATCCAGTGCAGCAATTAGCTAATCAGCACGCACAGCAACTGGCCCTTATCCAACAGTTCGAGCAGCAGGGGTTATTAGCTCACCAGAATGCATTAGCCCTTAAAAATGCTGCCGATACGCAGTATGAGCAGCAAAGAACCGCTGCACAATGGGAGCTTCTTAGCCAGCAGAGCCTGGGGTACAGCATGCTGACAAGCGCGGTGGATGCGTTTTCAGGTAATGCATCCAATGCGTTAACCGGGCTGATCACCGGAACGATGTCAGCGCAGGATGCTATGCGCTCACTCGGTAACACGATGCTGAATAGCGTGGTAAATGCGCTAGTCCAGGTTGGGGTAGAGGCTCTCAAAAACTTCATTATCGGTCAGACCCTGGGAGCAGCAGCAACGGCAGCTGGCGTGTCTCAAGCTGGAATTCTCGCTTCGGCCTGGGCTCCCGCCGCCGCTTTTGCGAGCCTGGCGTCTTTCGGATCTAACTCCATACCTGCAATGGCAGGTATAGCTTCCACTGTAGGATTGTCGAAGACACTTGCTGTTGCCGGGGCAAGGAAGAACGGAGGGCCAGTGACATCAGGCTCAATGTATCAGGTCGGTGAAGGTGGTATGCCTGAGATTTACCAGGCCAGCACCGGTAAGCAGTACATGATACCGGGCGACAACGGTCGGGTGATCAGCAATAAGGATATGCAGAGCGGAAGTGGTGTAATAATCAACAATATCGTGCAGAATTACACCTCTGCTACCGTTGATTCTCAGGGTACAGTGAATTCAGATGGTAGTATTACCCTCACTACGATTATCGCGGATTTGAACAATGGTGGCCCGATAAGTCAGGGTATAACCAGTAATTTCAACGTGAAAAGAACCCCGAACGGTCAGGGATAAGGAGACTTACGTGGTAATTGAGCCGGGCGAAGTGCAGTCAATACCAACTGAGATAGGTAAACCACACAGGATACGCCCGAACAGGGCGGTAGAGTTTGTGTTTACTCTAAGTGATGGATCAACTATCAAGGGCATAACGCCTGCTGGGGAAGAGCTGGAATTTACCAATAATGGCGATATCGTTGACATAAAAATCAATATTTACGAGGCACCATCCGGGCCCCGGCTTGTTGATTAATCAAACCCGCTTCGGCGGGTTTTTTAATGCCTGGAGTTTAGATGCCAATTATCGACTATCCCGACTGGCTGCCGCTGGCGCAGAAGGCCAGCAAAAACATGACGCTTGATACCGGGTTCCAGACCGATCAGCCAGCGGTCGGCCCGGCAATCTTCGAGAATCAAACCGACGACCTGAAAGTGACCTGGTCACTGACGTGGATCTTCACTCTGGCGCAGGAGCGCGCTTTCCAGCAGTGGCTGCGCAGCCCGAACTATCTCAACCGGGGCCTGAACTGGTTCCGGATGAATATCAATCTGGGCGGCAGTGGCCTGCAATTGCAGGAGCTTCACTTCACGCAGATGCCGGTGCAAACCAGTATCGACGGCGGGGTGGTGACCTGGACAGGAACCGTAATTGCCAACCATCTGTATAACGCCGACGATGAGTTCGACGACATCATTGTTGAGCTTCCGCCGCCTTGGGATTCGTGGCTGGATATCGTGGTTACGGGTTATCCGGACGGGCGTGATCCGGAAAGTCTCCCGAGGATCCCCTGATGCCATCTTTTCGTCAATATAAGCAGCAGCGCCCGACGCGCGGTCTGTACGACACCATCACGTTCTACCATCCATCCTTTGGCTATGTGCGCCTGGTAGACAAGCAGTTCTTCCCGAAGACGCTTGGCGGCAAGACGTACACGCCAGCGCGTTTTGAAATCGAAGAGAGCCAGCAGAGCGGTACGCCGGTAATCGACGCGACGGTGAAATTAGGGCGGCTGTCGTCTGACATCAAAGCGCTGATGAAGCATTGGAAGGGGGCGGCCCGGCTAACAGCTATCACGGCCACGCGGCAGATCTTCGACAGCGGAGATGTGTCTGTGCCGATTAAATCCTGGCAGCTTTATGTCAAGACGGTGGATATCGATGCCGACGCCGCATCGGTCACTCTGTCTGTGACCAACCCGCTCAATAATAATATTGGAAAATTATACGATCCCCGCGAATACACTGGACTCCAGTACCTATAAGGCATGCTCATGACTAAAGATGAATTTATTCGGCTGGTCATTGGTGTGCCGTGGGCTAACCGGGCCTGCTCGTTTGAGAAAGTCGACTGCTGGGGATTGTGCGTGTTGTTTTACAGGCATGTGCTCGGCATTGAGCTGCACCAGACGCCGGACTACGAAGCCGGGGCCGACTTCTTCACCTGCTATCAGGGCGACGTCGTCTTTTGGCGCCAGGTCGATAAACCGGTAGAGGGCGGGATATTCGTGGGGTATCGCGGCGCGCAACCGGCGCATGTTGGTCTGGTACTGAACAGGCAGGCGCTGCACTCCCGCGGCGAGAATGGAAGCGTGCGCATGGACTCGTTGCTGGTCATTCAGCGGGCATTCACCAAAGTGGAGTACTTTTCGTATGGCGCTGGTTGAGATATCGAACTTTCCAGGAACGCCTAAGCTGCGTTGCAGGGTGCCAAACGGCACCCTTTTTTATGACTGGCTGGCGGCCAATGACGCTACCTTTCACCGCGATCTGCTTATCGTCCGCAACGGCGTAAAGCTGGGTGACGATGATGAGCTGGCGTTTGAACTGAGTGAGCTGGACCACATCCAGATATTCGACCAACCAAAAGGCATTGTCGGCGATATCCTGAGCCCGATCTTTAAAGTGGTGGGTCAGGTGTTTTCGTTCCTGGCACCGAAGCCCGCTATCGCAAACAACGGCGGTAATACCGTCGACTCGCCCAACAATAGCCTGACCGGTCAGACAAATACCGCCCGCGTTTACAAGGCCAAGCCGGATATCTATGGCCAGATTCGTTCGTTCCCGGATCTGATTCAGGAGTCTGTATTCGAATACGTTCACCAGACGTCTACCGACGGCGGCCTGAAGTACGTTACAGAGTGGATGTGCATCGGAATCGGTAAATACGATTACGAGTCGGTGCGCTACTCAGAATCCAGCCTGGGCTCTCTGGCTGGGGCCGAATTCCAGTTCTTCCAGCCTGGAGAGGTCATTCCTCAGATCGTCGAAGGTTACGGGTTCGATGACGTCGACGGGCAGGAGGTTCCCGGGCAGAACGAAGCCAGCGACTTCCCGATTGAAACAGCAACGGCAAACACAGTGGTCAGCGGAACGTATTCCGGCGGACAGATAGCGATGAAAATCGTCAAGCAGGCTGAGTTTGACTATTTCATGGGGCTGGTGCTGCCGCACGCGGTGACTTTCACCATCAACGTGACGTACAGCACGGCCTCCGGCACCGTGACTACCGATGCGACATTCTCCGGCACTCTGATCTCCGCCGTTGAAACAAACGATGGCGCAGTGGTGAACCCGGTGCGCTGGTACACGTTTACGATGAACCAGCTTGAGGGTCCGCAGGACATCCCGGCGAATGCCACGATCAACACCACGAAGTTCGTCCTCAACGATAACGAGGCGCTGGTGGTTGGGCCGTTCTTTTCCCCGGTCGAGTCAACGCAGCTGTGGCTTCATACCCAGTCCAGCCTGGGCGGGAAGAAAGAGACGAACTGGAAGGTGGTCATCTGGAAAATTGACGACGACTACAACCAGGTACCGGGAACGCAACAGACCTTCACGTACCGACAGACGACGCCGCACCAGTCGACGAGTGAGGTGTTTTATCGCACTGACAAGATCACTCCGACCGGAGGATTCGGGAAATACGCGGTAAGTTTCCAGCGCACCGATAATTCCAGCGACGCTTCTCTGCTGAAGGTTGAGGAGATCCACAGCATCAACATCCGTACGAACGTCGTTCACCCTACCGACACACTGGTGCGGGTGAAGGTGAGGGCGACCGAGAATGCGCTGGGAAGTCGTGAGCGCAAATATAATGCGCTGGTGACGCGGCACACCATCACGTACGACCTGGACACGCAGACGGTGGATTACACGCTGCGTCCGTCGCGCTCGTTCGCTGATGCGGTGACGCATACCTGGTTGATTATGGGTGAACAGCCGGTAAGCAGCATTGACCTGTATGGTCTGTACTCTATTGCTGAGAGCCTGCCTGACGAGCGTCTTGGCTACTTCGATTACACGTTCGATGATGAGAATGACTCGCTTGGCGATCGCGTACAGGCGATCTGTAATGCTGCGTCGGTTGTGGCGTACTGGGACGACGGCGTGATGACGTTTACCCGTGATCAGAAGGTTGACTACCCGGCGGCAGTATTCAACCGGGCCAACATGAAGACTGACGAGTACAAAATGACGTACGAAGCTACTCTTCCAGGCGGTTATGACGGCGTGCAGGTGTCCTATGTTCACCCGACCACGAACAACAAGACGTACATCAACTACCGCGTGCTGAACGGCGCCATCGTCGAGCAGGAAGCTGAGAACCCTAACAAGCTGGAGATAGTCGGTTTCCGTAATGAGTACCAGGCGCGGGAACGCGCACTACGTGAAACGAAACGCCTGATCTACTCCCGGGTGAAGATGAACGCCAAAGTGTTCGAAGATGGCATTATCCAGGTCGGAAGCGTCATTCAGATGCCGGACATTTACGACAGCAACCAGCAGGGTGGTTACGTCACCGGCCGATCCGTGAATGACTTCGATACCAGCGAGCCGATCACCTTCACAGGTTCGATGTACGTGCTGGTGACCGACAGCCTGGGTAATCCGACTCTGCGCTATCCGGCGACGGCCCGCGGTGACACGAAGTACGGCTTCACTGCAGCAATACCCGATATTCAGCTCAACATATGGAACGGAGACACTGTACAGCTCCCATCGCGCTATCTCATTGCGACGGTTGAGGAGCTGGACAGTCAGCTATGGACGGTTAACAGCATCAAACCGAACACCGATAACACGGTATCTCTTACCGTCGCGGAATACAGCGACGCCATCTACCAATAAGAACCGTCCCCGACCAACCAGACCCGGCCACCGCGCCGGGTTTTTTTATGGAATCAATATGGCTACTACACCTACTAACCTGCCAGTACCGAGCGAATCTCCGTTCGATTTCAAATTCAACATAGGAAAAATCGACGAGGTTGTTACCTCTATGGGGTGGACCTATACCGATCGCTTTGGTCAGAAGCACTACACCATTGAGGGCATCAACTATCTTTCCCAGCAGGCAATGGCCGCCTTCGGTTACGTTATCCTTACCGGGAAAACATTCACCACCGGCGCGACTATCAACAACCCTAATGAGGTGCTGCTGAATACCGCCGACGGCGAATATTACAAATGGACTGGTACGTTTGCGTCCGGCCCGAAAGTTGTTCCGGAAAACTCTACCCCTGCCAGCACTGGTGGTATTGCGCCTGGGTCCTGGCTTGGCGTTGGTGATGCCTCTCTTCGTGCAGCACTGGCCGCGATGGATGGCGAGAAGTTAATTGGTGAGTGTCCAGACATTGCTACGCTTCGAACTATAGAGCCATCCTATGACAAGCAACGCATCACCCTACGGGAGCACACCGCAAATACCGGCTATGGTGGTGGTCAGTTCCGGGCCGTAATGTCAGGATCGTCGTACGCTGACAACAACGGGACAATCATCAAAACTAGCGGTGGCGCTGCATGGGTGCGGGTAAACGTCGGTTATATATCACCGTATATGTTCGGAGCGCTACCGAGGGTTGATGCCACTACCCCTACAGCACATACAGCCATTAATGCGGCGGCGGCAGCCGCTGTGTCACAAAACGCCATATTTGATGGTCTCGGAGCTACATTTAATGTAACCGGGGAATGCACAATCAACAACAGCAACTCCATAATTTTTCAGAATATGGTTCTTGTCGTTACTGATGTCGCTGCGTCTTTCAATGTTGTGCGCGTGCGCAACGCAGACCACACTATACGACGAATACGTATTGAGGGGGGCAACTCTAAAGTTCTTGGTATTAATGTAGAATCTACCGCAACAGGTACTATTGTTGAGAGCTGTAAAGTAACCAATACTGGGCTAACCGCGATATACAGCACCGCCTCGCGAGTTGTTGCCAGGAATAACCAGACAGACTCTTGCGGTCTTTTAGGAACAGGCAACTACCGTTGCAGTATCTGGTTCAACGAGAACGAACATGCTGTTATGGAGGGGAACATTTGCACCAATTGCGCTTGGGGAATCCTAATGAGAAATACCATAGGAACATCTCAAGGTTACTTTAATACCATGCGTAACAACATTGTTGTTTCCGCTTCAGGTACGACAGCAGACTGCCAGGGGATATCAGCATCTGCCCAGATCCACCTGAGCACCACTGATAATATTGTGCGCGGTTTCCCGAATAACGCAATTGACCACCAGAACTGCTTCGGCATGATTATAACCGGAAATCAGATTCACCAATGTAACGATGGAGTGTTTATCGGAGACAGGTCTTGTGGCCGCATCATCATTTCAAATAACAATATTGAGGCCTGCTTTACAGGCATCCGGTATTACAACCCGTCAAACTCAACCCCTGAGTATCAGAATCAGACTTTTGCCGATGTTTGAATCGCCACGGATAATCTAGACACTTCCTAGCCGTTGATAATACTGGTTTTCATATTCTGTCGGTGACATCTGATCGCTGGAACCATGCCGACGCTTACTGTTATAAAACATTTCGATGTAATCA
>NZ_PQTC01000051.1:0-8050 GCF_003850715.1 Enterobacter sp. 301B
TTTAGATACTGATATTATATCTTTTGGGTAAAGTATTAATCTCTGTTGAGATAGGCTCTTAGCCCTAAAATAGCCGAGCAGCAAACGCCAAAACAACAATACTGACATTACCATTAACTGTCGCGATGGTTCTGAGCTAATACAGGTCATGCTCGTTGGCCGCGGTGGTGACCAGGCTGTGGGTCAGGCCACTCTTGGCATCGACACCAATGTGGGCCTTCATGCCAAAGTGCCACTGATTGCCTTTCTTGGTCTGATGCATCTCCGGATCGCGTTGCTGCTCTTTGTTCTTGGTAGAGCTGGGTGCCTCAATGATGGTGGCATCCACCAAAGTGCCTTGGGTCATCATGACGCCTGCTTCGGCCAGCCAGCGATTGATGGTCTTGAACAATTGACGGGCCAGTTGATGCTGCTCGAGCAGGTGGCGGAAATTCATGATGGTGGTGCGATCCGGCAGGGCGCTATCCAGGGATAATCGGGCAAACAGGCGCATGGAGGCGATTTCGTACAGGGCATCTTCCATGGCACCGTCGCTCAGGTTGTACCAATGCTGCATGCAGTGAATACGCAGCATGGTCTCCAGCGGATAGGGCCGTCGGCCATTGCCCGCCTTGGGATAAAACGGCTCGATGACAGCGGTCATATTCTGCCATGGCAGAATATGCTCCATGCGGGAGAGGAAAATCTCTTTTCGGGTCTGACGGCGCTTAGTGCTGAATTCACTATCGGCGAAGGTGAGTTGATGGCTCATGATGTCCCTCTGGGATGCGCTCCGGATGAATATGATGATCTCATATCAGGAACTTGTTCGCACCTTCCCAAGGTATGCTCGCTCCCTGGTCTTGAGTTCAGGTCTAAATCTTGTGAGTGAAAATTAAACACTCATACGTCCACCCAGTTTTATTTACTGTGTTGTTAGCCAATATATTGGATACTATGCCCAAGTGACTCAACTCTGAATTCTGTATCTTGAAGTCACTTGGAGATATGGCAATAGTGCATTATTGAAGGAAATAGGTAATGAGTAAAAAAATGACCATGGCTGAGATTTCAAGGCAGCTTGGAATTTCAACAATGACTGTGTCGCGTTACTTTAATGGCGGTTATGTCTCGGAAGAGAACCGCCTTAAAATTGATGCCATCGTCAAAGAGAGTCATTACACGCCTAATATATTTGCTCGCTCCATTCGTAGCCAATCCAATATTATTGGTTTCATCGCGCCTCGTATTGAGTCATATACGACCAGTTTAGTGATTAAAGGGGCGCTGGCTGCTGCCAATGAATCACAAGTACGAATGCTGTTTCATGCCACAGGGTTTAACCATGAGTCAGAATGCCAAGCTGTGAGAGAGTTTAACGGCTTAAATGCATTGGGCACGATTATTATTGCGTCAAAGCACAGTGTCGAAGAGACTTTTTATCGAACCTTAGACAATGTGGTATTTATTGGCAAAAATACCCCCCACCATTGCTGTTTATATTACCCCGATCATGCAGCGATTAAAGCCCTCGTCTCCCACACCATCACTCAGTTAAAACAGCAGCAGGCACCGCTGGCTGCCGTACATTATATTTATGATGAGCGTATGCTTTCTAGCCGCACTAAGTTGATGCAAGCCACTATTACCGACACCGTCCCTGAGTTGAATTTATCACTACAAGCCCTAGCCAACTCGGAGGACAAAGCTGGCTATCAGGCCGTTCAATTACAGCCTAATCATGTCTACTTTTGTGCCACCGATAATATTGCCATTCGTTTATATCGTCGCGCCAAAGAACAGCAACTCAAGATCGGTCATAACGTATGGATTGTAGGCATGGGTGACTATGACTACAGCGATTTGTTAGTCCCGAGCCTGACGACTGTCGCTTTTAACTACTATCAAGTGGGCTACCAAGCTGTCAAAAAATTGCTCAAGCGCGATTTCAGTTCTGTTGAAGGCACATTCGACATAAAGATGAGAGAAAGCTCACAATTCCTCTGAAATTGTGTTGAGTCCAAATCGGTTCTACTTAACTATATGTGTTAACGATAACGCATATAGTATAACCGATGACACTCGCTCCTAATATGCACTCAAAACCACTCGCGTGGTGGAAGAAAGCAACCGCCTACCAAATTTATCCCCGTAGTTTTTATGATACAAACCAGGACGGTATTGGTGACATCAATGGCATCATTGCTAAGCTCGATTATCTTGCTGATTTGGGCATTGATTTAATATGGATTTGCCCATTCTATGCATCACCTAATGATGATAACGGGTACGATATTAGTGACTATCAAGCGATTCATCCTGACTTTGGAACCCTTGAGGATATGGATGAACTAATCAGTGCTGCTCATAAACGTGGCATTCGCATTATTATGGATTTAGTGATCAACCACACTAGCGACGAGCACCCATGGTTCATTGAATCTCGAGATAACAAAAATAGCCCTAAGCGCGATTGGTATATTTGGCGTGATGGTTGTGAGCCTACCGCTGAAAAACCGACTTGCGACCCAAACAACTGGGAAAGTATTTTTCATGGCAGTGCATGGGAATATGATAAAAAAACTGCACAGTACTACTTGCACCTATTTTCAAAAAAACAACCTGATCTGAATTGGGAAAATCCTGAAGTTAAACAAACACTATTTAAAATGATTTATTGGTGGTTGGAGCGTGGTATTGATGGCTTCCGTGTGGATGCAATTAGCCATATTCAGAAACAACCAGGTTTACCTTCTTTACCCAATCCAAAGGGTGAAAAGTATGTCTCTTCGTTTGATTATCATATGAATGTGGCAGGGATTGAAAAACATCTGCATGAGTTAAAAGAGCAGGCGTTTGATCCCTTTAACATAGTGACAGTTGGTGAGGCTAATGGGGTGACTGCCGACAATGCATTACTTTGGGTTGCCGAAGCGACCGAACACGATCAAGGCGGTGTTTTCAACATGATTTTTCAGTTTGAACACATGAAGCTATGGTCGGAAGAACAAAGCAACGTGCCTTTAGATCTAGTGGAGTTCAAACGCATTTTATCGCGTTGGCAAGATGCATTAGAAGGTAAAGGCTGGAATGCGCTTTATTTAGAAAACCACGATCAAGCTCGTAGCATTGATACTTTTGCCGACCCTACCTCTAGGTATGCCAGTGCTACCGCGTTAGCGAGTTGTTATTTCTTGATGAAAGGAACTCCGTTTATTTATCAGGGCCAAGAGATTGGTATGGTAAATCATCAGTTTACTTCTCTTGATGAATTTAATGATGTGTCTGCTAGAAATTTAATTCAAAAGCTATCTCAACAAGGTCAAAGCGATGCAGACATCTTAGCCTTGTTAAATCAAGTATCTCGCGACCACAGTCGCTTGCCAATGCAATGGAATGCGCAGGATTTTGCCGGTTTTTCTGAGGTGCAACCTTGGTTCTCCGTCAATCAACAGTACGCAGATATCAATGTTGAGCAACAACAGAATGATCCAAATTCGATTTTGAGTTTCTATAAGCAGCTGATTGCTCTGCGTAAGTCAAATGTAAGTTTAGTGGTTGGCCGCTATCAATTGCTGCTACCTAACGACCCTAATATCTATGCTTATCAACGTGTTGCACAAGATATGACATGGACCATTATTACCAATTTAAGTCCACAAGAGAGCATCGTTGATATCGACCGCATGCAATTAGGCGAGTTAATGCTTGATAATCAGAATATCAACAATGAACACGTTCGCTCAGATTTTATAGCGACGCAAATTGCCCCACCTTATGCTGCGTATATATTTGCAAGAAAGCACTAAATTATATTTATCGCAGGGCCTTGATAAGGCTACCCTGCATTTAAACCAAGGAATCATTTATGAGTCAGTTACTATCTTTTGATTTTTGGCAACGATTTGGGAAATCCCTTATCGTTGTTATCGCGGTGATGCCAGCCGCTGGTATCATGATATCACTCGGTAAAGTTGTCGCAATGTATGCCGGTGGTATTGGTGCCATTGAAACACTAGGCGCTATTATGGAAAACATAGGCTGGGGGATCATAGTTAATCTTCACCTATTATTTGCTGTCGCTATTGGTGGATCATGGGCTAAAGAACGTGCAGGAGGAGCATTTGCCGCGCTGATCGCCTTCATCTTAATTAACCGTATCACTGGGGTTATATTAGGCGTGGATAACGCTATGCTCAGTGATCCCGAGGCGGTTGTGATGAGCCTATTTGGTTCTGAGCTACCTGTCTCTCAATTCTTCACTAATATTTTGGGTGCTCCTGCTCTAAATATGGGTGTGTTTATCGGTATTATGTCTGGCTATTTAGGTGCCAACTTATTTAACCGTTATCATGACTTCGCTCGCTTACCTCAGGCATTAGCATTTTTCAACGGTAAGCGTTTTGTACCTTTTGTTGTTATTTTCTATTCGATGATTATTGCGTTTGCTTTATCAATCGTATGGCCTTTAATTCAAGGTGCGCTTAATGATTTTGGTCAATGGATTGCAACCTCTAAAGACACTGCGCCGATCACTGCTCCTTTCTTGTATGGTACGTTAGAGCGCTTATTACTGCCATTTGGTTTACACCACACTTTAACTATTCCAATGAATTACACCGAGTTGGGTGGTACTTATGAGCTTTTAACAGGGGTGAATGCGGGGGCAAGTGTTTATGGTCAAGATCCACTATGGCTTGCTTGGGTTAGCGATTTAAATAATCTTAAATTAAGCGATCCGACAACTTACCAACATCTATTAGATACGGTGCATCCAGCACGTTTTAAAGCGGGCCAAGTTATTATCGCAGCGTCTTCATTGATTGGTATTGGACTTGCGATGTATCACTGTGTTGATAGTGATAAGCGCGCACAATACAAGCCAATGTTTTTATCTGCGTGTCTTGCTGTGTTATTAACCGGTGTGACAGAGCCTATTGAATTCATGTTTATGTTTATTGCTCCTGTTTTGTATGTTGCGCATGCGGTATTAACAGGGATTGCATTTGCGTTGGTCGATGTGATGGACCTACGTATACATGCCTTTGGTTTGATTGAGTTACTCACTCGTATACCTATGATGGTTTCAGCGGGAATCGGTGGTGATTTGGTTCGCTTCGCATTGGTTTCTATTGTTTTCTTTGGTGTTAACTATGGATTATTCCGTGTGCTCATTGTCAAATTTAAATTGCCAACACCGGGCCGTATGGGTAACTACCTCGATGAAAGTTCAGAATCCATGTCAGAAGATGAGAAGATGGACATTATTATTCAGAATTTAGGTGGCCGTGCCAATATTGCTGAGATTGATGCTTGTATGACTCGCTTGCGCATTACAGTTAATGACCCGCAGTTGGTTGCTGAATATGCATTATGGAAGCCGACAGGAGCACTTGGTGCTGTAATTAAAGAACAGGGAGTACAAGTTATTTATGGTCCAGGAGTGGATGTCATTAAATCTAGATTAGTTGAGAAGTTTTCAGCACAACCTGAGTAATTCATTCTCTACCCTAGATAAAATAACCTCGAGAAACGCAGCCTTGAGCTGCGTTTAACTCGCTACAATGAATAAGTGAATAATAAATGAAGTTAATGACGCTAAATACCCATAGTTGGCAAGAAGAGAAACAACTAGAAAAGTTGGATGTGGTAGCGCAAGCCATTATCGAGCAAGGGTGCGATGTCGTTGCATTACAGGAAGTGAATCAACATCAAAATAGCCCGGCTGTTGATGCCAATATATTAACTAATCACACCGTGCTCGCTGATAACTATGGATATTTATTACAGAAAAAACTCATGGAATACGGCTATCACTACCAACTTACATGGGATTTCGTTCATCAAAGTTATGACGTATATCAAGAGGGACTGGCATTCTTGACGCGACTGCCGATTGTCGAGCATGAGGTCATTGACCTAAGTGATAACTATGATGTGAACTTTTGGAAACATAGGCGAGCAGTGCGTATTAAGGTCACTTCTCAACGAGGTGATTTCAATCTTTATAATTGTCATTGCGGCTGGTGGAGTGACTCAGAGAGCTCATTTGAGGACCAGTTCAACAGAATAAAGGCAACATTATCAACAGAGTTGAGCTTTCTATTAGGTGATTTCAACAACCCAAGCCATATACGCAATGAAGGTTATGATTATGTATTACAGTGCGGTTTGATAGATTGTTATGAAATAGCAGAAATAAAAGACTCCGGAACTACTGTAATTAAAAATATTGACGGTTGGGAACAAAATAGCCAAGCGCTACGCATTGATTTGGTTCTTAGTAATCAACCGATGGTGGTAAAGCAGCATCAGGTGATTTTTAATAACGATTTTTATCCGGTTGTATCGGATCACTTTGGGGTTCTGGTGGAAGTAGACATTATTTAATGTTTATTCATAGACTAAACCTTAAGCAATACTGGACTTTTAATTACGTGACTTTGCAATACCTGTAGTTATTCAGGACTTTCTAATTTAGTAAAGGCGCTGACACGTTTTTGTCCCAAAACTGTGTTACAAAATCCACAACACCAAATTTTGAAGAGCCCCTTAGAGAGGGGCTAGTTGAGGGGAGCCCAGTTGGCTAGTTGGCGGGGGTATCTGTTTCCTCTTCAGTGATTTCGTCATCGGTTGAAGGCACCGCTTGTTCAACTTCTGCTTCTTTACCCTTTGCTTTAGCTGATTTTCGTGCTCGAATTTCGGGTAATGACTTCAACTTACTGATAGTGTTTTATGTTCAGATAATGCCCGATGACCTTGTCATGCAGCTCCACCGATTTTGAGAACGACAGTGACTTCCGTCCCAGCCTTGCCAGATGTTGTCTCAGATTCAGGTTATGTCGCTCAATGCGCTGAGTGTAACGCTTGCTGATAACGTGCAGCTTTCCCTTCAGGCGGGGTTCATACAGCGGCCAGCCATCCGTCATCCATACCACGACCTCAAAGGCCGACAGCAGGCTCAGAAGACGCTCCAGTGTGGCCAGAGTGCGTTCACCGAAGACGTGCGCCACAACCGTCCTCCGTATCCTGTCATACGCGTAAAACAGCCAGCGCTGACGTGATTTAGCACCGACGTAGCCCCACTGTTCGTCCATTTCCGCGCAGACAATCACATCACTGCCCGGCTGTATGCGCGAGGTTACCGACTGCGGCCTGAGTTTTTTAAGTGACGTAAAATCGTGTTGAGGCCAACGCCCATAATGCGTGCACTGGCGCGACATCCGACGCCATTCATGGCCATATCAATGATTTTCTGGTGCGTACCGGGCTGAGAGGCGGTGTAAGTGAACTGTAGTTGCCATGTTTTACGGCAATGAGAGCAGAGATAGCGCTGATGTCCGGCAGTGCTTTTGCCGTTACGCACCACGCCTTCAGTAGCGGAGCAGGAAGGACATCTGAAGGAAATGGAAGCCACGCAAGCACCTTAAAATCACCATCATACACTAAATCAGTAAGTTGGCAGCATTACCCGAATTTCGATATCAATAATGCGCCGAGCCAGTTTGATAATGCGCCGAGCCAGTTTGATAATGCGCCGAGCCAGTTTGATAATGCGCTGTTGCCATGCGTAGTTGCCATCAACACGTTGCTTATTGCTAAGCACGCTAGATAACCAGAGTGTGTCCATTGAGATCATCAACGCATCGAGTTTGCGAACTAAGCCGACAAACTGGCCAACCTGAGGCGAGCTGATTTTGGCGTTGAAGGTAATCGGGTCGGTGTAGTCAGGTACTTCATCGATGCCGTTGGACTCCATCAGTTTGTCCAAACGAGCTTGTTCGTTGTCTACCGCTTTAGCGCAATCCTCGATCAACTGGCTAATGATCTGTTCCACTTCATCAATTTCGTTCTCATCGCCAATGATGCGCAGGATGACATCAATTCCGTAAAGCGCACTGACCGTCCGTCTAAAAACACGGTCAACGACACGTTGCGCTGACCTGACCTGCCCCCACGATTAGATACAACACTCAGTTAGTAACGTCGGAATCTTCATTCTCAGAATGACCCTTTCTCCAGCCCGCTGCAAATTCAGACGGTGTCTGATAATTCAGCGTGGAGTGCGGGC
>NZ_PQTC01000052.1:0-7411 GCF_003850715.1 Enterobacter sp. 301B
GCCCGCACTCCACGCTGAATTATCAGACACCGTCTGAATTTGCAGCGGGCTGGAGAAAGGGTCATTCTGAGAATGAAGATTCCGACGTTACTAACTGAGTGTTGTATCTAATCGTGGGGGCAGGTCATCAAAGCTATGCTTATAAAGAAATGATCTGCTTGATAGATGCTACTAAAAAACGAATGGCTAAATATAGTATGAACTATAGGGCAAATGATCTTCATTCTTTTTTTAATTTTAAAAGCGGAGTTAAAATTACGACTTGTCATTCGACAAAAGGAGATGAGTACGATGTCATTATTTGCACCGGGCTATTAAATGGAAAAATACCAAATTGGAATGACATTATAGATTGTAGCCCTGCACATCAAAATTATGTGGCTCGCAGGCTCTTATATGTCATAGGGTCTCGTGCAAAAAAAACATTTATATTTGATATCTGAAAGCGGTCATAAGACACAAAAAGGTTATCCATATCAGGTCACTCCACAGCTTTAAGTACCCTTTGGTAGCAATAACTTTGGTATTATTGCTACGGGGAAATATAGTACTTATTTTCTTTTCTGCTTTGTCAATTGTTTAGGCAGCATAAGCTTTTAACCTTTGAGCTTGCACATAGCCGCTCCACCATTGCATGAGAACCACTCGTTCTGCGAGATAATCTGCGCGATTATATGCGGCAATTATTTCATCTTTCTTCGAGTGAGCAAGGGCCGCTTCTAAGACATCTGTCCTGAACTTACCCGACTCCTCTGCGGCCGTTCGTGCAATAGATCTCATTCCATGGGCTACAAGCTCTCCACCAAAGCCCATACGGATTATGGCCGCATTCGCTGTTTGTTCATGCATATGATTGAGTGGAGCTTTGATACTGGGGAAAACCCACTCTCTGTGCCCACTGATGGCTTTCATTGAATCCAATATTCGCAAAGCTTCTTTACTTAATGGGACCTTATGTGGCTTCTTCATTTTCATAAAATCGGATGGTATGTTCCACATGCCGGTTTCTATATCAATATCTGACCATCTTGTGCGAACAGCTTCACCAGGGCGAACCCATGTGAGAAGTTGCCACTCAATCAGTAGCCTTGTTTCTAAACGGATAGAAGCATTGTTTAGAGCAACCAGGAAGCGGGGGAGTTCGGAAGGGGGTAATGCTGGCATGTTCTGTTTCTTCGGCTTACTGAACCGTTGCCCAAGGTTATCAGCAGGATTGAACTCGATAAGTTCCTCAGTTGCAGCATAACGAAAAATTTCATTTAATCGGGAAATGATTCGCCGTAAAGTTTCGAGGACTCCTCTTTGCTCAATAGGATCGAGATGTTGCTTTAAGAGTTTGGGGCGGATCTCATTGATAGGAACATTACCCAAGCCGGGAAAGATATTTCTCTCCAGGCTTCGCCAGATGTCTTCTGCATGGTCTTGTGAGATACCTGAGGTCTTTACCTTCTCATCTAACCATTTCCTTGCCACGGTTTGGAGAGTGTGTTCAGTAGCATTCTTTAAGGCATTAGCTTTATTGTTGTTATGGACTTGAGGATCAATGCGATTGGCAAGCAAGGAAAGGTATTCATCTCGCAAGGCTCTTGCTCTTGCCAGAGTGAGGTGAGGGTAGGTCCCAAGGCTCATTTTGGTTCTTTTCTTACTCACTGGCACCGCATATCTGAAATACCAATTCTTCTTCCCTCCTTTTGCGAGAGGAGCGATTCGCAGGATCAAACCATCACCGTCAAACAAGTTGATTTCTTTGTCGGCTGGCTTGGTGCTTTTGATTTCAGTGTCAGTGAGCTTCTTAGCGATTTTTGCCATTTTGGGACCCTCGGTTTTTGGACCCTTCTTAGTGGGTCCCATTCAGGGTGCCATAACTCGTAGTTCTCAGCAATTCTCGCTAGACTACAATAGACGTAAAAAAGCCCGCAGAGCTTGTGCTGTGCGGGCTTAGTAGACTTTACTGAACTTCAGTACATCAATATTTGGTGGAGCTGGCGGGAGTTGAACTCGCGTCTGAAATGAGTATAAATCGTTGAAAATAAAAAATATTTTCTCCGTGTCAGGCTTCGAGTGCATTTTACGTGCATATTGAGGTCTGTCTAACGTCCTGATTCTGTCCAACATTTTGAAATATTTACCCCGCTACAGAGCGGCTGAAATCGCGGTTTTACCGTCATATTCAGCCAGGTATTTACCGTAGTTGCGGAATATCATTTCCGGCCCTTTGTGGCCCATCTGTCCGGCAAGCCAGAAGAGGTTAACGCCCTGGCTAATATGCTTGGTGGCGAAGGTGTGCCGCGTCTGGTACGGGTTACGATAGCGCACGCCAGCTTTTTTCAGGGTCGGCACCCATGCTTTTTTACGGATCGCGTCGGCGTTCGCCCAGGGTTCTCCCGTTTTTGGATCGCTGAATATGAACTCACTTTTCATAAAGGTGTATTGCTTCTGCGCCTGCAGGGCAGCCAGCGCCTCACTGTTCAGCTCAACCTTACGGGTACCGGCTTTTGTCTTGGTGCCTTTGAGTACCCCTACGACACTGGCCGCCTGTACGTGAGCTGTGTTCGCTATGGTGTCGAGATCAGTCCAGCGCAGCGCGCACAGTTCGGAGCTCCGCAGACCGGTATTGAAAGCAAAGCGGAACAGGTTTTCCCATTCCGGGTACCTGCAGCTCTGGTAAATGGCGAGGGTTTCCGCTGGCGTGAACGGGTCAACCTCGTAATCGTCGGCGCTCGGGCTGCTGTCGATCACGTGGTACCGGCTGGCGCTGACAAGGGTTACCGGGTTAATGGTCAGCAGGCCATCCGTAACAGCTTCATCGATGGCGCTGCGCAGAAACGAAAGGTTATTCCTGGTCGTTTTCAGCTTTGTTTTCCGGCTGGCTATCCAGTTTTTAAGGACCGCTGGCGTCAGTTCTGACACGTGGAGTTTATGCAGAGCTGAAAGCGCCGACAGGCATTTTTCATAACCGTTGATAGTCGACGGGGACAGGTTGCGGTTCTGGCAGATTTTCAGGTACTCGTCCAGATAAGACTTTATGTTTTTGGTTTTCTTTACCACCCCGAACAGCTCCAGCTTTTTGGAGTTGGGGAAATATTTCGCATATTCAAAGGTGCCACTGACGATCTGGTTTTGTATCTCCCCGAGCAGGCGCTCGGCGTACTTCACACCGCGCGCGTTTGCTTCCATTTTGGAGAGGGGCTCCCGGCACAGAACCCCTTTGTATGTGAAAGTGATAACCAGAGTGTCGCCAGTTTTATGCTGGCGGATGGTTACTCCTCTTGGGAGAGATAATGATCCTTGTTCTTTCTTGCCCACTTTGAAACCTCCGTTAAGTCAATCCAGCGTTCTTTAACGCCATCGACTTTTAATACATGTACTCCCTCCTTCCATAACCCCCTTTGTATCCGTTTGTTAACGGCTTCTACCGTTTCCCCCGCGTCCCTGCAGTACGTAGAAAGGGGTACACAGTCAAGACTCATGACTGACCTCCCGCCCAAATGCCTGGGCATTTTCCAGTTCATTTGCCGCATAGATAAGTGCGTTGTGGTGCGCTCTAAAACCGCCATCAAGTTCGCTGGCCGCTCTCTTGCGCAGAATGTCGATCGCAGCCTGATAGTCATTCTGGTAATCGGCTGACTTTTCAGCCGAACTGGCCGGCAGATCCCCCAGCACCATCAACATGTTTTCCGGATCGATGGGAATGGTGGCGAGCCCCAGCTCTTTGGCCTCGACCGCTAAACGGGTCCAGCGTTCAATAATTTCAGTGGTACCTTTTTTCATGGCATGCCTCAGAAACCTATCAAAAATTTATACTCAATCAGCGCGCCGAACACGACGGCCACCAGCAACAGGCCAAACAGCAGAGAAAGGAAGAATGCTTTCATTTTCTGTCCTTCAGTTTGCTGTATAGTTCATGGCTCATTACTTCCCAGTTCTGGCCGCCGTCTCGGGACAGCAGCCGCCAGCGGCGATTAACCCTCAGGCTCAGGTTTCCGGAGCCGTGCATACGGCAGGGATGAATCCGCCTGGCTCTGAACTGGCGGAGGACATGGACCGCCTGCAGGTGCACCCACTCAGGAATTCGTATCGCTGTCAGGGCCATTGTCCTTCTCTCCTGCAGGTGGGGTGATCGTGTAACCGGCGCGTTCAGCCATCCATAAAAAAGTCTCCAGCGATGCTGTAACCTCGCCGTTCTGAACCGGGCGCGCGTGGATAACTTTCCCGTTCTCGATTGTCAGCACGATATTTACTGGTTCGTGCGTGATAATTGGTGTCTGATCACTCATGGCTTGTCTCCGCTGTGACTGATTTTTGTTTCTTGGCAAACTCAACCAGCTCAGAAATGAGCTCGTCGATTAATGCCTTTCCGCTTTCTGTCAGGAACTCACCGCTGCCATTCACATCTACGGCGTTGCTGTAAATTCCTCTGATGGCTTTTACGCCGTCAATATTCCCGTATTCACTGAGAGCCAGCTTTTCGAATCGTCTCAACAGACCATCAAGCAGTATTTCTGTTAATTCGACGGTGTTTATTCCCCCCTTAGGCATATTAATAATGATGCAGGTGCTTCCGGTTTTACGCTGGTGGCGTAATAACGAGGCTTTAAGTATTCGGCGTCGATATGTTTCTATTAATTTATCCATTGCGCTGTTCTTCCTCCAAACTCATAACTATTTCTTCCTCCTTTTCGGTCCATCCGTGAATCTCAGCGGCCAGGTCATAAACCAGAGCACATAGAGTTTTAAGTTGAAATCGGTCGAGCTTGTCGTGATATTCATATAATGTTTGCGACAAACCAGATAACTGTTCTGCTTTGATATTCACACCCTGAATATCCTGCCTTTTAAAATGCTCATAATTACCGTCCATATGCTTTTTTAAGGTAAAGTCGAGCGATTACCTCGTAACCGCAGGCCGCATAAAGGCATGCTGTTCTATATGCCGATTTATCAATGATGAAAGTCATACGAAGCGCCTCACAGCCAAAGAAGCACCACCCGACCGTAAATTTTGATTTCTTTCTGTTCATCGGTATTAAGGATGAAAGTTTCGTAATGATGGTTATCAGAGATGATTTTTAATGAGCCATCAGCTAATGGCTCAATTCTCTTAATGAAAAGGCATGGGCGACCAAAAGCATCCATTGTGTAAACATAAATGCCAGAGGTAAGCGCACGTCCACCGCAATCAACGAAAGCCACAACCTCACATGGTTCGATGGTCGACTGCATTGAATCACCTTCCATCCGGCAGCTTTGTACGCGGTTGCCAAAGTCATTGATGTTGTCAGATCCGAACAGCATTTGAGGGGTTTTAACTGGCTGATTAATTGCGACGGAATTTTGCATTTTCATTTCCTCAGGGTGAGTTTGGTCACACCATTTAAGGTGTTTTATTAATTGTTTTTATTTATAGTGATTTAATTTCGAAGTTATTTATTTGTTCGTTTACTTCTTCTAATGTTTTTACAACTAAAGTAATTAATGCGTGTTCTCTTATTTCTTCCTCGGAGGTCATTTTTTCAAGGAGTAACCATAATGAAGATGAACAACAAGTTATATCGTGCGCCCAACTCATGACCATAGAGCTTGTTTCATCTTTATTGAGAACTACAGTATCAGTTATCATTGTTTGTTCTCCGGCCAATCATGCCCGATTTCGCGATTTATAACTGAAAGATTTTTCTTTAATTGGTTAATGCAAATTTGAATGAGGGCTGCTGGCTTATAGCCAGTATCTGGATCAGATTCGGCATATTCAAGCACGTTTACCACGCGATCAATATCCATAGCTAGCTGGTGGATGGGACCATTTTCAGATACCAATTGTTGAGTGCTCATCTTCCTGCTCCGTTTGCTTGTTGATGATTAAACAATACATAACGTATTAACCATCGTCAATACAAAACGGATTAATCTGATGTATTAATTTTTATCTAGATGTTTGTTAAGGTTTTTTTGTTTGATTTTGTGACGGAGGGAATAAAAAAAGCCGCTTTCGCGGCTCGTACACTATGGCAGGTTGGTTATTTTTGCATCGACCACGACGCCGATAATACGGCAATTACCATTTATGGGAATGATCGGGTATTGAGGGTTTAACGGCTTGAGGAATCGTTGACCAGCATCGATAACCAGCTTTTTGAAAGTGGCCTCGTTATCCCCATCGAGTTTAGCGACAACTAACTTTCCGTTGATGGGTTCAACCTGAGGATCGACCAGTATAACCATGCCTTCAGGAATGCTAAGCCCGGCTGGCGATGTCATCGAATCCCCTCTGACATCTAACCAGAATGAGTCTTCTGAACATTCCACGGTTGTATCATACCAGCGGTCGATCGCGCGCCTATGATATGGCTCCACTGCTTCCATCCAATCCCCTGCGCTGACCCAACTGATTACGGGGTAGCTTCCTTTCGATTCATTCATGGCGTGAAATGACACATTATGATCAGCTCTTGCGTCGCTCACTGCGCCGTCAGCGTCAACCACAAAACCTGGCATTTGTAGAATTTTAAAAATTTTTGCTATGACCTCCAGGTTTGGTTCACGTCTTCCGTTCAGCCAATGGCCTAGCCCACCCTGTGTCATACCGAGTGCTTCAGCTAGCTGTTCTTGAGTCATTCCGACTTCTTTCATCCTGGATTTGGCCAGGTCCTGCCATCTCTGTTTCATAGACATGATTATTACAATCCGTATTTTTTGAGCAACTTCCATTTTGTATTATTGTTTTATGTGTGTATAGTACGTTATGTATTATTTAGATAGGAACTATCCGAATGAGCGGTATTAAGAGCCTAAGGCTGAAAGCAAAAGTGACCCAGGGTGAGCTGGCAGCGTTGATCGCTAGCTCTCAAGGGGCCGTTAGCCACTACGAAACTGGTCGTCGAATCCCAGATATTGAAGTTGGGAAACGCATTGTGAGCGCCTTTAAGCAGCTCGGATATGAAACCAGTCTGGATGAGGTTTTTTCCGATGAACATACCGGAGACCAACTTCGATAACGCACTGCTGCCAGATACCCACTCACAAGCTGATGCCGAGTGGATTAAGCAGCAGTTACTTAGCCTGATACCTACTGCACGACAAAAAGCTATCCAGCGTTATGCAGCTGTGTATCAGGAGACGTTCGAGGCTGAACCCGTTTCCTACCGCAAGGAGAACCGGGCAAGGCATGAAGCAAACACAAGGCTTCGCCTGTTTGTAAGAAATCAGGGCAGAGCTTTACAGGGGTATACCGCCGAACCTCCCCTGGCTGGATCGCAATCGCGCTCCTCATTGTTTCGGGTTTAAAGGTACCCGAACAGAGCAGGCTTAAAGGTGCCTGTTCAGGTTGGCAACCAACTGACCCAACTCCTCATATGTACTAGGGAAGTAGTACGTTTTTATGGGGAAGAGGGAAAGGGGGGTAAGGGGGGAT